>NZ_JBRAHS010000007.1:123432-142937 GCF_052743555.1 Desulfosoma sp.
AAAATTGCGCGAATGGCTTCCTGAATTTCCATGGCGCCCACTCCTTTTGGCCAATGAGCTTAGCATAACCTTTTGAGAGTGCAAAGGGGTTGCCTCTTCCTGGTGCGACGGCCCGAGTGTCTGGGAGTGGGTGAACCGTCAAGGGCCTCTTCCTGGCGAGTGAAGAAAAACCAATCAAAAGGTCCGGGTTGCATGGAATTGTTACGTGAACCAAGGAAAGGCGCCCCATGGGAAGGTGTCCCGGTACTCGAGTCGCATCCTGACGACGTTGACAGGTTCAAGGGCGTATGATAAACAACCGCCTGTCTTAGGCAGACTCCCACAGCGGGCGACTAGCTCAGTGGAGAGAGCGTTGGTCTCCGGAACCAAAGGTCCCGGGTTCGATCCCCGGGTCGCCCGCCAGCCAAAGCCCACGGAAATGCCGCATCAAGAATCTCGTAACGTGCGGCCACCACCCTTTCCAGGATCCATCCGACATCGTATTCCCGAAAAGCTTCCTTTGAAGCGAAAACATTTTTTAAAATTTTCCTCAAGTTTGACGAAGCAAAGGTCGATAAAATAGATGTAGGTTGTTGAACTTCCATTCCTCTTAAGCCGAGTGCTTCATGGAGGCCGAAGACCGTGTCGGAATGCGCACCCTCTTGTGACCAGGTACCGGGGGCGGTCGTCCAAAATGCCGCTTACAAGGGCTATGCGGATGGCTCTGTAGAGTTTTTCGGGGACCAGATCGAGATCCTTACTGGGTACTCCAGGCACGATTTCAATAGCCGCAGGCTCCGATGGCTGGACATTATGCATTCCGATGACAGAGACGCGGCAAAAAAAGCCTTTATGTCAGGGCTCAAGGGAGACAAGACCTACACGAGGCAGTACCGGGTGGTGACAAAATCCGGTCAGACCCTGTGGATTCAGGAGTGGGGACAAATTGTCTGCGACGCCGAAGGAAAGATTGACAGCGTCATCGGGGTCATTTTGGATATCACAGCACAGAAGCTGGCCGAGGAACAACGGTTGCGGATTCAACAGCGCACAGGGAAATACCTCTTATTCTCCCTCAACGCCATACAATACGGCATTCCGATTGAGCGGATTCAGGAAATCGTCAGACTTTTGCCCATGACACCTGTTCCCGGAACGCCGGCGCATGTCAGAGGAATGATGAACCTACGTGGAAAAGTGATTCCCGTGGTCGATTTGCGCAGGCGTTTCATGTTGCCCGAAGCGGAATGCTCCCAAGAAACGTGCATCATCGTGGTGGAGGTTCTGGGCACCACCGCTCCTATGCTTTTCGGCCTCTTGGTGGACGCGGTGAGTGAGGTGCAGCATATTCGAGGAGAGGACATCGATGAACCGCCGCAATTTGGCATGAACGTGGACGTGCGTTGGATCCTTGGAATGGCTCCAGTCAAAAAAACGCTGACAACCTTGCTGGATATTGATCAAGTGCTTCGCATCGAAGGATTGGAAGCCCTCAACAAAGAAACCATCGGCAACGAAAAATCATGATCAGAATCCCCATGCTCTGCGCCGTTGGATGCCGGGCCATCGAGGAAAACACAGCAGTGGAGTGTTTTTCACTCGCATTCCCGTAGCCGTGATTGACTTGATGCCTTTGGGCGGCCGGGCTTTTGACGATCGAAAAATCTCTCAGCCCAATGATGAACTGAAGCGATGGCCTTCATTAATTCCCTTGTTCACCCTCTGCGCCATGTGCCTTTAACCACCTGGTTACCTTGTCTCTCGGAACGAGGCATCGACCTCGAACGGATCCTTGTCTTTTTCGCCGCTCAGGCCCATATTTGACGGTAGCCCGTGGACGCATCGGCCACTCCACGGAAGCCACGAGCGCATCGACCCCTCTGGATGTATTTGTGGATCCATCAAATCCCTCACATTGATTCGAACATGCTGCATAAGATGGTGGACCTCTTGACCGCAAGCCCAGTATGGTGCAGCTTGCGTCTGGAAATGGGGGCCCAAGGCCCTTCGGCGCAGAATGCCCCTTGGGGCTGGCACAAAATGCTGTCAAGCCGTGCTGCAGCCAAGATGACATGCTCGCACGGACCGCGAAGGGTCACCCGGGGCGCGCAACGCGTTGTGGGCTCAGAACGAGAGACGTGTGGGGCCGAAAAGGACTGAAACCCAGTCATGCCCCCCCGAGGATCCAAGGGACTGTGAACGCCATTTGGCAGGATGGGCGGACGCTTCGAAGAACAGGAGGATAAAAGGCTGGTGTGGGTCGCGGTGCCATGGTGAGCAGCATGGAATCCGTAGTGGCGGTGGAAGGCCTCATGAAGCGCTTTCGGAATCTGACCGCGGTGGACGGCATTTCCTTTCACGTCCAGCGCGGCGAGTTCTTTGGTCTGCTCGGCCCGAACGGGGCGGGCAAGAGTACCACTATTCGGGCTCTCTACGGTTTTTCTCCGCCTACCTTCGGCCGGATTCGCGTCTTCGGCATGGATGTTCGAACCCATTGGCGCTCGATCAAAGGGCGCGTCGGGGTGTGCCACCAGGAAAACACCCTGGACCCAGACCTCACGGTGGAGGAAAATCTGTGGATCTTCGCCGGCTATTTCGGCATTCCGTTCAAGGAAGCCACGGTGCGGACTTCGGAACTTCTAGAATTTTTCTCCTTGAGCCACAAGAGGTCTTCCAGAGTGGCGGATCTTTCCGGGGGCATGATGCGCCGCCTCATTTTGGCTCGAGCCCTGATCAACCGTCCGGAACTGCTCATTCTGGATGAGCCCACCACGGGCCTGGATCCCCAAAGCCGGCATCTGCTCTGGCAAAAGCTGGAATTGCTCAAAGCCGACGGCCTCACGGTGGTCCTTACCACCCACTACATGGAAGAAGCGGCTCGGTTATGCGATCGTTTGGTGATCATGGATCATGGAAAAATTTTGGTGGAAGGGGCGCCGGAAGTCCTTGTGACGCGATATGCCGGAGCCGATGTGGTGGAAATTGAAGACCCGGACGAGGCGCTGCGCCGATACGTTCGAGAAAATCGCCTGGAACACGACGACCTGGGGGATCGCCTTCTGCTCTATGTTTCGGAAGGATCCAGCCTTCTCGACGTGGTTCGTACACGGTTCTGTGTTCGAAAGTGCACATGGCGTCGAAGCACCCTGGAGGATGTCTTCTTGCGGTTGACGGGCCGGGAGCTTCGCGAATGAACGGTATGGGCGCCGTGTCCTGGCGGTTCATTAAGGTCTGGAGGCGCAACCTTTGGACGTATCGGCGCATTTGGAAAGTGAGTTTTCTAACGCCGCTTCTGGAGCCGCTCTTTTTCGTGGCGGCCTTCGGGTTGGGACTCAGCGGTTTTATCGGAGACGTCGCCCATGGAGGCAAACACTTTGATTATGTGACCTTTATTGCGCCGGGCTTGGTGGCTACGGCCATTATGAACAATGCTTTCTTTGAAACCACCTACGCTTCCTTTGTGCGCATGTATTACCAAAAAACCTTTGACGGCATGCTGGCCACGCCGCTCAGCCTGGAAGAAATCATGATTGGAGAAATTGTCTGGAGCGCCACCAAATCGGTGGTCGCGGCTATGCTGATGAGCGGCGTTTTGGCGATTTTGGGCTTTGTGCATCCCTGGTCCGTGTTGACCCTTGTGCCGACGGCCTTTATCGGCGGACTGGCCTTTGGTGCCATAGGGCTGTGGATGACCGGCATTACGCCGCACATCGAGATGTTCAATCTGCCGGTGTTTCTCTTCATCACGCCCATGTTTCTCTTTTCCGGAACCTTTTTCCCCGTTTCATCCCTGCCTTCCTGGGCCGCCTACGCCGCTCGGGCTTTCCCTCTGTATCACCTGGTGGAGCTGTGCCGCAGAGCGCAGATCGGAGCCGCGGAATCGTCTTTGGGAATCAGCGTCGTCTACCTAGTGGCCTTTTCGGCGATATTTACCGTCCTGGCCGTCTATGCCATGAAAAAGCGCTTGATTCACTGATCCTTCGGCTATTGGGCCCAAGGGTTTCTCGGCTGGTGCGGGTACCCTAGGCCGCGAATCCAGGACCCTCTCCAAGAATGGCTTTTGGCAGCCGTTTTGATTGCACTCTGTAGGAGCGCCGCAAGGCGCGATCCGGCGTCGCGGCTTGCGGCGCTCCTGCGGAACGTGTTCTCGAACACGCTCCCAGTAGATCCTTTCACAGGTTGTGGACTAGAGCCCTCTGCAATGCTTCATGGGAACGAGCGGCGCACGATTCGATGCGCTCCAAAGCCACTCGAACCTTTTTTTCAGCGTCGCTGCGAAAAGTTTTGTCTCGCACGGATTGCAGGTTGATCCACACATTGTAGGCCGCAATGCAGGCTGCGGCTCGAATCAGCTGAACGGCGGCTCCGGCGTCGCTGGCCGCGTTGGGATTGCCCGAGCGCAGGGTCTGAGCCGCGTCGTCCATGAGCTCGTCCAAGGCGGCCAGAGTCTTCAGGGGCACTGAAGCCGCTTGCCGAAGGGCTTCTTGGATGGTTGTGGTGCGGTGCGCTTTTTCTTCGTCCGTGCTCTTGGGCAGTCGAAGACTTTCCACCACAGCTTAATAGGCGTCCGTGTCTTGCTGAAGCAGGGGCTGAAGGGTCAAAAGGCGTTGTTGCCCACGGTCTTCGATGGACGCCATGAGCGCAAAACGGTCCTGAAACTTCTCTTTGGCCAGGGCGAGACGGGCCACCATAGTTGTGAGGGCCGTAGCCAGCGCTCCGGCCAGGGCGGCCACGGTGCCGCCGCCGGGAACTGGCTGGGCCGAGGCCAGTTCTTCAAGGAATCCATGAACGGTCAATTGGCTGAGATCTTTGGGCATGTCATTTCATCCTGTCCAAGGCGCGTATTGTTCGCCTTTCTTGTAGACCTGAGCAACCGGGTTGACCCCTGCATGGTAGGCGATGACAGCAGGGGTTTCTCCATCGAGGACCGCAAAATCCGCCTGTTTGCCCACATCCAAGCCGCCGACACGCGCCGCGGCTCCTACCGCATAGGCGGCGTTCAGTGTGGCCGCCACCAGGGCTTCTTCCACGGAAAGGCCCATCATGAAGACCGCTAATCCGAAGACGAACGGCATGGATTCCGTGTAAGACGATCCTGGGTTGGTATCGGTGGCCAGAGCCACGGGAACCCCAAGATCGATCATGGTGCGCACCGGGGCGAAGGGTTTGCGCAGGCAATAGGCCGTTGCCGGAAGCACCACCGCAATGGTTCCCGCCTGGGCCATGGCACGAAGGTTTTCTTTTCGGGCCGCCAGGAGATGTTCCGCGGAAACGGCGCGGATTTCCGCCGCCAGGGCCGCTCCGCCCAGATCATGGACTTCGTCGGCATGGATCTTCGCTCCAAGCCCTTGGGCTTGGGCGGCTTTGAGAATGCGCCGGCTCTGTTCCACCGAAAAAACCCCCTTTTCACAAAAGACATCACAAAACCGGGCAATCCCTTGAGCCACGACGGCAGGGAGCATCTCTTGGATGAGCCGGTCCACATAGGCGTCACTTCGATCCCGGTATTCTTCCGGCACGGCGTGAGCGCCCATGAGGGTGGGGACCACATCGAGCGGGGTTTCTCGGGCGAGGCGCGCAATGACCCGAAGCATTTTCAGTTCCGTGGCCGTATCCAGCCCATAGCCGCTCTTGATTTCCACCGTGGTGGTGCCCGGCCTCAGGGCGCTCATCGCCCTTCGATGAGTGGCTTCGTAGAGGGCCGACTCCTCGGCTTGCCGAACCGAGCGCACGGTGGAAAGAATGCCGCCGCCTCGACGTAAAATCTCCAGGTACTCCACGCCTTGAAGGCGCAGCGAAAATTCCTGCTCCCGAGGCATCATAAAACACAGGTGCGTGTGGGGATCCACGAATCCAGGGATGACGCATCGCCCGCCGAGGTCGATTTCGTGGTCCACGTCCAGGGCCGTTGCGGCAAGCCTCTGCAGGACCTGGTCTTCCGGGCCCACGGCTTCCAAAAGCCCATTTCGGCACAGCAGGGCGCCTCGGTCCAGGACCCGAACATCACCTTGAAGCGGACCGGCCTTGGGGGTGCCGGAATCCACAGGGGTGAAGATGGCGGCGTTTCGAAAGAGTTTGGTGATCATGGGTTGTTGTCAAGCATCTCCAGCATCTTGAGTTCGATGATTTGGTCGGGTGAAAAACCTACGATCTGTAGATAATACGCGGCACTTTCCAGAAGGGCGGCGGCCGGCACCATGCCATAGACTTCGGTTTCCACCACGGGCACGCCCCAGCGCTTGGCTTCCGTGCGTATCAGCTCGGTGACACGGTAGAGGGCGTTCTTTTCGTAATCCACCACGTTGAGGCTCACCTGCACCAAGCCTCGGTCTTTCAGAGCCAGTCCGATCCCCTTGACGTGGCACAGTCCTCCACTGAAGGCGCGCACGACCTTGGCGATTTCCTTGGCGATGCGCACATCGGACGTGCCGAGGTTCACGTTGAAGGCCACGAGGAACTTTCGAGCTCCGATGACGGTGGCACCGGCCGTGGCATGCAGTCGGGGTTCGCCCACGTCGGGGTGCCTTTCGGGTTTCGAAATGTCCGCCTTCAAACCTTCGTACTGGCCTTGACGAATGACTTCGAGGCGTGCGCTCCGGACGCAGGGCGGCTTCTTCGTAAAAGTAGACAGGAATTCCCGTTTCCTCATGAAAGCGTTTGCCGAACGCACGGGCCAAAGCCCCACATTCATCCATGCTCATGTGGCGCAAGGGGACAAAGGGGATGACATCCACGGCCCCGATACGAGGATGCGCACCCTGGTGCTGGTTCATGTCAATGTGCGCCACCGCCTCTTTGGCCGCTTCCAGAAGAGCCTCCTGAATGGGTTCCGGAGCTCCGGCCAAGCTCACCACCAGCCGGTTGTGATCAGCGTCCGCTCGGTAGTCCAACAGGGCGCAACCACGCTTGGACCGGAACGGGGCCACAATAGCTTCGATGACGTCGGGGCGGCGCCCTTCACTGAAATTGGGCACACATTCGATCCATGGGCTCATGGGTGGCCTTCCTCCTGAGGTGGCACCATGGGGATTTTGACACCGCGTTCCCGAGCCACCTGGATCGCGCGTTCGTAGCCGGCATCGGCGTGGCGGATAATGCCGGTGGCCGGGTCATTGCGCAGCACTGTGGTGACTCGAACTTCTCCTTCGTCCGTCCCGTCGGCCACGGTGACTTGGCCTGCATGCAGCGCGTAACCGATGCCCACGCCCCCTCCGTGATGAGAGCTTACCCAACTGGCTCCTGACGCCGTGTTCACCAAGGCATTGAGCACGGGCCAGTCGGCGATGGCGTCGGAACCGTCTCGCATGGCTTCCGTTTCCCGGTTCGGGGAGCCCACGGAGCCGCAGTCCAGATGATCGCGCCCAATAACAATGGGGGCTTTGACGGCGCCTTGGCGCACCAGATCGTTAAAGATTTTGCCCGCCTTGTCCCGTTCACCGTAGCCGAGCCAGCAGATGCGCGCCGGCAAGCCCATGTGCGCCACTCGCGCCTCAGCCATTTGCAACCAGCGGACCATGCGTGTCTTCTCCGGAAAGGCTTCCATGAGCGCCTGGTCGGTGACGACGATATCCTGCGGGTCTCCGGACAAGGCCACCCATCGAAAAGGCCCTTCTCCCTCACAGAAAAGCGGCCGAATGTAGGCGGGCACGAATCCGGGAAAATCAAAGGCGTTATGTACCCCTCGCTTCAGGGCCTGGCCTCGCAAATTGTTCCCGTAATCAAAGGCGACGGCCCCTCTTTGCCTCATGTCCAGAATGGCCCGACAATGGACGGCCATGGAATCCATGGCCATGTCGATGTAGCGCTTGGGGTCCTTCTTTCGCAGGGCCAAGGCCTCATCGTAGGGAATGCCCGCCGGGACATATCCGTTCAATTCGTCATGGGCACTGGTTTGGTCCGTGACCACATCGGGAACAAACCCCACGGCCACCATTGTGGGCAGCACCTCGGCACAGTTGCCCAACAAACCGATGGAAAGGGGTTTTGAGGCCGCGGCCGCTTCCCGAGCCATGGCCATGGCTTGGTCCAGGTCCTCCACCATGACGTCCGGGTATCGCGTGTCCAGGCGTCGTTGAATCCTATGTTGATCCACTTCCACGCAGATGGCCACGCCTTCGTTCATGGTGACGGCCAGCGGTTGTGCGCCTCCCATGCCGCCCAAGCCTCCGGTCACGGTGATCTTTCCGGCCAAGGAACCCCCAAAATGCTTTTCCGCCAAGGCGGCAAAGGTTTCATAGGTTCCTTGTAAAATGCCCTGCGTGCCGATGTAGATCCAGGAACCGGCCGTCATTTGACCGAACATGATGAGTCCCTTGGCTTCCAGCTCATGAAAATAGTCCCAGTTGGCCCATGCGGGCACAAGGTTGGCGTTGGCGATAAGCACGCGCGGGGCCGTGGGATAGGTCCTGACCACACCTACGGGCTTTCCCGATTGCACCAAAAGGGTTTCATCGTTTTCCAGGTGCAGAAGGGACTGCACGAGCGCATCAAAGCTGGCCCAGTTTCGCGCCGCCTTACCGGTGCCTCCATAAACAATGAGTTCGTCGGGTTTTTCGCCCGTTTCCGGATCCAGATTGTTGCACAGCATGCGCAAAGCCGCTTCCTGGTGCCAGCCCTTGCAGTGCAGGGTGGCGCCTCGAGGGGCTCGCACCGGGCGGGGTTTTGCGCAGCCGATGCGGAGTTCCTTGAGGAGTTTTTCTTTTGGGGTGAGATTCATCTTCGTGTCCTCCCTCGGCGCTTTGAGCCTCTTAAAGGTGGCGGCTCTTTCAACGGCCCTTGAAGGCCGCGCGCTGGAGTTTTGAGAGGCTGGATTCGAGAGGCCGCTCTCCTGGATGCCCTTTGCACGAGGTGGTCGTGTCAAGAGTGGATGCCGACCCCTGGTTTCGAAGGGTCAGCCCCTTTGGCTGCCCATGATGAGGGACCTCAAGGCCCGCGGCCCCTTTGATCACGGACCTCGAAAAAGCCTTTCTCTGATGGAGAGCCCTTCACACCTTAAGGCGTGATGACGGCAGGGTCTTTGACCATACCAAAGTAGCGAAAGGCGCCGTCTTTGACAATCTGAACCTGGAAATCCTTGACGACTTCTCCGACCGGGGTAAAGCCTTGAATGACACCGGTCAGACCATTGAAGTTCTTGGTGGCGCCATGGCTTTTGGACCTCAGTGCCCTCCGTGCTTCCTGCTCGGCGAAGCACGAGCGCGAACAGCTTGAATCGCACGGGGGAAATGCCCATGCTGGAGGCCGCCGTTTCGTCTTCTCGAAGGGCGAAACAGGCTAGGCCGGCCAGCTTCGTGTAAGCCACCGGCATACCACCAGCACCAGAGCAAGAAACGCAAGGCAGAGCCAAAGATAGGTCATGTTTTTCAAGGGAACCTGAAAAAAGCGTTCGCGAGGAATCCCTCCGATACCCAAGGCTCCGACCGTCAGGGGCATCCGCGTGGGCGACGGGGAGAATGCGCAAAGTGCCATAAGCGAAAGCGAGCTCCAGCGTCACCAGTGCATAAATGGATCCGATGGCCATGCCGTTGAGAAGCTGCTCCAAAAAAGGCGCATCATGAGCCATCCCTAGTGTGGGTTCGCGGCAGACAGGGCGGATGCCTTACACAGGGCCCCTCGTTGGATCGTCAAGATGCTCATGGGCAGAATGCAAAAGCAAAAACCCGGACCGTGGGCGGTCCGGGTCCGTTATGAAAGGGCGTTTTTTAGGCCGGAAGATCAGTGCCCTCCCGGGAAAAAGAACTGGCTGGCACCGTACAGCACTCCGATGAGCCCCACCCCGAGAAGAAGACTCCAAGCGATAAGCTTCTTTTTCACCGGCAGCAGCGGCTCATACTCCATTTTTTTATTTCCTCAGAAATGTTCGGTTCGTTTTGTGAGCTCATGAAGATAGCTCCTCCTCGGCAATTGCTTGTCTCACCCCGAGCTTGACTCGGCCGGCAACACGGGTGGCAGAACCCCGTGGAAGAACAGCCAAGAGATGGCCGGTCCGATCCAAATGACAAAATCGAATAGGCAGATCACGTACACGGCGGCCAGCTTGCCACTGCCTTCCTGTCTGAGGTTCTTGAAATTGGAGACCAACCCCATGCTGAAGAAGGTGAGAACAAAAAAGAGCTCGCGGAAAACGTCTCCCTCGGCGGTAAAAGCTTTGGCAGCCTTGAGGGTTTTTTCAGGGCCCTCAGCCGTGGCCTGCAGCTCCGCAATCTGGATCTTGAGCTGGGAGAGCCGCTGCTGCAAGGCGGATGTTTCGGCATCGTCGGCCGTGGCCGCGATTTGCGTTGTGATGGCGGCCACGTCTTTGTTCAGATCGGCCACCTTGGCCTTGACGACCCCTGCCGTGCGGGACGCGGGCCAGCACAGAAGCAGAAGAAGAAAGAACGTTCCCGCGTATCCCAGACAAACGTGGGAAGACGATGCCAGATTTCGATGGCGCGGACCTTTTGGCCGGCCTTGCATTCGATTTTGCTGCACCAGAGGACCGCCAAAATAAAGGCCCAAATGCCGATGAAGATATCCATAAACATTTTCACCGTGGTGGTGGTCATGGTGATCCAGCCCTCGACGAATTTGATGCCCTGGGCATTGAGCGCTTTGGCTCGAATCAGGGCGTCGGTGATGGCGCCGCTGGCCGCTGCGCCGCCGTTCGATTTGACGGCAAGGCCCATCCACGCCCCGGCCACCAGAGGGTCATGATAGAGAAACGCTTGCGCGATAAAGGGCAGGATGACTATTTCCACGGCAATGAAGATGACGGTGAGGGAGGAAACCATAATCGGAACCATCGGATGGGCATTGATGGCTTCGCCGGTGGCGATGGCTGCAGATACTCAGCAGATGGAGATGCCGGATGCCAGAAGGGCAGACCATTCCCGGCTAAACCTAAAGTAGCGACGCGCGATGAAATAAGTCAAAGCCCAATAGATGAGGTAGGCTTCCACGATGGCACAAAAGCCTCGAAACATGATGTTGCTGGCGAGACTCAAAGATTCGGCAGCCTTCAACCCAAAGCCGGCGCCCATGATGACAATGGCCGTCTTGATATAGAGCTCAGGGCGTGCCGCCTCTCGAAGGTATTCCGCAACCCCCGGTAGGAAGTTGTATAGTGACCCCAAACGGGACTGGGCCAACAAGAAGGGGTAGGTTTGGACAGAGAAGGGGGGTGTAAGATGGAAGGTAAACCGGTGAAGCCAGTTCGTAGAAAAAGGTGGCCGGCCAATCGTAAGAGGGACCTCTTGTTGAAGGTCCTTCAGGGGCAAAAAACCATCGTGGATGCGGCCCGCGAACACGATCTCAAGCAGAGCGAGATCGAGCAATGGATGGAGACATTGATCACCTGCGCCACGGAGGGTCTCAAAGCTCATCCCAAATCCATAGAAGCCATCGACCAAAAAGAGCTCAAGCAGCATCAGAAAAAGATCGGTGAACGGGGGCTGCAGATCGATGTTTTAAAAAAAGCCGAGCGTATTCTCAGCGAGGGAGAGAGCTTGTTTTTCGAGTAAAAATGGAACTTGAGGCAGAGGGCTATAAAGTCAGTTTACGCGAAGTTGCCGAATGTTTAGATGTGCCATAGTCCACCACTTAAACTTGTCCGCCGCTAGGGTCTGTGCCCAGAGTCCCTCAGCCCTTACAGTCCGCAACAAAACGGGGGGATCGAACGGTTCACGAGAACGCTTAAAGAGGAGTGTTTCTGGTTGCCCCTGTTTTCGTCTTTCGCTGAGGCACAGGCGATCATTGAAACCGGGATCCAGGCGTATAACACCGAGCGGTCACACCACGAGCTGGGATACGTCTCTTCGGTTGAGTCCCGCTATGAGCACGCTGCTCAGTCGCCATGAAGAACGCGGTGGGGCTGTGGCTTTTTCCTGAGGAAACCGCCCCGCTAAAGGCTCAGAGGGCGCGATCCTTTGTTCTTGCCACCAAGAGACAAGAGAACAGCGGTGCGTTACCAATCACACGAATTTTGGTCTTGATGGATAGGGGGTATTACACATCACCAGGACCTGGTCCGTCGGCTAGGGGTAGTGTTTTCTAAGACAATCCGGACAGATGCCATGGGAAAGCCTGGCTTCTGTGTGGGATCGAAGATAAGCTTATAAGCCGTGCCAGGTCCCGTGATCGTCCCGAATCCTTTTGCAATAAGAACAGATGGGAGGCAGACCCCGCAGGGTTCTGATTTCCTTGAGGGCCGTCTCGAGTGTGTCCTTTTTTTCGGAAAGATGTTGTTCGTTAGGTTTCATTTGGCGAGAGAGGACGGCGCAAGGCTCTTGGATGGTCGTTCGAACCAGGGCTTCGAAGATGAACCAAAAGGATACGAATTTGAACAGGTGGCCCATCATGTTGGACAGACCGTAAAGGTTCACGTAGAGGGTGAAAGCCAGTTCAGCCATCACGGTTGCAGCCAAAGCGGCCCAGAGCAGTCCAAGGACCTTGGGCTCGAAAATCTCTCGAATTGTGTAAAGTCGAACGCCCGCCGCGACGAAGATGCCGCAGATCACACATATTCGCTGATAACTTTAAACCCTGTGAGTCCCTTCCCTTCCAGAAAACAATCAGGAAAAGTCCTCCAAGCCAGGATCAAAACAACAGCAGGTAGGGTAATCAGTGTGTACCCGGAAAACAAGAGACCGGCCGGGGCTTTGCGCCGGGCATAGGACGGGGCTGCCAGGAAAGAAAGGCTCTCCAAGTAACGTGCCAGAATCCAAAGTTGCGACGGTTCGTTGGCCGTGATGTGATGAAACACGCCCATGCCCTTATAGACAAGGGTGTGGACCAGATCCACAAAGCCCACGAAGAGGTAGGCCATTCCAAGAAAAAGGAGATAGTGGTTGGAGGCGTAGGCTTGACCAGCCCACGCCGGAACAAAGATCAAGGCGGCGACCACGACGCGAAAGATTTCCACCCCTGTCTCCTCACACGTCTTCTCCTCTTTTTCCTCGATTTACTTGGAAAAACCAGTTGGTTCTAAGAGTCCACGGGATTCTCTCATGAAAGACCTTGGCCTTGCGGTCCGAACATTTGAGAAGAGCTTAAGGGCGTCCTGGCGAAACGCGGTCAGCCGAAATCTGTCGATCAAACCCCAAGGACTTGAGAAGCCGATTTGCGGTCGGGCTGTCAGTGCCCGCGCTCGCCTCGATGAATTTCCGCCAAACGCCCGCCTTCAAAGCGCAGGGTATGCACGAAATCGGTGGGGCCGAAGTTGTAAACCCATTCTTCCACCACCATCTTGTCGTAGCCGTAACGGGTGCGAACGATCTTTTCGCCCACATGCTGTTGATACAAAGGAGGACCGCACTTGACGGCCACGTCCCCTTTGGTTTCTCCGATCAGAACGAGCCGGGAGCCGCACCGAAGCGAGGATAGGGAACCCTGCGCCTTGACGGTGTCCATCGGGAGGCCAAGAACCAAAAATAAGATGATCAGTGCCGCGCACGCTTTCATGATTCGCTCCTCGGCCCCACAAAGGCCTCTTTCCGTGCAAACCGCATCTTGCCGTTCCCGCTTCGTGCCCCGATTCTTTCTGCCGACGCCGAAAGCAACGAAATCATAACCCGGTCAAGATCCGGGCACAATTTTGTTCTGCACTGCAGGGGCATGAAAGCCTTGCTTTTTTGCTCTAAGCCTTTGGCAAGCCTAAACATCGCCGGCGATGGCTAAACAAATTTGTGGCCACAAACATCCTTTTGACTCCTTTTGTCGGGCGAGAAGGCGGACTGAAACCCTTTACCGGCAAGGTCTTTGGGAATGTGGCCTAAACCTTGCCAGAAGAAAAGGGATCTGAACACGGGTGGAAGGAGATCCTTAGGGCACACACGCACGGAAAAGGAGAAAGGCAAAGATGGACAGCGGCGATACGGCATTCGTGCTTTTGGCCTGCGCTCTGGTAATGCTCATGACTCCGGGCCTGGCCCTCTTTTACGGAGGTCTTGTTCGTTCCAAAAATGTTTTGGCCACTATGTTGCAGAGCTTCATCTGTCTTGGGGTTGTTTCCATTCTCTGGGTGGTCTGTGGTTATAGCTTGGCTTTCGGGCCAGACCGGTGGGGGCTTATCGGGGGATTGGACTGGGCTTTGCTGCGATCAGTTGGATTGGATCCCGGGCTATATGCCGCCACCATTCCGCACCTGCTCTTTTCGGCATTTCAGCTCATGTTTGCCATCATCACGCCGGCCCTCATCACGGGAGCCTTTGCAGAACGCATGAAGTTTTCGGGCTTTTTGCTCTTCACCGTCCTGTGGACACTTCTGGTGTATTTTCCCGTATGCCACTGGGTGTGGGGCGGTGGATGGTTGGGAAAGTTGGGCGCGTTGGATTTTGCCGGCGGAACAGTCATTCACATCAATTCGGGGGCTGCCGCCTTGGCCTGCGCGCTCGTGGTGGGCAAGCGGCGTGGGTACCGCAAGGAACCCTTTTAGCCCCATAATCTGCCCTTGACAGTGTTGGGGGCTGGGCTTTTGTGGTTCGGATGGTTTGGATTCAATGCCGGAAGCGCATTGGCGGCGGGCATGGTGGCGACCCTGGCCTTTTTCAATACTCAGGTCGTCGCAGGAGCCGCGGCGGTGGCCTGGGTCACGGTGGAATGGATCAAGATCGGAAAGCCCACAATGTTGGGAGCGGCTTCTGGAGCCGTGGCCGGATTGGTGGCCGTGACCCCGGCAGCCGGATTCGTAAGCCCTATGGCGGCAATGTGGATCGGTCTTGTGGCGGGAGGAGTCTGTTACGGGGCCGTGATGGCCAAGGAGAAGTTAAACTACGACGACGCCTTGGACGTGGTGGGTATTCATGGAGTTGGAGGACTCTGGGGAGCCTTGGCCACAGGACTTTTCGCGTCCACCGCTTCCAACACCGCCGGGGCCGACGGGCTGTTTTACGGCAATGCCACGCAACTTCTCGTGCAGGCTTTGGGAGCCCTTGCGACGATCGTCTATTCCTTTGCGCTCTCCTGGATTCTGCTGAAGGTGACAGGGGTCGTCACGGGGTTACGTGTGCCGGATGATGAGGAAGTCCAGGGCTTGGATCTCTCCCAGCACAGCGAAACAGGCTATAAGCTCTAAAAAGGATCAGCGCCTTGAGTCATCTCTTCCAGCGCTTTGGGTTCCATAAAAGGGCCGAGAAAGGACCAGAGTATGGTTAAGATTGAAGCCATTATTCAGCCGTTTGTTCTGGAACAGGTCAAGGAGGCTTTGGACTCCATAGGCATCACGGGCCTTACGGTGACAGAAGTGCGTGGGTTCGGGAGGCAGAAAGGGCACCGCGAAATCTACCGAGGGGCCGAGTACCTGGTGGCCTTCCAGCCCAAGATCAAGGTGGAAACCGTGGTGCCCGAATCGAGTACGGAAGAGGTGGTGGAAATGATTCAGCGGGCTGCGCGCACCGGCAAAATCGGTGACGGCAAGATCTTTGTCTATCCTCTGACCCAGGTCATTCGCATTCGAACGGGAGAACGTGGCGATACGGCCATTTGATGGAATCTG
The DNA here is from genome assembly GCF_052743555.1 of Desulfosoma sp. NCBI lineage: Bacteria > Pseudomonadati > Thermodesulfobacteriota > Syntrophobacteria > Syntrophobacterales > Syntrophobacteraceae > Desulfosoma > Desulfosoma sp. The sequence continues at coordinate 138,881 of NZ_JBRAHS010000007.1, forward strand.
GAATTCTTTTCGGTGTCAGTGACTTGCCTCCATGAACCAAAGAGCAGTGGGCCGGGGCAAAGCTCAAGTTCCCGGCACGAAAAGACTTCCACTCTTTGATGACGGTCGGTGCTTCTATAGCATGCCCTTGACCATGGCTACGTGGATTCACTAAACTTAATTCAAAAGCAAGCGGATGCGCGAGAGTAACTTCCACGGCGCCTTTTCCACGTATTCGCTCGGTAGCGTTTCGAAGGCTGGTCTGGGCCATGGCGATGTGATGCGCCAAAAGGGCTGTATCTGAGCGTGTGGCCGTAAAAACGTAGGCCTTTTTCACCTTGGGTTCAGGAGAAGAAGGCATGGCATCCCTGGAAATTTCCCATTTATTCTATGCATTTCGGGATATTGCCGTCGTCGTGCATTCCAGCGCGGACCCTCGTGAAATCTCTCAACTGGTGGTCTGGAAGATCCCGGAGGTGCTGAGAGCCAAAGGTGCCCTCCTCTGTGTGATCAACTTGGCAACGCAAAAAATGGAAGTGCACGCGGCTTATGGCCTTAGTGAAGCTTACCTGGCAAAAAACCCGCCTCAAACCACGAAATCTTCACCCGTTTGTGCAAGGACGATCGCCTCATTGTGATCAACGACCTCTTCAATGACCCTCGTGTGGAATTTCCTCAGGAAACCTACGCCGAAGGCATTCGATCGATGGTGGATGTGCCCCTGTGCCTGCGAGAGCATGTGATGGGCGTCTTCAGAATTTTCTTTCCGGACGTTCGAGACATAAGCCCTGAGGAACGAGATTTTATCACGGCCGTAGCCAGGCTCACCGCGTGCGCTTTGGACAAGGCCCGACTTTTTGAAGAGCAGCAGAGCCGCTACGACGAATTGGCACGCCAAGCAGAGAAGTTTTCGGCTCTAGGACGGATGGCCGCCGGCATCGCTCACGAGATCAATAACCCTTTGGCAAGTATTCTTCTCTACAGCACCAATGCTTTGAAAAAGGTTCCACCGGACAGCCCCATTAAGGAATCCCTCAAAATCATTGTGAGCGAAACCCAACGGTGCCGAAGCATCGTGCGAGACCTGCTGGAATTCAGCCGAGACAGAAAACCCAGCAGGTCCTTGGAAAACCTCAACAGGATTATCGAAAAAGTGCTCGTGGTCCTGCAAAATGAGCTGATGCTGCACCACTTGCACCTGCATAAAGACTTGGCACCAGACATGCCCGACACCCTTTTGGACGGTCGTCAGATGCAACAGGTGTTTGTCAACATCATTCTCAACGCCGTTGAGGCCATGAATCCCGGAGGAGCCTTGGAAATTCGAACCTTTGTGGACAAGGTCAAAGGCGTGCAGGGAGTGATGATCCGTGACGATGGCTGCGGCATTCCTCCGGAGCTCATTCACAAAATCTTTGAGCCTTTTTTCTCCACTCGGCCCAAGGGCACAGGGCTGGGGCTCGCGGTGAGTTACGGCATCGTCAAGGCTCACGGCGGTGAGATCAGCGTGGAGAGTCAGACGGGTCTGGGGACGTGCTTTACGATCACCTTGCCCTTGCAATAGTTTCGTAGGGTGTGGTGAGATGTGTTTTGACGCCGAGGTGACGCTTAAGGGACGGGTCCTGATTATTGAAGACGAAAAAAGCCTGGCGCTCGCCTGCCGATCCATTCTGGAAGAGCATGGCCACCACGTGCAGCACTGCCTGAAGGGCCGTGAGGGGCTGAGTCTTCTGCAGCAGGATGATTTTGACGTGCTGTTGCTGGACCTCCGTCTTGGGGATATGGACGGTATGCAGATCCTCGAGGAAGCTGGCCGCATGAATCACAGCGCTTACATAATCATCATGACCGCCTACTCCACAGTGCCCAACGCTCTTGAAGCTATGAAATTGGGCGCCTTTGATTACCTCACCAAACCCTTTACCGATGATCAGCTGATTTTGTGCGTGCGGCGTGCCGTCGAAAAAAAGAGGCTCGTGCAAGAAAATGCGCGGCTCAAAAGAGAACTGGTCGACCGATATGCGTTTTCCAACATCGTCGGAGAGAATCCAAAAATTCTTGAAGTTTTCTAACACATCCAACGCGTCGCTCCAACAGACTGCACTGTGCTCATCTGTGGGGAGCATGGCACAGGAAAAGAACTCGTGGCCCGAGCCATTCATGCCCACAGCCGTCGAGCTTCAGAAAAATTCATCGCCATCGACTGCAGCACCCTGTCTCCTTCTCTGCTGGAAAGCGAGCTGTTTGGGCACGTCAAAGGGGCCTTCGCAGGGGCCACTCAGGACAAGGCCGGGATTTTTCAAATCGCCGGCAATGGCACGCTCTTTCTTGATGATATTGCCAACCTTAGCCTGGAAATTCAGGGAAAGCTGTTGCGCGTGCTGGAAGCCAAAGAATATAAACCAGTGGGGGCTTCGGAGTTCCGAACCACCGAGGCGAGGGTCATCTCTGCGACCAACAAGGATCTTCGATCCCTTGCGGCTCAAGGCGCTTTCCGCGAGGATCTCTTATACCGACTCGATGTCTTTCCCATCTTTCTTCCCCCGCTTCGGGAACGTAAAGACGACATCCCGCGACTCGCCTACCATTTTCTTCAATTATTTTGCCGAAAGATGTCCAAGCACATCGAGGGCTTCACCGAAGATGCCCTGGAAGCTATGGTCAACCATCCCTGGCCTGGCAATGTGCGCCAACTCAAAAACGTTGTGGAACGGATCGTGATCATGATCGACCAACCACTGGTGGATCTTTCCACTCTGATGGATCACCTGGAAACGCGACGTCGCTGGTCTTACGCAAGAATTCCACGAACCCTCAGTGAGCTGAAGAGTTTCAAAAAGGTTGTGCTTCGCGAACATTACGACGGTGTGGAAAAGCTTTTTCTTCTGCAAGCCCTACGAGAACACGGCGGAAATATCTCCAAAGCCGCTCAAGCCGTGGGCATGCAGCGGTCCAACTTTTCCGCTCTCATGAAACGGCATCACATCCCCACTAGCTTCAAAAGATCCTCATCCGTATAAGGACTTATACGGCCACAGGGCGGCCGCCCTTCGGAGAATTTCTCCATCCATGCCCCTGGGGATGTATTTTTTTCTAGACATCCCCGCTTCGCGCAGGGCAGCGAGGCTGTCCGCAGTAACGGGCATCCCACGAATTTTCTAAGGGAGCGCGATCCATGAAGGGTGGTGACATGTCCTCTTCCATGGCACAAAGCTTGCCTAAGGAACGATTGGCGAAGGGTAACAATGTTACAGCAAGCATAGAGAGGAGGTAAGCCATGAGTGCCGTTGTGGAAAGGTTTGAGATCAAGACAAAGGGCCCCCCTCAAATTCTCCTTATGGAAGATGAAATCCATGTGGCCAAGGGGCTGCAGATGGTGTTGGCTGAGGAAGGCTACGATGTCCAATGGGCGATGACGGGAAGGAATGCCCTGGAAAAAATCGGGGAGACGTCCTTTGACCTCCTGGTGGCCGATCTCAAGCTGCCGGACATAAATGGGATGGATGTGATTCGACATGTCAAAGGACGCCGTCCGGAAACGGAAGTGGTGGTCATTACAGGGTATTCATCCGTGGAGTCTGCGGTGGAGGCGATGAAGATCGGGGCTCGAGACTACTTGCCTAAGCCTTTTACTGAAGAGGAATTCAAAAAAGTCGTCAATGCTGCCTTGAGCAAGCGTCTTGAAGCGCTGACCAAGGAAATCGCAAAAGTCGAGGACTTTGACGAAAGCAGCCCTATAGAGCGCCGGGAAGTCCTGCGCGTTTTGAACCGCGCGGCCGATGACGAGGCGTTTTGGAAAACGTTGGTGCAAGAGGGGCCTGAAGCTTTGAGTGCGTACAGGCTGAGCACGGAAGCGAAAAGAGCTATCGTTTCGGGTGATCTTTCATGGATCAACGAGCACATCGGAGAACTGACCCAGAAGCAATTGCTGGTCCTTCACAAACTGATGGAAATAACCATCTGGTGAGCCCCAAAAAAAGGAGGCCAACCATGAGCAGGGACAGCATGCGTGGTGAGTTGCCTGTGGGATCGGTCCTGGTGGTGGGGGGTGGGATTGCGGGTATGCAGTCGGCCCTGG
>NZ_JBRAHS010000008.1:0-32518 GCF_052743555.1 Desulfosoma sp.
GCGCGGTCCCTTTCTTCAAGGCCCAGCACGCTACTCACTATTTAGTTTTCAAAGAACCGCCGCCTGATCGCTGCAGGTAAAGTGTTCTTCTACCAGAGCCGACGGCCTGGGTCAAGCTTTTTTTGGCCCTCACCAACCGTCGACGCGCGGCGTCAACGGAAGGTGGACTATAGAGATCGTTTCTCCCATGTCAAGGGTTTTTTTTCGCCCATCTTTGAAAAGCCTGATCCTTCGCCTGACGCTTCCACTAAGCCCCTATAAAGTCAAGAGAGAAGGGGGTAGGGCTGAGGCATGCTTGACCGACCCAAGGCCTTTGCTATGCTTCCCCTGGTGTGCGCGTCCTTGTGGCTTGCCTTGACCTTGGGCGCGGGTTAAAAAGCAGTCTCCTTTGAGAGCACGTGCGCAAGCTCGGCATTTTCGTTTTCCAAAGGACGGTGACCATGAATGGAAGGTTTTTTTCATGAACGCAACGGCGGAGAGGTTTCGGCAACTGTGGCGTGTGCTGGGCAGTGTCCGCCTGGCTCTTTTCTTGTTTTTGATCCTTGCCGTGGGATGCCTCATAGGCACCCTGGTTCCTCAGGGCTTGAGCGACCGGGAGGTCATGGCGCGCTACGGCCCCGGGACGGCCCGTTGGCTTCTGGCTCTTCGCATGACAGACCTCTATCACTCCTTAGGGTTTCAAGCTCTTTTTGTGGCGCTCAGTGTGAACCTCATCGCCTGCACCCTTCAGCGGCTTCCCAAGACGCATGCGATTCTGCGGAATCGCGACGACTTTTTGGATCCAGCCAAACTCATCAAGTACAAACTACATCGCGTCATGGAGGTCCCGGCGGACTTCTCCAAGGTGCGCCCCACCGCTGAGACGGTGCTTCGTCGCGCCTTCGGCCACCTGCAACACCTGCACGCTCCGGCTGACGCCCTGGCGCTGGTGGCCGAAAAGGGCCGCTGGTCCCGATACATGGTTTACGTGATCCATGTGAGTGTGCTGTGGATTTTCTTGGGTGCTTTGATGGGGTCCCTGTACGGTTTTAAGGGCATCATGAATGTGGCGGAAGGCGAAACCACTCAGGAAATCTTTCTGCCCAGGCAACGCACGATGATCGCCCTGCCCTTTGCGGTTCGGTGCAATGATTTTGATGTGAGCTTCTACGAAAACGGCGTTCCCAAGGAATTTCGATCGAACGTGACCGTTCTGGAGGGCGACACGCCTGTTTTGAATGCCTCCGTTCGCGTCAATGATCCCATGAGCTATCGCGGCATCACTTTTTATCAGGCATCCTACGGCGCCCTGTTGAAGCGCGCGCGCGTGGCCTTTACCAAGCCCGACGAAGGGGAACGGTTTGAACTGGACCTGCCCTTCGGGGAGGCTCTACCTTTCGGCGCCACGGACCGCAAAGTGCAGCTGGTGGACTTTACCGCAGACTTCAGAGGTCTTGGGCCGGCTGTGGCCATCGCCACGTGGAAGGAAGGTGAACAGCCTTCAGGCACGTGGATTCTCATGAATCATCCCGATTTTCATGGCAATCGACTGCTGGGCTATCACGTGACGGTGCTGGCATCGGAACGCGGCTACTACACGGGATTCCAGGTGAAACGGGATCCCGGCGTCCCGGTGGTTCTTTCGGGATTTGTAGCTTTGCTGATTGGCCTTCTGTGTACCTTTTACGTCTCCCACAGGAAACTGTACCTGTGGGCGCACCGTGACAATCCAGGCACCCAGCTGGTCATCGCCGCCCGGACCAACAAGAAAAGCCTTGCCTTTGAACGGGAATTCCAACATATTTGTGACCGCCTGGCGGACACGCTGCATCGCCGCACCAAAGGACATACCGCGCCATGAACAGTTCCATTCTTCTCGGGATCACCACCTTTGCCTATCTACTGACCACAAGCATCTACCTGGCCGGGGTCACCTTTCAGAAACCCAAGCTCCTGGCATGGGCCACACGCTCCGGAGTCCTGAGCCTGCTTGTTCAAACGACAGGCATTGGGCTTCGATGGAAGGAATCCTACGATCTGGGTTTCGGCCATGCCCCCCTGTCCAACCTCTATGAATCGCTGGTGTTCGGCTCATGGATTCTGGTGCTCATCTACGTGGTGTTTGAAAGAAAAATCGGGCACCGTGCCCTGGGATTCGTGCCGGCGGGCATCGCCTTTTTGGCCATGGCCTACGCTTCTTTTTCTCCCGACGTTGTTTCCAAGATTCAGCCGCTCGTGCCAGCCCTCAAGAGCAACTGGCTCATCGCGCATGTAATCACCTGCTTTATGGGCTACGCCGCCTTCGCCATCTCTTTCGGCTTCAGCCTGGCCTACTTGTGGCGCCGTCGACAGGGAGAGTGCGCTTTGGTTGTGCTTTCCGCCGGCTTGATTCCCGAGGCCCGGGAATTGGATGAATTCAACTATCAAATGGTCCTTTTCGGTTTCTTTTGGCTTTCCATCGGCATCATCACAGGATCCGTGTGGGCCAATTCGGCATGGGGATCCTACTGGAGCTGGGACCCCAAGGAAACCTGGTCTCTGATCACGTGGCTCATCTATGCGGCCGTATTGCATGCGAGAGCGGTGCGCGGTTGGAGAGGGCCGAGGGTGGCTTGGTTGTCCGTGGTGGGGTTCTGTTCCGTTTTGTTCACGTATTTTGGTGTGAATTTTCTCCTCAGCGGGCTGCACAGTTACGCGGCGAAATAGAAGGGCGCTTTGCCCTCACCCAAGCTTTGCGGCAAAAAAGGGGAGATCCATGGTCTTCGGGCTAGGCCCAGCCGAACTGCTCGTGGTTTTAGTCATCGTGATTTTCATCTTCGGTGGGAAACGCCTCGCCCAGGTGGGCAAAGCCCTCGGCGAGAGCGTCACCCAGTTCAAAGAAGGTTTTCGGACGGGAAAACCCGATGTGCTAGACGCCCAATATCAGCAACTTCCGGACCACGAGGGCCCGCCGCCGAAATCATCGGATCACAAGGGGGTGTGAGATGTTCGGGTTGGGGTTTCAGGAAGTCCTGCTCATCCTTCTGATCGCGCTCATCGTGGTGGGGCCCGGAAAACTTCCGGACCTCGCCCGAGCTCTGGGCCGGGGGTTGGCGGAATTTCGAAAGGCCACCAGCGACCTCAAAAGCACCTTTGAGCAGGACAGCACGGTGCAAGAGTTGAAAAAGGAGTTCCGCACAGCTCAGAGCCAGATCATGCTCGAGAACGTGCAAACGTCCATCAAGTCGGATGCCTTCAAGGTCGGCGCATCCACGGAAGAACCTTCTTCCATCGCCTCGTCGGTGAGCGTGTCGGCGGCGGCCGACGGTATCCAAGAGGATGCTTCCAAAGAAGAACCTTCCGGAAATCGGAAAGCCTCATGAGCCAGCCCGCCGACAAAATGCCGTTCACTGAACATCTGGAGGAGCTGCGACGACGCCTCATTATTTGCCTCGTGGCCGTAGGTGTCGGGTTTGTCATAGCGTACTTTTTCAAGGAAAAAATCTTTGCATGGCTGATGCACCCTCTGCTTCAAGCCCTTCCCAAAGACGGGTATCAAAAGCTCATCTACACTGCGCCCCATGAAGCCTTCATGACCTACCTCAAAGTGTCTTTTCTCGGAGGGGTTGCCTTGGCGGTTCCGGTTATTCTCTACCAGTTTTGGCGCTTTGTGGCTCCAGGCCTCTACGAGCATGAGCGCCGGTACCTCTACCCCATCATCATTCTTTCCACCATCTTCTTTCTCGGCGGCGCCGCTTTCGGCTACCTCGTGGTTTTTCCCTACGGGTTTCAGTTCTTTACTTCCTTTGCTACGGAATTCATCGCTCCCATGATCAGCACCAAGGAGTTTTTCTCCTTAGCCACGCGTCTTCTCATCGCCTTCGGGCTCATCTTTGAACTGCCATTGGTCACGTTTTTTTTTGCAAAATTAGGCCTGGTGAACGCAAGCTTTCTTCAAAAGCACAGGAAGTACGCCATACTCCTCATCTTTATCGTCGCAGCGATCCTGACGCCTCCCGATGTCTTCACGCAGATCCTTATGGCCATCCCCCTGTTGATCCTTTATGAAATGAGCGTGTGGATCGCTCATTTTTTTGGCAAGAAAGAACAGACCGAAGACCAGGATGCCATAGACACAACCGCATCTCCCGCCTCATCAGGCTAAACATCCGCTGATAGCATAGCGCGAAGGCCTTAAAAGGCATGAGCTGCCCGCAAAGGAGGCACGGACGGAATGATGGAACCCATCACTTTGGTCATTGCAACGCGAAATCGCGCCAAGTCCTCAGAGATTCGAGCTCTTCTGCACGGTTTTCCTGTGGAAGTCAAAGACGTGGCCGACTTCGGACCCATTCCCGAACCTCGAGAGGACGGTCAAACCTTTGAGGAAAATGCCTACAAGAAAGCCCTTTTTACGGCCCGCGTTCTGGGCCTTCCGGCTCTGGCCGACGATTCCGGCCTGGAAGTGGAAGCTCTGGGGGGTGCGCCCGGCGTGCATTCGGCCCGTTACGCCGGCTGTCAGGCCACGGATGAGGACAACAACCGCAAACTCCTTCAAGCCATGAAAGGCCAAACCCATCGTAGGGCACGGTTTGTGTGCGTTCTTTCACTGGCCGTGCCCATGGGCCCGGCCCTGACCTACGAAGCCACGTGCGAAGGGGAAATCACCACGGAACCTCGAGGACGTTTCGGTTTCGGGTATGATCCCGTATTCTATTATCCGCCAGCGGGAAAAACCTTTGCGGAAATGACGCCGGAAGAAAAGGCGGCGGTCAGTCATCGCGGCCGAGCTCTGCGGGAATTACGGGACGAATTCCACAAAGTGCTCGTGTGGCTTCGCCAAAGATTGGCGGAAGAAAAGAAGTTTCTTTCCGAAGGCATCTGCATGCATGAGCCCACTTAGCCAGCCGTCGGCCATGTCCTGGGAAGCATTTAAAGCGCTCGTGCGTGAACGAGCACAACACTGGCGTGTTTTCGGACTTCCTGGACGCTGGCAGGTGCTTCAAGAGCTGAAGGAGCTTCAAAGGCTTCAGGAAGCGCTGGGCGCGGATGCTCGGCCCGCATCGGATCGTTTTCCCATCCTTTACCTGGAAACCCTTGACGATGGTTGGGGACACGGCTTGGATGTCATCGAAGCAGCGGCTCGAGCCGTCGGAGTCCGCACCGTGCGTCTGGGTTTATTGTGTTCCGCCGAACATATTTTGGACGCCTGTCGCCGCCGGCCGCCGGATGTGTTGGGTCTGACGATTCTTCACGCCGAAATCGAACCCATCGTGAGCGCCGTCGTCCAGGGGCTTACTTCCGGCGTGACCGTTCTTGCGGAAGGGCCCGTCTTTGGGATCCCGACTTTGCGCCACGCACCGGCCTACAGGCCGTCATTCAAGATGTGGGCGACTTTCTTCAGTGGCTTGCACCACGACTTCCATAGATTTTTTTCCAAGGTCCCGCCTTTTTCGCTGCACATCGGCAATGCTCAAGTAAAACGCTCCCACGGCCAACTCCGCACAGTGATGTTCATGCTTTGGAAGCGACTCCAGATACTCGATGACCTGTTCCGGAGTCAGCTCCCACGCTTCATCCACAGATTTTCCTTCCACCAATTCACAGACGGCATTGGCGCAAGCGACGGTGTTCAGGCATCCTTGCACCTGAAAGGACACGCGCCGAATAATCCCGTCTGCATCGGTGAGCAGGAAAAACTCCACTGTATCTCCGCAGGCTCCCGTCTTTTTTCCGTGACCGTCGGCATGCGTGAGGGTTTCCATGCGATCCGTTCGCATGGCCATTTCCAAAAACCTTATGGAGTGGTCCTGCCAAAAATCATGGCCTTCCTTCTTTTCCATCGTCTTGCCACCTCCACCGACACCCAGACAAATTTTGAGACGACGAACCCGCCGCGCCCAGCCCTCTTCCTAGCAGACGCCAAGCCATTCGTAAAGGGATCCCTTTGCACCTGTAGAAGCATAGGATACAGTAAATGGTCGTCGATCCATGGATCGAAGGCCTGGAGTGTGGATTGTCATTCCTTGTCAAGGAGGCAGGACAATGGGCGGTGAGTTGCGACCGATCAAGACCGTGGGCATTCTTACGGGTGGAGGCGATGTCCCCGGTCTTAACCCCTGCATCAAGATTCTGGTGTACCGATGCGTCGAGGAAGGCTTTCGCGTCCTCGGCATTCGCCGAGGCTGGGCGGGGCTTCTCGACTACAATCCTGACGATTCGGAGACCTTTTCTCAGTGCTTTCAGTGGCTGGAAAAGAACACGGTTCGCACCATCGACCGCACGGGCGGCACGTATCTTCACACCTCTCGAACCAACCCCGCCGCCGTGCGCCTTAAGGAAGCCCCACCCTTTTTGGCTGGTCAGTTCAGTGCCGAAGGGGAAAAAAAGGACTTCACAGCCCATGTGCTCAACAACTTGGATCAGCTCGGCGTGGACTGTCTGGTGGCCATCGGCGGGGATGACACCCTGAGCTATGCGGTGCGATTGCATCAGGAAGGTTTTCGCGTGCTGGCGATTCCCAAAACCATGGATAACGATGTTTTCGGTACCGATTACTGTATCGGTTTTTCCACGGCGGTAACCCGCAGTGTTAATTTTATTCACGCCTTAAGAACGTCCACGGGCTCTCATGAGCGCATCGGCGTCATCGAACTTTTCGGCCGTCATTGCGGGGAAACATCTCTGGTGAGCGCCTATCTAGCGGGAACGGATCGGGCCATCATCAGCGAAGTGCCCTTTGATCCCGAACGATTATCCACGCTGATCATGGAAGACAAGAAGAACAATCCAAGCAATTACGCCATGTTGACCATCAGTGAAGGTGCTCGCATGCTGAGCGGCACGATTCTGGAGCGCGGTGAAGCGGACGCGTACGGACACAAAAAGCTGGGCGGCATCGGACTGGTCACCGGTGAGATTTTAAAGAAACTGACCGGGCAGGACATCATTTATCAGCAGCTATCTTACCTCATGCGCAGTGGTGCCCCAGACTCCTTGGATCTCATGGTGGCGGTGAACTTTGCCAACATGGCCGTGGATTTGGCCTTAAGGAAAAATTTCGGCCGCATGGTGGCGCTGAGCAAGGGCATTTATACGGACATGCCGGTGAGCATCGTCGTATCAGGCCAAAAGCGCGTGGATGTGCATGAACTCTACGATGTGGAAAACTACCGTCCCAAGGTGCGCCACGTCATGGGCAAACCCATGTTTTTGTACTGATCCCAGGGGACGGTGCTTTGGGCCGCTTCAAGGCGTGCGGAGCGGCCCCGTCTTTTCAAGACCCATCGCGATTTCGGGCAGTGACCACCAGACCCTCTTCGAAATACAGGGCCTTGATCACTCCTTCCAGGTCCTTGGTCGAGACATTCTTTGTCACCTTGAGCTTTTCCAACGCTTTTTGCAGGAACCGAACGCCTTTGGCCACGTTCGGCCCACTGAGGCATCCTCGGACAGAATAATAACCCCAAATCCTAAAGGGCAGCGCGTAGCCCGGCTGCTCGGACAACTCCAGAAATTCAAACACTTCGCCATAAGGCGAACGAAAAGGGCCCGTAGGAACCTCAATGGGCAAGGGCACCTCTTCGGCAATCACTTCCAGGCCGTGCCGTTTCCGCAGGTATGTCCTCAGGCCCCACACTTCCTCTTCCGTCAGGTAGCGCAAGACCTCTTCCAGGGCCTGGCGCTGTGTGATTTGATCGAGTTTGTCGTAACCCGCCACCAGGTTTTCCACGGCCGTCAACGGCTCCGCTCTGTCTAGCCGGTACCAGTGGACGCGAACCCCGTAATAGGTCACATCCTCCTTTTCCATTTCCGCAATGGAATAAGCGCGATACAGCCTCAGGGGCTGCAAGGCTCCGCCCACAGCTGCGGATTTTCCCCCGGGAAGGACATGAAACCGCCTTCTCATGTCACACCTCCAGCGGCCCGAAAGACCTTCCCCGCTCCACCCCCCTTGCCAACGGCCTGAGACGCCGCCAAAACGGCATCCTTCATGGTTTGGTTTCTATGTCGCCACGAACGTCATTTTCTTACGGAAAAGAAGGAATCGGATTTGCAATCCCCTGTCTGTTCCTTAACCGTGCATTCGCTGCAAAATTCCCCATACTCGGGGCGGCTTTGCCTCTTGATGATGTCCTGCCCCGTGGGGTACCGACTGCAATTGGAACACCAGTGCCATGTCTGACTATCCTCTTTGCGACGATACACGACCATGAACGCCACCTCCTTGTGCCGACACACCGTTGCTAACCATTTTCGCACTGAGACACCCGCCATGAACCTGGGTCGAAGGGTCGACTTAAAAACATATTACCTAATTTACCGCGTCATGAACACCGGGATATGCACTTTTTGGCAAGCGCTTCGTCGGCACAGGAGAATCGCTAACCTATTGATTCCTTTTCCCTTGACACTGTGCCCGCGGAACGATTAGAAGATCATGTGCTTCGCCGCAAAATTTCGCGAGAGTGGCGGAATTGGCAAACGCACTGGACTTAGGATCCAGCGCCCTCGGGCTTGGGGGTTCGACTCCCCCCTCTCGCACCCGAGCCGCTCCACGTCTCCGGTCCGTCAGGAACGTGGCACAGTCTGCCAGGGTCGTGTGATTGATGAGACAACGAAGTTAGTCCCCCAGGGTTTCTAACTTCGTTTCGTTTTTGGGCGAAAGCCCATGGCATCGGGATGGAACGCCGCCAAAAATTTGTCCGGTCCCCTTGGGGAAAGGGGCCATAAAAGCTCAAGCGAACACAAGGAAGGTTTGACCGTGGAAATGAAAGTTACCGTGACCGACCTGGGGCCGACCCAGAAAAAGCTGCTCGTTGTCGTGGAACCCCGTGCTGTGAAAAAGGAGTTGGACAAGCGCTACCGGCAGCTCAGCCAGCAAGTGCGCCTGAAAGGATTTCGCCCCGGCAAGGTCCCTCGAAAGATACTGGAATCCTATTATGGCAAAACGGTTCATGGGGAAGTTTCCAACCATATCGTTCAAGAGACGTATCCGGACGCTTTGAAGCAAGCGGAGCTCAAGCCCATGATGGAAGGCGACGTGGAGGACTATCGGTTTGAGCCCGATGGGTCCTTTGCCTATTCCGCCATCGTGGAGGTGCGGCCGGTCTTTGAAGTCAAGGACTATTTGGGCTTGGAAGTGGAAGTACCGCCTACGGAAGAGATTGGTGACGAAAAGGTGGAAGAAGAGCTGCGAGCCCTTCAGGAACGGCATGCTGAAGTGCGCTCTGTTCCGAGCGACCGGCCCGCCCAGTGGGGAGACTATGTCATTGTGGATGTGGTGCCGTCCATGGACGGGACCGTGTTTGTAAAAGGCGTGCAAAAGGATTTTTATCTCGAATTGGGAACGCACAGGATTCATCCGGACTTTGACGCCCGGCTTGTGGGGCGTTGCGCCGGTGAGACGGTGGATTTTTCGCTGGATTTTTCCGAAGATGCCGAGGTTCGGGATTTTGCGGGAAGAACGGTCCGCTTTGAACTGACGGTTAAAGACATCAAGGAAAAGATTCTGCCCGAACTGAACGAGGCCTTTGCCCAAAAAGTGGGCGGCTACGCCACCGTGGACGCCCTCAAGGAGGCCTTGAAGGAGAGACTGGTGCGAGCTGCCGAGCAGGCCACGAAGCAGAGGATTCGGGCCGCCATCGTGGACCAATTGTTGAACAAGACCAGCTTTGAGATTCCCGAGAAGGTGGTGGAGCGGGAAGTGGAGCGCCGCATTCAGCATTTTGTCCATCAAATGACCGCTCAGGGACTCAAGATTGATCCCAGCCGATTTTACACCCCGGAAATTCGAGCGGAACAACGTCCGGCAGCCGAAAGAGCCATTCGATGGCGTCTGATTGTGGAACAAATCAGCGCTCAGGAAAACCTGGAACTGAGTGAGACCGAGAAAGATGCCGTCTACACGGAAGTGGCGCGACTGTACCGAACGACTCCGGAGCGGGTAAAGGCGGAATATGAGGACAGTGCCATTGTGACGGAAATGCTTCATCAAAAGCTGGAAGAAAAGGTATTCAAACTCTTGGAAGACCACGCCGTGGCCAAGGCGGCTTCAGCCGAAACGGCCAGTTGAGGTGGGAGGTATTGTCATGTCTTTGATTCCCATTGTGATTGAGCAGAGCGGCCGTGGAGAGAGGGCCTTTGACATTTACTCGCGCCTCCTCAGGGACCGCATTATCTTTCTGGGGACGGCCATTACCGATGAAGTGGCCAATGTGATCATCGCGCAGATGCTTTTCCTGGAATCGGAAGACCCAGACAAAGACATTCACTTCTATATCAATTCCCCCGGCGGATTGGTCACGGCCGGTTTGGCCATCTACGACACCATGCAGTACATTAAGCCCAATGTGTCCACTGTGTGCATGGGACAGGCGGCCAGCATGGCGGCCGTCCTTTTGGCCGCCGGAGTGAAGGGCAAGCGCTACGCCCTGCCCCACGCCCGCATCATGCTCCATCAGCCCATGGGCGGTTTTCAGGGCCAGGCCACGGACGTGGACATTCAAGCCCGAGAAATCCTGCGGTTGCGCGAAGAATTGAACAAGATTCTCATGCACCACACGGGAAGGCCCTTGGAGCAGATTGAAAAGGATACGGATCGGGATTTCTACATGTCAGGATTTCAGGCAAAGGACTACGGTTTGGTGGATGAGGTAATCGTGCGGCGCATGGAAGGGTCCGCGGACGTCCCTCGATCCACCTAAAGCCGGCGATTCTGGTGTCGGCCGCGCCCGCATGAGTGCTCGCGCAGGGGGGGCATGCGCGCACGGCCAACCCCATTTGGAAATTCCAACACCCCTATCCTTTCCTTTAAATCCAACGTTTCACCGCCCATCCCCGCATCGCCGGTAGCTCTTCTTGGCTCACATTTTGCTTTATTTGGTTGCACGGGCGAAGAGCCGTTGATAGGATGCCGAACAGGCGTTATCATAAAGTGACAATCCAGCAGATGGGGCTGGCGATCTTAAAGGAAGTGCTGTTAGGGTCAGGGAGCGCTCGGCAATGGGACAGCGCATGAACCCCTGGCATAAGTGGAGGAGGTCATCCATGGCTAAGAAGCGTGATGAGAGAACGGGAGAGCTGCGCTGCTCTTTTTGCGGAAAGAGCCAAAACGAGGTCAAGAAATTGATCGCCGGTCCGACCGTTTACATTTGTGATGAATGTGTGGAACTGTGCAACGACATCATCGCTGAAGAATATGAGCGGGATGAAGTGAATCGAACGAACCACATTCCGAAGCCCGCGGAGATCAAGGCGGCTCTTGACCAGTATGTCATTGGGCAGGAGCAGGCCAAGAAGATTCTTTCGGTGGCGGTGCACAATCATTACAAGCGCATTGAACTGCGCCCGGACAAAAAAGACGATGTGGAACTGCAAAAGAGCAACATCCTCATGATCGGCCCCACAGGGTCAGGCAAGACCCTCTTAGCCCAGACTCTGGCCAAGATCCTCAACGTGCCCTTCACCATCGCCGACGCCACCACGCTGACGGAAGCCGGGTATGTGGGCGAGGACGTGGAAAACATTCTGGTAAGCCTCATTCAGGCGGCGGACTACGACATTGAAAGGGCATCGCGAGGGATCGTCTACATTGACGAAATCGACAAGATCGCCAGAAAGTCCGACAGTCCCTCGATCACTCGCGATGTGTCGGGCGAAGGTGTGCAGCAGGCTTTGCTTAAGATCCTGGAAGGCACCGTGGCCAATGTGCCTCCCAAAGGCGGCCGCAAACACCCGCAGCAGGAATTCATCAAGATTGACACCACTGACATCTTGTTCATCTGCGGAGGCGCCTTCAACCACCTTGAAGGGATCATCAAGTCTAGAACAGGCGTCAAGGGTCTGGGTTTTGCCGCCGATATCAAGAGCAAGGATGAAAGGAGCATTGGGGAAACTTTGTGCCAGGTGCAGCCGGAGGATCTGATCAAGTTCGGCCTGATTCCGGAATTTGTGGGGCGGCTTCCGGTCATTGCCACGCTGGGCGAACTGACTGAGGAGGAACTCATTCAGATCCTCACGGAACCCCGCAACGCCCTGGTGAAGCAGTATCGAAAACTGTTCGAACTGGAAAACGTGAAGCTGCGTTTCACGGAAGGGGCGCTGCGAGCCATTGCCAAGGAAGCGCTTCGCCGAAAGTCGGGCGCCCGAGGTCTGCGATCCATCATGGAAAACATCATGCTCGACGTGATGTATGACCTGCCATCGCAGACAGATGTGGAGGAGTGCGTGGTGAACGAAGAGGTCGTGACCAACAACGATCGTCCCATCTTGCTTTACCACAGTCAGAGCCGCGAGTCGGCTTAGAGAGAGTTTAGGAAAAGCGGTTGCCTATGTTAGAAAGAATTCGCAAGAAAGACCATCCTCTGACCCTAAGCTGTTCGGTCGTCATGCCCCTGCTTCCCTTGCGGGACATCGTGGTCTACCCCGCCATGGTGGTGCCTCTTTTTGTGGGCCGAGACAAGTCAGTCAACGCCTTGGAAAAGGCGATGCACACCGACAAAAAGATCTTTCTCGCCGCCCAGAAAAACGCCAAGACGGACAACCCAGGCCCCGGCGACATTTACCGCATCGGAACGGTCGCCACCATTTTACAGCTGTTGCGCTTGCCCGACGGCACGGTCAAGGTCTTGGTGGAAGGCGAGCATCGGTGTCGTATCGCCGAGTTTTTGTCCCAGCCCGACGCCTTTTATGTCAAGGCGGAATCGTTGGACGAAACTTTTCAGGCGGATCCTACGGAAGTGGAGGCCTTGCGGCGCGGTGTGCGCACGTCCTTTGCGGCGTATGCCAAGCACAATAAGAAGATCACCCAGGAAATCCTCGACGCGGTCAACGACATCGACGAACCGTCTCGGCTGGCCGACACGGTGGCAGCTTATATGCCGTTCAAGATCGAGGTGAAGCAAAAGCTCTTGGAGATCTTGGATCCTGTGCGGCGGCTGGAAAAGCTCTTTGGTTACATTCGGGCGGAAATCGAGATCATCAAGACGGAGGAACGCATTAAGGGCCGGGTCAAGAAGCAGATGGAAAAGACCCAGCGGGAGTACTATCTTAACGAGCAGATGCGGGCCATCCAGAAGGAAATGGGAGAAAAGGACGATTTCAAGTCCGAATTGGAGGAACTGGAAAAGCGCATCAAGAAAAAACGGCTCAGCAAGGAAGCGGCGGCCAAAGTGCGCCATGAGTTTAAGAAACTCAAACTCATGTCCCCCATGAGTGCCGAAGCCACCGTGGTGCGCAATTACATTGATTGGATTCTCTCTTTGCCTTGGTGTGAAAAAACCCAGGACAAGCTGGACATCGACCAAGCGGCCGCGGTGTTGGACGAAGATCATTACGGCCTGGAAAAGCCCAAACAGCGCATCCTGGAGTATCTGGCCGTGCAGTCCTTGGTGAAAAAGATCAAGGGCCCCATTTTGTGCTTCGTGGGACCTCCCGGAGTCGGCAAGACGTCGCTGGCGCGTTCCATTGCTCGCGCCATGAACCGCAACTTCGTGCGGTTGTCTCTGGGAGGCGTGCGGGATGAGGCGGAAATTCGAGGACATCGGCGCACGTACATCGGCGCCATGCCGGGCAAGATCATTCAAAGCCTGCGCAAGGTCAAGAGCAACAACCCGGTGTTTTGTCTCGACGAAATCGACAAGATGACCATGGATTTTCGTGGCGATCCCGCGGCGGCGCTTCTGGAAGTGTTGGATCCGGAACAGAATTTCGCCTTCAACGACCATTACCTGGATCTGGATTTTGACTTGTCCTCGGTGTTTTTCATCACCACCGCCAACACGCTGCACTCCATTCCTTTGCCTTTGCAGGACCGCATGGAAATCATTCGGCTGCCGGGCTATACGGAAATCGAAAAGCTGCAGATCGCCAAGGGCTTCTTGGTGCCAAAACAATGTGAGGCCAACGGCATTACGCAGGAAAACGTGGTTTTTCCCGATGAAATCCTTTTGCGCATCATTCGTCACTACACCAAGGAGGCGGGCGTGCGCAACCTGGAAAGGGAAATCGCCTCCATTTGCCGCAAGGTGGCCAAGGAAGTGGTGCGAAGCGGCCCTGAGACCCGGGTGGTGCTGACGGAAGAAATCCTGCAGGAATACTTGGGCGTGCCCAAGTTCCGGTATGGTCGAGCGGAAGAGCGCGATGAGGTAGGTTTGGCCGTCGGTTTGGCCTGGACGGAATTCGGCGGAGACCTTTTGGGTATTGAGACGGTGATCATGCCGGGCAAGGGCAAGATCATCATCACGGGAAAACTTGGCGATGTCATGCAGGAATCCGCGCAGGCCGCCTTCAGTTACGTGCGCTCTCGAGCGGAACGTTTGGGCATTGCGAAGGATTTTTATGAAAACACGGACCTGCACGTCCACGTGCCGGAAGGAGCGATTCCCAAAGACGGCCCCTCGGCAGGTATCACCATGGCCACGTCGATGGTGTCAGCCTTGACCAGGATCCCGGTGCGCAGTGACGTGGCCATGACCGGCGAGATTACGCTTCGCGGCCGCGTGTTGCCCATCGGGGGGCTGAAGGAAAAGATTCTTGCGGCCCACCGAGGTCTCATCAAGACGGTGCTCATTCCTGAGGAAAACGCCAAGGATCTTCGTGACATTCCGGGCAAGATCCTTGAAGAGGTCAACGTGGAGCTAGTGGGGCACATGGATGACGTGCTTCGAAAAGCGCTGGTCCTGGATGATCCGGAGCGGCTTTTCAAGGACACGCCGTCCCCTGCGGAACCCGTTTTCTTTGGTGCCGAGCCGGTGCCGTGCCCGGACGACATTCACGCCCACTGAAGCTTTCCAAAAAGGGCTTGACACGGCTGGGGCACTTCGACTAGTAAAAGGCCTCACGCAAGGGCAAGGCCGACATGATCCCGACGGAATTTCGGGGGCGGATAGCTCAGGTGGGAGAGCATCGGCCTTACAAGCCGGGGGTCGCAGGTTCGAGCCCTGTTCCGCCCACCACACAAACAAGGGGACGTAGTTAAGACGGTTATAACGCCGGCCTGTCACGCCGGAGGCCGCCGGTTCAAGTCCGGTCGTCCCCGCCAGGAAACAAAGAGGGCTTTACCGTAGGGTGAGAGCCCTCTTTTTTTTTCAAGTGCGCCGTTCCCTTTCTCCGTCTCCACGCGTTTGCTCTCCTCTTATTCCATCGATGCGTGGGTTGTCGAGTCCTCGACTCATGGGTGAAAGAGATTGAGGATAACCCGGCGAATCTCGTTTTGGGACCAGACGGCGGCGCCGCGCCGTGAAGGATTCCGTAAAGCTTCCAAAAGGCTCAGGGCCCGTTGACGGTCTTCATCGCTCACCTGTTGAGCCGTCCGTGAGGCGCAAGAATCCTCTACATCACCGGAAATGCCCAGCAGAGGCGCGATGGTTTCCAGCATGCCGGCCAAAGGTCGGCCCCGCACTCGGCCGTCGCCGTCCACGTCCACGAAGGGATCCCGAGCGGCGATGTCGTTCAGCGTGGATTCGCTAAGCTGGGAGACATTCCTCCCGTAACGGCTTTGCAGGGTCGAGAGAAACTCGTTGGCCGCCAGGGCGTGGCCGATGTTGGACGGGTGCACACCATCCAGGCTAAAGAGACCGCCCAAATAGCGCCGCGCGATGGGCGTTCCCGCGTAAACGGGAGGATTCTGAGCATATTCCCTAAATTTCTTTGAAATCTTCACCACCGGAAACCCAAATTCTTGGGCCACTTTGTGGATGACGGCGTTCAATGCCTCGGTGCGTTCCTGAACTATGGCCGTTTCCGCCGCATCCAGCACGTAGTCCGAATTTTGAAAAATACTCGGATTCGCAAAACCTAGCAGGATCATAAAAAGGGCCGCCACAGTGGTTCGAGAGCCTTCGTCGAGATATTGCCCAGGCCCCAGAAATCGCTCCAGGTCTTCGTTGTCCAATAGAAAGGCGATGTCGGTCACATCGGGAAGATCAGCCAACACCACATGGCGTGCACTCTGACTGAGGCGGGATACCAGTTCCCGATAGTTAGCCTCAAAGTCTTGCGGTAAGGTCATAAGGGCGGCGAGCCGGGTCGCATTCAACTGGTCGTAGGCAAGCACGGCGGAGAGCACATCGTTGTTTCCGATCCAACACAGAACGGTTTCAGGCTGGAGGGCTTCCACGATTTCGATCTGGCTGCCGGTTCTCGGAAAAAGCACCAGTTCCGTCTCGCTGGTGATGGCTTGAGGCGACGTGGCCAGGGCCCGGTCATGAAGCACCGACCAGGAGTCGGCGCCGGAAACGGCCAGATTACTGGACTTCGTGTAGGGAAACAGTCGATGCCGCACGGAGGTGTCCCCCACGACGCCCAGAGGACCGCTGACAATGTAGGGCAAGGTGAGGTTCAGCCTGGCCTGTCGAGCCACCCACATCCCGTAACTGTAGGGTTGAGTGCGCAGATTGGCATCCCCGGACTGCACCCCTTCTCCAAGGCTGTCTCCCACAATGACCAAGGAAGGTCCGGCCCAGGAAATCCCTAGAGACCCAGGCGCGGCTACCGCCCATGCCAGCAGCCATAGCATGAGAACGAAACGAGATGCTTTTGTCTTCATCATGGGATTCTCCTTTTGGTGTGCAACCGTCAGGCTGCCAAATGACAGGCGTGCGGCATGCGTGCGTCAAAAGGTTCCGGCCCGGCCGAAGGAACCGTTCCAAGCGCTGCAGCAAGGCCTTGCAAAAAGCCGCGAAAGATGCGCTTGTGTAATGGACGCAACAGAGCCCAGTAGGCCATGCCGGTAAGGCCTCGAGGATGAAACCGTGCGATGACTTGCACTTCCGTGTGATGGCGGTCGGAAGGTGCCAGGCGAAAATCCAGGACGGCCTCGCCGGGCATCTTCATTTCCGCCAGAAGCAAAAGCCGTCGTTCGGGAAGGATTTCCAGCACTCTCCAGTAGTCGACCGTATCGCCCACGTACAGTCGATACGGCTCGCGCCTTCCTCGCATGTGGCCGAAACCTCCGACCCACCGGTCGATCCAGCCGCGCGCCCGCCACAGCCAATCCCCAAAAAACCACCCTTGGGCACCGCCGATCTGCTCCACCAATGCCCACACCTGAGACGCGGCTACGGGAAGAACCATCCTGTAGGCACACTCCATGACCGTCCCCCCCCGCGTAGGGGGCATCCCCACATTGGATCCACTCCGGAGGTGTAGTCCAGCCCGCGTCCGCCCAGCATGTTTCCACCTGAGCCTGCCGAATCTTTTGAAGAGCTTCTCGAATGGCTTCTCGGCAACTGAGCAGTTTTTGAGGAATCCATTGGCGAATACGAAAATCTTCGCACACCACCGCGTTGCGCAGCCCCTCCGCCAGGGGCCTGGCCAAGGCCATGGGCACCGGTGTGACCAGGTTGAGCCAATACGAACTTAGGCGAGGTGTCAGCACAGGCAGCGGAAGAATCCATCGGCGGGGCAGACCCGCTTCTTCCGCATAGATGCGCATTAGATCCTCATAGGTCAAAACGTCTGGACCCCCGATATCCAGGGTTTGTCCCAGCACATGAGGCGATTCCAAGCATCCTTGGAGGTAGTGCAGGACGTTGCTGATGGCGATGGGCTGGCACGGTGTGCGCACCCAGCGCGGCGTGATCATAATCGGGAGTCGATCCACCAAGTATCGTAGGATTTCAAAAGAAGCACTTCCGGATCCGAGAATCATGGCGGCCCGCAAAAACGTCGTGGGCGTGGGACCGGATCGCAGAATCTGGGCCACTTCCAACCGAGAACGCAAATGCTTGCTAAGATCCGGTGTCTCTCGACCCAGGCCGCCGAGGTAGATGAGGCGTTCCATGCGCGCCTTGCCTGCGGCGATCACCATGTTTTCGGCCGCGATGCGGTCGGCGTGGGCAAAATCCTCTTTTCCAGGCGCCATGGAATGCACCAGGTAGTAGGCCGCTCGGCAACCGTGAGCAGCACGCACCAGGGAATCCCGATCCATGACGTCGGCTCGAAAGACTTCAAGGTTTGGATGCCGGCCCCAGGGACGACACCGCACCTTGGATACGGATCGTGCGGTGACGCGCACCTTATAACCCGCGGCCAGCAGCCGTGGAGTGAGTCGCCCGCCCACATAGCCCGTGGCTCCTGTGATCAAAACAGGTCTTGTGAACCGCTCCTCCTCGTGCATGGTCACCTTCCATTCGTGCAAAGGGAAAAATCGCCGCGGGAATCCATGCTGCGGCCCTTCTTTTGAACTGAAGGTTGGTTAGAAGTTCGTCCCAAAAGGCCTTCCGTAGGCGTTCGCGCAGGGCAAGTCACAACGGAGGGGCCGCTTCCTTGCGGTCCCCACATTTCCGGACGCGCAGGAGCGCGTCCCTCCGATCCCGTGGGTTCGTCCCCGATGTGCTATGAAGAAACTGGCTTCTGCCGGTCCGCCCGTTTCCGGACGACCTGGAGGCCGCCCCACCCCCTCTGGGGCCCGATTCTGGAGGAGCGGCACACGCCGCGACACGGAGCGGTGCGGGTCCCATGGGCATCCGGGTCCATCTGGAGATCGCGACTTGCGGCCCTCCTACAGAATAGCACGCAAACGACCCTGAAAACCCCTTTCCGGACGAACACCCTGGCACTTGTCGGTGGTATCTCTTTCATATTCATTTTGGCGGAGGCCGCGCAAGAAAAATCGTTCTCTAGCTTGACTCGTTCAAAGGCTCTCGGCTATTGTCACTGATTCTGTAACGGCGACGATCCTCAAAACTCCCATTCCACAGGGTTTGCTCATGCACACGCAGACGCTCAAAGCCGACCTGCTCCTTTTGACCACGGCCATTTTGTGGGGCATCGCTTTCGTGGCCCAACGCAAAGGCATGGAAGCGATTGGGCCCATGGCCTTTAACGGCATTCGATTCGCCTTGGGAAGCCTCTCCCTGGTCCCTCTCATCGCTGTCATGGACCGGCGCACAAACAGTCCCGCCCTCTTGCCGCACACCGATACCCGATGGCGCGCTGCATGGCGATCCGGGCTTCCTTTGGGCATGGTGCTCTTCGGCGGCGCCACCCTGCAGCAGGTGGGGATTGTGTTCACCACCGCCGGCAAGGCCGGGTTTATCACCGGATTGTACGTGGTCATGGTTCCCCTCTTCGGCTTGATCTGGAAACAGCGACCCTCTTTGGGCACGTGGGTGGGAGCGTTTCTTGCCGCCGTGGGGCTCTACTTCTTGAGTATCACTCGGGATTTTACCATGGCCTTCGGCGACGCTTTGGTCCTTGCAGGAGCCCTTTTTTGGACCGCCCATGTGCTGCTTCTGGGCTGGATGTCGCCCCGGTGCGATTCTGTCAAGCTGGCCTGTTGTCAATTTGCCGTATGTTCGGTCTTGAGTCTTCTGTGCACGGCGGTTTTTGAACCCCTCTCATGGTCGTCGGTTTGTGGTGCCGCAGTGCCCATCCTCTATGGAGGGCTCGTTTCCGTTGGGATTGCCTACACACTACAGGTGGTAGCCCAAAGGGATGCGCATCCGGCCCATGCGTCCATTCTCTTGAGCATGGAATCACCTGTGGCGGCTCTCGCCGGATGGGTGATTCTCGGTGAGCGTCTCTCCTTAAGAGCGCTTGCGGGCTGGGCTCTCATGCTTGCCGGAATGATTCTATCCCAACTTGCCGAAGTTTTTCGAGCGGCTTCGCGCCCCGCCAAGGTTTCTTGATCTGCTTTCGCGGCCGATCGGTCAGCATCAACTGGCGGCACGCAGGCTTGACCAGGCCGAGGGCGCCGCCTCGCGGGCCCTCGGTCGAAGTCCGGGCGCGTCACAAAAGAGATTTACTTGAGAAGTTCCCGGGCAATGATCAGGCGTTGGATTTCACTGGTTCCTTCGTAGATGCTTGTCACACGAACATCCCGGTAATAGCGCTCCACGGGAAAATCCTGCGTGTAGCCGTAGCCGCCCAGAATCTGAATGGCGTCATAACACGCCTTGTTGGCGGCTTCTGTGGCGTAAAGCTTTCCCATGGACGCTTGTTTGGAGTAGGGGCGCTTGTTTTCCTTCAAGTAAGCCGCTCGAAGGAGCAAGAGCCGCGCCGCTTCCAGCCTGGTGTAGTTATCCGCAATCATCCACTGAATCGCTTGGTGTTTGGCAATGGGCACGCCGAACTGAATGCGTTCTTTGGCGTAGTTGGTAGCAAAGTCTATGGCGGCCAACCCGATGCCAAGAGCCATGGATCCGATGCCGATGCGGCCGCCAGCCAGCTCGGACACCGCGATGCGAAATCCATCGTTGACTTTACCCAGCACAGCGCTTTCCGGCACGCGGCAGTCCTCAAAGAGCAGTTCATTGGTGGATGAGCCGTGCTGGCCCAGTTTCTTTTCATCCTTGCCGATGGTAAAGCCCGGCGTTCCCGGCTCCACCAAAAAGCACGTAATCCCCTTGCCCTTGGGCGCCTCTTTATCGGTCACCGCCCACACCACAAAGACACCAGCATATTCAGCGCTGGTGATCCAGAGCTTGGTGCCGTTGATCACCCAATGGTTTCCGTCCTTGACCGCGCTGGTTCGAATGCCCGCAGGATCGGAACCTGCCCCGGGTTCCGACAGAGCAAAGCTTCCGGCAACATATTCCCCGCTGCACAGCGGGGGAATGTAACGCCGCTTTTGTTGTTCGGTGCCCATGGCCTGGATGACCTCGGCCACCATGTTGGTCACGGATGTGGTCACCGTGGTGGCGGCGCAGGCCCGTCCCAGTTCCGTCATGGCCAGGGAAAAAGCGATCACCCCGGCGCCGGTACCTCCATATTCCGGGTCCACGTTCAGGCCCATGAAACCCAGTTCGGCCAGTTTCTTAAGGTTCTTCTTAAGAATGTCCCGGTTCTTGGTGCGATCCAGTTCCGCCGCCATAGGTTCCAGCTCGTTTTTGGCAAACTTGGCCGCGGTGTCCTGGATGATTTTCTGCTCCTCGGTCAGCTCAAAATCCATCGCGGACGCCTCCCTCTCAGCTGTATTCGTAAAATCCTCGACCCGTCTTACGGCCCAGCCATCCGGCCTCCACGTACTTGCGCAGCAACGGGCACGGCCTGTACTTGGAATCGCAAAATCCCTGGTAAAGGGTTTCCATGATGGCCAGGCAGGTGTCCAACCCAATGAGGTCAGCCAGGGCCAGGGGCCCCATGGGGTGATTCATGCCAAGCTTCATGACCGTGTCGATGTCTTCACGCGTGCCCACGCCGTGGTAGAGGCAGTAAACGGCTTCATTGATCATGGGCATGAGGATGCGGTTGGCGATAAAGCCCGGATAATCCTGGGCCAACACGGGCGTTTTGCCCATTTTTTCGGAAAGTTGCCAGGTGAGCTGAAAGGTCTCATCGGACGTGGCGATGCCGCGAATGATTTCCACCAGTTTCATGACAGGCACCGGATTCATGAAGTGCATGCCGATGACCTTTTCCGGCCTCTTGGTTTTTCCAGCAATGCGCCCGATGGGAATGGACGAGGTGTTGGTGGCCAACACGGCATGAGGTGGGCAAATATTGTCCAGATCCTGAAAGATCTTGAACTTGATCTGTTCGTTTTCCGTCGCCGCTTCCACCACAAAATCGGCGACGACCATGTCCGTGAGGTTCACGCTTGTGCGAATGCGCCCCAACACAGCATCCATCTCTTCCTGGCTCATCTTGCCCTTGTCCACACTTCGCGCCAGGTTTTTTTTGATGGTGTTGAAGCCTCTTTGGACGAATTCTTCCTGGATATCGTTCATGACCACGACAAGCCCGCTCATGGCCGCCACCTGCGCAATGCCGTTGCCCATCTGGCCGGCGCCGATTACGCCAAAGGTTCTCACTTCCATGGTGTGCCTCCTCTTCGCTATCGCTTGACCACAAGCGCTACCGCTTCACCGCCGCCAAGGCACAGAGAAGCCAGGCCTGTTTTCTTATCCTGTCGCATCATTTCATGAATCAAGGTGACCAGCACGCGCGCCCCGCTGGCTCCAATGGGATGCCCCAGGGAAACGCTTCCGCCGTTCACGTTCACTTTGGCCGAATCCAACTGCAATTCCCGCAACACGGCCACGGTGGAACCGCTGAACGCCTCGTTGATTTCGTACAGATCCACATCCTGCAAGCCGATGCCTTCCTTTTTGAGGCATTTGGGAATTGCCCAAATGGGGGCCACCAGAACGTATTTCATGTCGATTCCGGCAGAAGCCTGCGCCCCGATAGCGGCCAAAATGCGGCAGCCAAGGGCTTGAGCCTTCTCCCTGGCCATCACGACCACCGCCGCGGCCCCATCGGAAATGACCGACGCATTGCCCGCCGTGGTCACACCACCCTCTTTGAACGCCGGCTTCATCTTGGATAGCACTTCATAGGAGGTCTCTCGAGGACACTCATCCTTGGAAAAAAGCACGGGATCGCCTTTGCGTTGCGGAATAGGCACCGGCACGATTTCCTCCTGGAATTTTCCCTCAGCCATGGCATGCAACGCCCGCCGATAGGATTCCAGGGCATATTTGTCTTGGTCTTCACGGCTCACGCCGTAGCGTTCACTGCATAGTTCATTGGAAATCCCCATGTGGAAATCATTGACGATGTCCCACAAGCCGTCGTGGATCATGTGGTCTTTAAGCTGCCCATGGCCCATGCGGTAGCCCATCCGAGCCTTGTCCAGAAAATACGGCGCCATGCTCATGTTTTCCATGCCGCCGGCCACCACCACGTCGGCATCCCCCGTCTGCACGGCTTGGGCGGCCAGCATCACGGCCTTCAAGCCGGAGCCGCAGACTTTGTTCACCGTGAGACACTCCACTTCCCACGGCATGCCCGCTTTAACGGCCGCCTGCTTGGCCGGATTCTGTCCATAGCCGCAAGGCAGCACTTGCCCCATAATGACCTCGTTGACATCTTCCTTGGCGATGCCCGCACGTCGCACGGCTTCTTCAATGACCAGGGCCCCTAGAGCCGTGGCGCCAATGGTGGCCAATGAGCCGTTAAAGCTTCCCAGCGGCGTTCTCACCGCACTGACAATGACCGCTTCCCGCATGACCTGGTCCTCCTTTTCAGCTTCCGTTGGATGTTGGCAAATGCCGCTCTTCGCCATCACCGAGCGATTGAAAAACCGCCATGAGCCGCTCGGCCGTGGTTCCTCGAATCAAGATCACCTTTTTTCGGCTTTTGTCCCCGTACAGCACACGGACACGGTTTTTGGCCGTTCCCGCCAGGTGCGCCAAGAACCGCATACATTCCCTATTAGCCGCCCCTTCCACGGGCGGCGCACAGAGTCGGATCTTGAGCGCTCCCTGCTCGACTCCCATCACCTCCGTTCGGCGTGCGTTGGGAAGCACGTGCACGGACACTGTGACACCTTCAGGGTGAGGGCGCACAAAAGAGGAAAAATGCTTCAGGCCCGATTCCATGGCTTCTCACTTCGCCCCAATCATCGGCGTCCTCGAAACACTCTCAAAAGCACCATGCCGGCCAGAAATCCACCGATATGCGCCCACCAGGCCACACCACCCACCTGAGTTCCGCCACCCATGAGCGCAAAGGTGCCGCTGAAAAATTGCATCACAAACCACAGCCCCAAAAAAACATAGGCCGGCAAGTCGATAATGGAAAAATAAAAGAAGATGGGCACCAAGGTGAGCACTCTCGCTCGAGGATATAGCAGAAAATAGGCGCCCATCACCCCGGCGATGGCGCCGCTAGCGCCGATGGTGGGAACGCGCGAGGCAGGATTGGTCACGATGTGCAGAACAGATGCCGCAAAACCGCAGAGCAGGTAAAAAGCGAGAAAGCGGCCCCGTCCCAGAGCGCTTTCCACGTTGTCTCCAAAGATGTGCAACACCCACATGTTGCCGATGAAATGTATCCAGCCGCCGTGCAAAAACATGGTGGTGACGAAGGGGATGGCCTGTTCCAGCACACTGAAGCGCGAGGCCACCTCCGAATGCGTGTACCTTATGGGCACAATGCCGTATTGGTAAACCCACAGGCGCAGCCCGGGTCCCAGCGCCAGCTCATAAAAAAAAGCTAAGACACAGAGGCCGATGATGCCGTAGGTTACCGCCGGAAACTCCCTGGAAGGATTGGCATCGCGCAAAGGAATCATCGATTCGGCGCCCTTCTTCTCCAAAAGGCCTCGTGCATGCCTCTGAAAGAATGCACACTATCCTCTTTTGATTTTGTTGTAAAGCAATGCTTGTTTGCTGTTTCGAAAGTGGAAACGGTTCATTGACACGCAGAGCCATTTTGGCTAGCATTCTTAAGATTTGCAACGCTTTGTTCACCGGGCGCGGCGAGAACCTTTTCAATGCCATTGGCGACTCTCAAGGGCGGTTTCATGCGACATCGGCAAATCCAGAGAGACTTCGAGGTTGGTCATGATCATAGGATTGGATGTTGGCGGCACGCACACCGACGTGGTCTTGTTGGGCGAGCAGGGCATCGAATGTCAGGCCAAGGTTCCCACGACCCATGACGACCTGCTTGTTTGTGTCTGGAAGGGGTTGGAAGCGGTCACCTTAGGGGTCGCCCCCCATGAGGTGGAACGCATCGTTTTGAGCACCACGCTCACCACCAACGCCATCGCCGAGGAAAAGCTGCCGCCGGTGGGCATGATCGTGGTCGGCGGGCCCGGCCTGGATCCCGAATGCTTCCGCACCAACGAACATTATTATGTGGTCTCGGGCTCCATCGATCATCGAGGTCGTGAAATTCAGCCCATTGAACCCATGGAGATTGAAGCCATTGCGTCGCGGTTGCGCAAAGAGGGCGTGCGTCACGTGGGAGTGGTGGGCAAGTTTTCCGTGCGCAACCCCAAGCATGAAACCCAGATTCAGCAGCTCCTGGGGGATCATTTTGAATATGTCGTCCTGGGACACCGCCTTTCAGGCAACCTGAATTTTCCACGCCGCATCGCCACAGCCTACCTCAACGCAGCGGTCTATTCCATTCACAAGAAATTTTTTGACGCCGTGCGCCGATCCTTGAAAAGAAACGGCCTGCCCATTCCCATTCACATTCTCAAGGCGGACGGCGGCACCATGAGCTTTGATGCCTCCTTGGACCTTCCGGGACAAACCATTCTCTCGGGTCCGGCGGCCAGCGTTATGGGATCCCTGCCTTATACTTCGGAACATCTAGACACCCTGGTTCTGGACATTGGCGGCACCACCACGGATATGGCCGTCATGGTGGGCAGGGTCCCTCTTTTGGCCGCCCAGGGCGCGGAAGTCGGCCGATTTCGCACCCTCATTCGCGCCTTGAAAACCGCATCCCTGGCCCTGGGAGGCGACAGCGCCGTGCGGCTCAAAAACGGCCAGCTGCAATTGGGACCGGATCGAGAGGGGCCGGCCATGGCTTTTGGCGGCCCCACACCGACGCCCACGGATGCCATCATCGCCTTGGGTGAAAATCTCAACGGAAACCGCGCCGCCGCCGAGCGCGGTATGGCCCAGGTGGGCCAGGCTTTAGGGTTGTCCATGCGGGAAGCCGCGCAGCACGTCTTTGACATGGCATGCCAAGGCATCATGCAAGCCGCCGAGGACATGGTGCAGGCCATCAACGCAAAACCCGTCTATACTGTGCATGAACTCCTGGAAGGCTATCAGGTGCGGCCTAAAGAAATCCTCGTGCTGGGAGGCCCGGCCCCCTATTTTGCCAAAAGGTTGCAGGAAATTTCGAGCTATACAGTGCGTGTGGTGCCGCAGTGGAACGTAGCCAATGCCGTCGGAGCGGCCCTGGCCCGCACCACCTGCGAACTCACCCTGTTCGTGGACACGGAACGAGGCATCGCCACGGCACCCGAAGAAGCTTTTCATCAGCCGGTCAAACGCGATTTCACCATGGACAAGGCCGTTTCCCTGGCCTTGGAACTGCTGACGGAAAAAGCCGTTCGCGAAGGCGCCTTCCGTACCGATCTGGAAACGGAGGTCTTGGAAAAGCTCCAGTTCAATATGGTTCGAGGCTTCTGCACCACGGGTAAGTACTATCGCGTGAGGGTTCAGGTCAAACCTGGTCTCATCAGCCAATACCGTTCCATTATCTATAAAATTCAAAACAGCCATGCCGCTGCACCCAGTTGCACCGCCGGGTCCGCCTAAGGAGTCACGCTCATGCTTCGTGCCGCCCACAAAACAGGTTTGGTCATCTTTCCCGCCTTTGATTGGGCCATCAGCCCCACGCACCCGGAACGGGAAGAAAGGCTGCTGTACACCCAGGACCAGATCTTTGAGGAGGGTTTGCTGGACATTCCCGGCATTGTGGAATTCAAGCCATCTCTGGCCACCCTTGAAGATGTGCAGCGGGTGCATTTCTGTGCTCCCGATGAGCGCAGCGTTCTCACCGAAAGCCACCTCATCAGCGCCGGGGGCGCCATGACCATCGCCAGGGCGGTCATGGAACACCGCATCGACCGAGGTTTTGCTCTGGTACGCCCCCCAGGACACCACGCCATGCGCGTCGTACACGGCGCCCGCGGCTTTTGCAACATCAACATTGAAGCTATCATGATCGAGCACCTCAGGGCCGTCTATGGTGCGGACCGCATCGCCATCGTGGATACCGACTGCCATCACGGCGACGGCACGCAAGACATTTACTGGCATGACCCGGACACGCTGTTCATTTCCATCCATCAGGACGGCCGCACCCTTTATCCCGGATCGGGCTTTCATCACGAACTGGGAGGGCCCACAGCCATGGGGACGACCATTAATATTCCCCTGCCCCCCAGGACTTCCGAAGAGGGGTTCCTGCGGGCCATGGACAAGATCGTGCTGCCCATTTTGGAGGAATTCCGGCCCGAACTGATCGTCAATTCCGCAGGTCAGGACAATCATTACACGGATCCCATCACCAATATGAACTTTTCCGCTCAGGGCTACGCCACCCTGACCAGCATGCTGCGCCCTCACATCGCCGTCCTGGAAGGAGGGTATTCCATCGAAGGGGCTCTGCCCTACGTCAACGTCGGCATCATTTTGGCTCTGGCCGGGTTGGACTATAGCAAGGTCAAGGAGCCGGACTACAACCCGCAGCGCATTCGACAGCCGGAAGACACCAACGCCTACATTGACCGCCTTGCCGAAGAGATTCTTGGCTATTGGCGCCGATGTCCGGAATTCGTTGCCAAGAACCGCGCCGCTAAGGAATTTGCGCAAAGGGAACGCACGATTTACTACGACACGGATAACATTCTGGAAAACCAGAAAGAACGCCTACGCGTGTGCTCCGTGTGCAGTGGTGTTCTGGCCATCGATTCCTTGACCGATCGTGGTTACCACATCTACGCCGTGCATATCCCCAGAAAGGCGTGTCCGGACTGTGTATCCTTGGGATATGAATGGTTTGACGCGGTGAATGGACGATCTTACGATCAAGTGTTTCTGCAGGATCGAACCACCAACCGGTACCTGGTTCATAAGGCGTAGCCGACCCATGCGAGAGGATCGTGTCTTTATCAAGGACTTTCCTTTGAAGGCCCTGGAAGCCTGGGTCGCCAGCATTGGGGAACGCCCTTTTCGCGCCCGTCAAATTTTTCGCCACGTCTATGGTCGTCTGATCCGTTCCTGGAATGAATGTTCCGATCTGCCTAAGGCCTTTCGCACCCAACTGGAATACGGCACCATTCTGAACCCGCTGGAGAGAGTGGGTACGGAAGAGGGTTCCGATGGAACCCGCAAGTTTGTTTTTCGCCTGCATGACGGTCATCTCATCGAAAGTGTGCTCATCCCCGATCCGCCGCGGCTGACCGCATGCCTTTCCAGCCAGGTGGGCTGTGCGCTGGCGTGCCGGTTTTGTCTCACCGGCACCATGGGCTTCAAGCGGCATCTACGGACAGCGGAAATCGTGGATCAATTGATCCAGATGCAGCACGCGGTCGGGTTGCATCAGCGCATCACCAACATTGTCTTTATGGGCATGGGAGAACCTCTGGCCAACGAAGAAGCACTCTTGAACTCCCTGCAGATACTCTTGGCTCCCGAAGGACTGGGTTTTTCCCACAGGCGCGTCACGGTGTCTACGGTGGGGCTCGTCCCCCCCATGGAACGCTTGGGACGGGAAAGCCCCGTGAACTTGGCGGTAAGCCTTCATGCAGCCGACGACGACACACGAAGCCGCCTCATGCCCATCAATCGCACCTACCCTCTGGCCGCCCTCATGGAAGCGTGCCGCGCCTATCCCATGCCGTCCCGAAAGAGGATCACCTTCGAGTACCTTCTGCTCAAAGGGGTCAACGATCGGCCCGAAGACGCCCGGCGCCTTGTCAAACTGCTGTCTTTTGTGCGCTGCAAGGTGAACCTCAT
This sequence comes from Desulfosoma sp., assembly GCF_052743555.1. Classification (NCBI taxonomy): domain Bacteria; kingdom Pseudomonadati; phylum Thermodesulfobacteriota; class Syntrophobacteria; order Syntrophobacterales; family Syntrophobacteraceae; genus Desulfosoma; species Desulfosoma sp. The sequence continues at coordinate 28,182 of NZ_JBRAHS010000008.1, forward strand.
CCCCTTCAATCCTCACCCTTCTTTACCCTTTGAACGGCCGTCCGAAGAAAGCGTTGCCGCGTTTCAGCATATTTTGCAACAAGCCCACCTCGTCGCCACCATTCGCCAAAGCCGAGGCGCTGACATTCGAGCCGCCTGTGGACAGCTGGCGGCCCGAATGGTATCTTCCTAAAGCCGTGTCCGAGACCACTTTCAGTAGGAGCGGCGCAAGCCGGCATACTGTGTTCGAGGCCCCTTTTTAATGGGAGCGGCACGAGTCGTGATATCCGATCGCGCCTTGGGGCCCTCCTACGGAATGGAAGGAAAAAGGCACGGACCATGGCCGAAGACTTGTGGGCCCAGTCCCGAAGGTCTCCAATCCATCGACACACAGGAGTGAACTTTGACAGAAAAGCCTGATTTCGTTAAAGAAAACGGACTGATTCCTGTGATTGTTCAAGAAGCGGCCAGCCGTCGCGTCCTCATGCTGGCTTACATGAATGAAACAGCCTGGAACAAGACCCTGGAAACCGGGTTGGCACACTACTGGAGCCGGTCGCGAAAGACGTTGTGGCTCAAGGGTGAAAGTTCGGGCCACGTGCAAAAGGTTCGAGAAATGTACGTGGATTGCGACGCGGACACGCTGCTCATCGTGGTGGAACAAAGCGGCGCCGCTTGTCATGAAGGCTACGCCTCATGTTTTTTCCGCCGTTTTGAAAACGGTGCCTTTCAAGTGGCCGAAGAACGCGTTTTTGATCCCAAGGAGGTTTACAAGGCGTGAAACAGCTCATTCTCGGTATTCCCAAAGGAAGCCTGCAGGAAGCGACCATTCAATTGTTTCGAAAGTCCGGCTGGAAGATTTCCCTCACCAACCGCAATTATTTTCCGGAAATCAATGATCCGGAGATTCAATGCAGCATCTGCCGGGCTCAGGAAATGAGCCGCTACGTGGAAAACGGCACCTTTGATGCGGGTTTGACCGGCAAGGACTGGATCTTGGAAAACGATTCCGATGTTCACGTGGTGGCGGATCTCATCTACTCCAAGGTGAGTCAGCGCCCGGCACGATGGGTGCTCGCCGTCCCTTACGATTCACCGGTCAAGGATGTGGGTGATTTGGAAGGGAAGAAAATCGCCACGGAGCTGGTCAATTTCACGCGGCGCTATTTCGCTCAGGCCGGCGTGCGTGTGGATGTGGAATTTTCCTGGGGGGCCACGGAAGCCAAGGTCATTGCCGGGCTTTGCGACGCCATCGTGGAAGTGACGGAAACCGGGGCCACCATGCGCGCCAACGGGCTGCGCATCGTCAAGGAATTGATGCTCACCAACACCCAGCTCATCGCCAACAAGGCCGCCTGGAACGATCCTTGGAAACGGGAAAAAATCGAACAAATCAGCTTGCTGCTCCAGGCCGCCCTTCGAGCCGAAGATTTGGTGGGCCTCAAGATGAATGTGCCCAAGGCGAAGCTCAACGACGTCATCGAAATCCTTCCCAGCCTCACTTCACCCACCACGGCCCACCTGTACCAGTCCGACTGGGTAAGCGTGGAAGTGGTGGTGTCCAAGCACACGGTGCGGGAACTCGTCCCACAGTTGCTGAAGCGTGGGGCGGAAGGCATCATTGAATACAGCCTCAACAAGGTGATTTGAGCGAGTGCTCAGTGTTCGAGGAGTTTGCATGCAGCGACGGGAGGGCTCAATACAGAACAGGGTTAAAACGCACAAAGCGCCGCATCGACTCGCGTGCCTAGGGGCCCTGGTTCTGGCTTTTGCCGCAGCGGCGTGCACGCCTGTGCCGTCGTCGCAACAGGATCCCACGGCCTGGATGAGCGCCGAGGAATTGCTGTCCCTGGGAGATAAATTCCTGGCCGCGGGAGACACCGGGCAAGCCTTGCAGTACCTGGTGACCGCAGAAAAAAAAGATTCGAAAAACCCACGAATCCATTACAGCCTGGCTTTGGCCTATGCGGCTCGGCGCCTGCCTGACCAAGCCTTGAAGCATTTTCAAAAAGCCCTGGAATTGAAGCCGGATTATTCAGAAGCCCATAACGCCCTCGGTGCCTTTTATGCGGAACAAGGCGAAAGGGACAAAGCGTCGGAGCATTTTCAAAAGGCTTTGGCCAACCCCTTTTACCGCACTCCTGAAAAGCCGCTCTACAATCTGGGACGCCTGATGATGGATCAGGGCCGTTATGCGGAAGCGGTGGCCTATTTCGATGAGGCGCTCCATTTTCAAAGCGCTTATGCCGAAGCGCACCTCTATCGGGCACGATCCCTGGAAGCCCTCGGGCGTCAGGCCGAGGCGCGACGTGCCTACAAGGCCGCAGTCACCTACGGGCCGCAATCGGCGGATGCCCAGTTTCATTACGGCCGCATCTGCGCCGCCGAAGGCCGCACGGAAGAAGCCATTGCGGCTTTTCGGCGTGTCCTGCGCCTCGCACCGGGCACACCCTTGGCCGATGCCGCCGCCGTTTACCTACGCCGTCTGGAACCTCAAGGACAAACACCATGATTTGCCGCCGTGTGCGTGACGTCAAACGGTTCCTGGTGATGGATGTTCTGGAGAAGGCCCAAGCCATGGAGCGGGCCGGAGAACCGGTGATTCATTTGGAGGTGGGGGAACCCGATTTTGCTGCACCCAGGGCCGTGCTTCAGGCCGCCGTGGATGCTTTGCAGCGCGGAGAAACCCATTACACTCACAGCCTGGGACTCTGGCAACTGAGAGAGGCGCTGTGCGCTTACTATGCGAAAACCTATGGCGTGAGCGACCTGGAGCCCGACCAGATTCTGGTCACTTCAGGCTCTTCGCCGGCTTTTCTCGTGGCTCTGAGCACCCTTATGGACCACGGTGAGGAGGTCATTCTCTCCAACCCCCATTACGCGTGCTATCCCAGCTTTGTGAGCTTCCTGAACGGCGTGCCCAAGCTGGTGCCCGTGGAAGAAGAAGACGGCTTTCAGCTGCGGGCCGAAGCGGTGCGGCGCGCCATTGGCCCTCGAACCCGTGCGATGCTCATCAATTCGCCGTCCAACCCCACGGGAACCCTCATGGACAAGGAACATCTGGAGGCCTTGGCGGATCTCGGCCTATGGGTTCTCAGCGATGAAATCTACCATGGGCTGGTCTATGAAGGGCGGGCTCATTCCATTCTGGAATTTACGCGCAAAGCCATTGTCTTTAACGGTTTTTCCAAACTCTTTGCCATGACCGGACTACGACTCGGCTACCTCGTGGTGCCCAAGGACTTGGTCCGGTCCATGCAAGCCCTGATGCAGAACTTTTTCATCTCCGCCAACTCCGTGTCTCAAAGAGCGGGGCTGGCCGCTTTGACGGTTCCGGAAGTTCAAGACGATGTGTCCCGCATGGTGCGGATCTACGATGAACGGCGCCGTTTCATGATTCAAAGGTTGCGCGCCATGGGTTTCGGCATTGCGGTGGAACCTACGGGCGCCTTTTACGTCTTTGCCAATGCCAAGAAGTTTTCATCAAATTCCTTAGCCTTGGCCTTTGAAATCCTGGAAAAAGCCCACGTGGGGGTCACGCCGGGGGTGGATTTCGGTAGCCGCGGCGAAGGGTATCTGCGTTTCAGCTACGCCAATTCTTTGGAAAACATCGCCGAAGCCATGGATCGACTGGAACGCTTTCTGGCCCAACGAAACCCATGATGAGCCTTGTGCCCGTCATTCGATCCGCCCAGTTCGTCACATCGGCGGTGGCCCCTCAGGGTTACCCCAAGGAAGGGCTTCCCGAAGTGGCTTTTGCGGGCCGATCCAACGTGGGAAAATCTTCACTCATCAACACCCTGCTCGGCCGGAAAAAGCTCGTGCGTACCAGCGCCACGCCCGGCCGCACGCAAACCCTCAACTTCTTCCGCATCAACGACGCCTTTATCTTCGTCGATCTGCCAGGGTACGGCTACGCCAAGGTGCCTGCGCACATTCGAGAACAATGGGGGCCCATGGTGGAAAAATACCTCACCACCCGACGAGAACTGGCAGGCCTGGTGCACATCATGGACTTAAGGCATCCCCCCACAGCCGACGACCTGCAGCTCTGGCACTGGCTGCGGTCACACGGCCTTGAGGCGGTGGCCGTGCTGACCAAGGCCGACAAGGTTCCTCGAGGCCGACACATGGCCCACGCGCAAACCGCCGCGCGTCTTCTCGGTTTGCCGTCAACGGACATCATTCTCTTTTCGGCGACGACTCGAGAAGGAACCGAGACCCTGTGGGCACGCATACTTCCCTGGATACAACAACCGGCGTGAAAGACGTTGAGCGACCCAAAGACCCGAATCTCAATGGAGGGCTTTTATGGCTTCCCAGGCAGCACTTCCCAAAGACGTGGAAAAGCATTTGAA
>NZ_JBRAHS010000008.1:32618-139893 GCF_052743555.1 Desulfosoma sp.
TTGCCGTTTACGTGGTCACGGACAAAAAACAGCACGAAACCCTGACGCAGATGGTTCGAGAATACGTCGCTCTGTTTCGCCCCCTTTCGAATACCATCACGTTCCACGAAATAGACTTGGAAGATCCTCGAACGTCCGCCTGGGGTATCGACCGAGCGCCCGCCTTTGTCTTTGAGCCGGAACGGATCCGACTAAGCTACTTGGGCGTGCCCCTGGGAGAAGAAGGGCGAACCTTTGTGGAAATCCTTATGCTCCTCGGCTCCCGCCGTAGCGCCCTCAGCCCTCAATCACAAAAAATTCTGCAGCGGATTTCCGAAACCCGAAAAGTCCGTGTCTTTGTCAGCACCACCTGTCCCTATTGTCCGCAACAGGCTGTCAATGCCGTCAAGGCCGCGCTGGAACGCCCCGACAAAATGTCCGTCCAGATTGTGGACATTGAATTCCACCCGGATCTGGCGGAAAAATATTCAGCCTTCAGTGTCCCTCAAACCTTTGCCAATGAGACCCTGATTGCCCAAGGAGCCCAACCGGAAGAGCTTTTCATGGCCTCCTTGGAAAAAATGGAACAGCAGAGCCTTTTTATTCCGGAAAGCGACGCCGAAGAGATCAAGGTGGATCTAGTCATCGTCGGAGGCGGCCCGGCGGGATTGACGGCGGGCATTTATGCCGTGCGCAGCGGCCTTCGCACCGCCGTCGTGGAACGCGGAACCCTGGGTGGCCAGGTGGCCACGACGCCTGTTGTGGAAAACTACCCCGGCTTTACACGCATCGCGGGAAAGACGCTGGTGGACATCATGGTCGCCCATGCCATGGAATACGTGGAAATCTTTCCAAACGAGGAAGTGGTGGACATTTCTCCTTCTGCACCCATGGTCGTCAAGACCAATAGACGCCTTTTTCACACTCGAGCCGTGCTGCTCGCCACAGGAGCCACCTATCGGCGGCTCGGCGTACCCGGCGAAAGCCGATTGGCCGGTCGCGGTGTGAGTTTTTGCAGCACCTGCGACGGTCCGCTTTATAAAGGGAGAAAGGCTTTGGTTATCGGAGGCGGCAACAGTGCCGTCACGGAAGCGTTGCACCTGCACCACATCGGCGTGCACACGACCCTGGTCCATCGCCGCGATTATCTGCGGGCCCAGGAACACCTGGTCAAGGCCGTGACCGAAGCGCACATCCCCGTGCTGTGGAACACAGAGGTCAAGGAGATCCACGGGGACAAGAAAGTCACTCACGTGGAGCTGGTAAACAATAAAACCGAAGAGATTTTTCATGTGCCGGCTGACGCCGTCTTTGTGGCCGTGGGCTACGTGCCGGAAAACCGCCTGGCTCAGGCCGTCGGCGCTGCCCTGACCCCCGAAGGCTATATTCAGCACGACGGTTTTCACCGAACCACCGTCCCTGGAATCTATTGTGCCGGCGATGTGGAAGGCGGCTACAAACAGATCGTCACGGCCGTTGGTGCCGGAGCCGGAGCGGCCATGACTATCTTTGAGGACCTTTCCCACCCGTACTGGACACGATCTTGAGCCCGCGCTGGACAGCCGCCTTCAAAGGCCGAATGCCCCATGCCAAAGACTGATCCAGACCCTGCGCGAAAAAGGTCTCAGCCCCTACGGGCGGTCCACCCAAGAACTCGAAGATGACTTATCCGGCACGTTCTTGTTTCACTCGTCGTAGGCGGCTTGGCCGAATTCGGGAATGCGCCGAAGCACGCGGTAGTTTCCGGCGTCTTTCAAAGCATACGTGAGCCCTCGAAAGGTAAAGGTGTCCTGGTATCCATAGGGCAGGTTCAAGTCCTGGGCCTCGGAGATGGTTTCCATGATAAAAGAGAGCACCTGAGCGTATTCTAGAACGGATTCGGAAATGTTTCGTGTATCAATCCATATTTCTTTCAGACCGAATAGGCGCTTAAGGCCTTCCGTGTGAAAGCCTTCAGTATGAGGGTCGCGAACGACGGAAATGACCTGTTCGGGCTTTTTTTTGGTTCTGCACTTTGAGCAACTCGATTTTTCTCTCGGAAGCCGCAGTTTCCATCATCATTCTTTGCCTTTCCTTGAAGTGTTCCCGTGTCGCCGAGGTCTCACCGGCCAGGGCCTCGGCACCCTCACCGCACCTTGCGGTACGGCCGCACAAAGAAAGCCAAAAGCCGTGGTCCCACAGGGCAGTCAGGGCCTGCTGTCTTGAGATGCTGCAAGACACAAGCTGCGAAAACAGCACTGCAGCTGATCGCAATAACCTTGAGCGGTGCCGAAGCAGTCAAAATTGCCTTCCGCCTTTTGAATTTCTCGAATGAGTTGCGCTTTTTTCTTGCCAAAAGAGTTGATGCCCATCGCCTTGGCTTTGGCTCGAATTTCCTGCATTTTCATGGCCCAACTCCTCCTTTGTCATTGGCCGAAATCGTAGCGGAAAAACACGTCTACACCTGCCCGGTCTTCTCGTCCCACCTCGCTTTCCACGGAAAGGAACCGGTTCACGCGGTATTCCGTGCGCAGCTCATCCTTCTCATTGCCTTCCAGGCTCTTTTGGTACCTGACATAAAGCGCCGGGGTCAGGTACTTGCCGATTTCCAGCACACTGCCGTTTTCAGTCCCCTTGATGTCCACCGCATCGGGTGAAAGGGCAATGCCGCCAAAAAGGCTTTTCACCATGGGCGTGGTGCCTCCCAAAACAAACTGCACGCCCCGATCCTGAAGCTCTTGGGTTTGTCGGGCGTTGAGTTCCCTGGCCGGGCGGCCGTAGAGCAGCACAGAGACAATGTCCACCTGGTCCATTTCCGGAGAACTAGAGAAGACCAGCGTCGGGCGACTGAGCGGGCCCGTAAGCGACGCTGTGACGCTCACATCCCGAAGATCTTTTTGGCACGTCAAAGACAGAAAGGGATCCGGCGGCGTCTCCCCTCGAAACGTGAGCTCACCTTCCACCACGCGCATGCGCACGCCCTGAAAGGTGTATTCCCCTCGAGAAGTCCACAGGGTGCCGTGCAGCTGGATAGGGCCGCCTCGTGCCTTACTCAGGGTCGCCGCACCGTGCACCTCGGCTTCCAAGCCGAATCCACGCGCCCAGGCATCCTTTGAAGGCAGCTGAATCTTGAGCTGCATCGCCACGTTTTGAAACCCTTTAAGCTTTTGGGGCTGGTTTCGGCGTGTCCCAAGAATGACCTTGGGACCTCGGCCGGTTTCTTCCACGAGGCGAATCTGACGGGCCACGTCCTTTTCCAATTCACCCAAATGGATGGCGGTCTTGTGAAGAATCACCTCGCCCACAATCTCCGGCGCAAAGTCATGACCTTTCTGGTTCACGGTTCCGCGTATCGCCCCCTGCCCTTGGATCCCGAATATTGCGGGAAACCGCACATCATCCCCGACCACGTGAACGGTATAGCCGTCAAAACGGCAAGCAGATGAAAAAAAAACATCCCCTCGAGCCTGCCCGCGGCTGCCGAGCATCGTCCATTGGGCGGCCTCCAAGCGAATGGACGATTCTTCAGCCCGCCACTGCACCTCAAGATCCTGCACCTTCTCCGTCCAACCAGGCCACAGAAAGGATGCGCCATGCACCGTGCCCGAACCTTCCAGATGGGGATTTTTCAAGGAACCTCTAAGGCGCACATCCCAAGAAGCCGAACCTTTGAGTTCTTTTAAAGGAATGATCGCGCGCAGGCTTTCCAGCGGCACATTCTGCGCCGAGGATCGCACCTGTCCCTCCGCCCCGTGACGAAGGCTGCACGTCCAGGGCACAAGTCGAAGCTCCAAGGGCCAGGTTCCCTCCATAAGAACGGGATTGTTCAGGAAGGGGGCGAAAAGCTCGCCGTGAAGGGTCAATTTTTCCGCTTCATAACGTCCCGAAAGGGCGAGGAAGAAACGTTCCTGGTCCGGTACGGCCAGCTGGCTGACCGAGGCGTCCAGAACCATGACGGGCTTTTCCACCGTTCCTTGAAGACGCACTTGAGCGTCCAGGCGTCCTCGAAGCCACTTGTTGAGTTCGTCCTTCCTCGAAGCTTCCGGCAAAAACCGCGGCAGCCACGAAGCCATATCCACATTTTTTATGCGCGCAGAAAGATCCAGGGGCTCAGGAATTCCCAGGGTTCCGTGAACCTGCACCTCTTCGTCGCCGCGGCTCATACGAAGTGAAGACACCTGTACCGCCCCTGAACCAATGCGGAGCTCTCCCTGGGCCGTGTATTGATCACCGGCGACGGAAAATTCCGCCTCTTCGATCCGGAGCCTTTTGTGAGGGTCCTGCAAGGAAGTCAGCTTGGCCTTGAGGTTCAGGTGGTCCAGGGCCGCGAGGCGGCGCCCGTGAACTTCCATGTCCGCCATAGTCGCCTCGCCCTGCTGGTGCAAAGTGACCGAAAGAAAGTCTCCGGTATATTCTCCGTAAGCAAAGGCTGAGAGTTCCATGGTGAGTTTTCGCGCCTCCTTCAGGCACGAAAGGGTGGACGTGCCATCGATGCGCACGGTCTTGGCCCGAAAGGCATCGATGATCACATCCCGTGCGCTGACTCGCCCCTTCCATGTCCAATGCGGCCAGGTCCCTTGCAGTTTCCCCTGTCCCGAAACCATGCCCGCCAAGGGACGGTCGGGCACCGCGTGCTTCAAAAGGGCCAAAGGCATGCGGTCCGCTTTGACGTCAAGGTCCAGGGTCGGACGCAGGGTTCCCACGGGTGCAGATGGTATGCCGACGATGGTTCCGGACGCTTCCACGAGGCCCCCATTGTCCCATCGGCCCGCAGCCCGCCGCACAACGAAGATTCCCTCCTGAAAATCCACATTCAAAGTCAGATCCTGCAGGGTCATCTTTTCGGCACTGTAGCGTCCCTGACGGAGGGCAAAGCTTATTTTCGTTTCGCCCCCTCGCTTGCGCTCCAAGACAAGGTGCGTTTTTCCCGAAAAGGTCGATGCCCCTTGAATGTCCCATGGCACCAGCAGCTCCGTGATCGACATGTCTGCCGTGATCATGGCCTTCTCTTTGGTGATCGTCCACAGAGCCGTGCCCACAAGGTTTCCATGACCGCCTTGAAGATCATATCGGCCGTAGAGCCGTGCCGGTGTGCCTTCGAGATCCAGGGAGCCTTTCAGGACAACGGACAGCGCGTGCTCCCCTTGGCGAGGTCCCCAGCCTTTGATGGTCCATGACCACGGCATCAGCCGAACCTGTGCCGAGAAGCTTCCTGCGGGGAAATCATACCAGGTTCCACTCAGCGCTATGTGTGACGTTTCGTTGACTGTCACCTGCAACGTGTCCACGCGAAGGATTCCGTCGTGGAGAAGAGCCCCCGCAGTCAAGGAAACCTCACTGCGCACGGGCGCCTGTAATTCCATGCGCCACGGGTCAAGGCTCACTTGGACACCCAAAGACCCATTCTCGGATTCCTGGCGCACCCACAACGTTCCTGTCATTTCAGACACATCCAGAATGCATCGTTCGCCTTCAAAACCTTGAACTCGACCGGAAACCACCGTTACCTGCCCAAGAAGTTTTAGAACCCACCGCCTGGCCGGCTCGTTCCCGTTTCCCTTGCCTTCGTCCCTAGGCAGAGGAATGCGCCACCGCCCGTCATCCGACTTTTCCAGTCGCACAAAGGGCCTGTGCAGGGTCACATGGCGCAGGGTCACATGCGGTTTCGACCAGCTGAGGCTGTAGTGCATGTCCAGAGAATCCGCCGACAATACCACGGTTTCACCGGACTTCAGGGAAACGTCATTAAAGCGAACGCTTTTCCAAGGGGACCAGCGAAATCCGCGCACAGCCACCTGAAGGCTTGTTGCTTGGTGCACGCGCTCCACCACCACCCTGGTCATCCAGTCTTGGACCCAGGGTGTGTGCATCAGGAGCACGATGCAAAGCGAAAGACCAAGGCCCAGGACACCCAGGACGATCACGGTCCTTGGAAAGCCTGAAAGAATCGGTGTGCCATGAAAGGGTCGACGGCTTCTTGAGGCATTCGGCGGCGTTTTTGCTTGACCTTTGATGGATCCCACGTTTGGATCTTCCTCGATGGGTTGACTCTGCGAGCTGTCTCAGATTAAATCAATTATCAATCACGCAGCCTGTCAAATCAACTGATGTTCATGGTTTCTTGCTCGCAAGGGAAAGGATGCCCCATGAAAGCCATGGTCTTACACCGTTGCGCTCCCGTGGAACACCGTCCGCTCGTTTTGGAAGAACTTCCGGACCCCGAGCCTTCCCAAGGGGAAATTCGCATCAGGGTTTCGGCCTGCGGCGTGTGCCGAACGGATCTGCATATAATCGAAGGAGAACTGCCTCCCTTGGGCCATGCCGTCATTCCGGGACATCAGATCGTGGGACGGGTGGACAAGAAAGGCCCTGGAACCCATCGGTTTCGGGAAGGAGACCGTGTGGGCATCGCCTGGCTGCGGCATACCTGCGGCACGTGCCGTTATTGCCGACACGGCTTTGAAAACCTTTGCGAAAAAGCTCTGTTTACCGGCTACCATGCCCCCGGTGGATACGCCACCCATGCGGTGGTCCATGAGGATTTCGCTTACCCCATCGCGGACAACCTTTCCGACGCTGCAGCCACTCCCTTGCTATGCGCCGGCATCATCGGCTATCGCAGCCTTAAGAGGGCCCTGTGCGGCCCTCCGGATCCGCGACCTGCCGAACACCCTCGCACCTTGGCCCTCTACGGCTTTGGTTCCTCCGCGCACATCGTCATTCAGATCGCTCGCTATTGGGGCTATGACGTGTATGCCGTCTCGCGCACCCCACGCCATCAAAAGCTTGCTCGGGATCTTGGCGCCGTGTGGGCGGGGGCTTCCGCCAAAGATCTTCCCGTCAGAGTCCAGCATGCCATCGTCTTCGCACCCGCAGGCACTCTGGTTCCCGAGGCCCTGGAACACTTGGACAAGGGTGGCACTCTGGCCCTTGCTGGCATCTACATGAGCCAGATTCCGCCCATGGACTACGAGAGGCATCTTTTCTATGAAAAGAATGTGCACAGCGTCACGGCCAACACACGACAGGATGCTTTGGAACTTCTGGCCACAGCGGCCGCGGTGCCCGTACGGGCCACGGTGCGCACCTACCCTTTGACGGCGGCCAACGAGGCCCTGCGGGACCTCAAAGCGGATCGCATCGAGGGCGCCGGAGTCCTCCTTCCTTCGGAGTGTCTTTGAGAAGATGTTCTGTAGAGTCGGCGCACGGCGCGATAAGGATCGCGGCTTGCGCCGCTCCTACCGAAGGTGTTTTCAGACAATAGGTATCGAGATGGCGTCAAAAAGCCTGCCCGATGCTCAAGTGAATCTGGTAGCGGTTGAAAAAATCCTGGTCGGGAGGATTCAGCTGGTATCCGAAATCCAGGCGCAGAGGTCCCACGGGAGTTTTGTATCGAAGTCCGGTGCCGACACTGGAACGGAGCTGGTTCCAGAGCAGCTGATAGCGGTTCTCATAGACGTTGCCCGCATCGACAAAAAGCACGCCTTCCCAGGAATTCTTGAGGGGGAAACGCCATTCGCCGCTCAGTTCCAGCAGGGTGAGTCCTCCAAGAGGGTTTCCGTCGTCGTCCAAGGGTCCCAGTTTTTGGTAAGGATATCCCCGAATGCTGGTACTTCCGCCACTGAAGTAGCGTTTGAAAATGGGCACGCGAGCCGTGTCTTCCAGTTCGGCGATGCTGCCCCATTTGGCACGAAAAGCCAGCACGCCCAAAGGATCGATGGGCAGGTACGAGCGGCCTTCCAGACCCAATTTCACAAAGGCCACTTCGGAACCCACAAGTGAACCGCCCCACTCCAACCTTTGTAAAAACTGCACGCCCCGCCGAGGATTCAAAATGTTGTCCACCCTTTGGTAAGTGGCCCCAAACACCAAAGAGGAGACGTAGTATTCTTCTCCTTTTTGATCACTGGGTCGTATGGCTTGGGAGGTGAGATCCACGTCCAGGAGGCGGTTGGCCTCCACGTTCGGTCCGGCATTGAGCAGCCAATGTTCATTGACCTGCCAGGTTACTTGAGGTCGGAAAAAGTACTGTTCGTTGGTGTAGCTTTCCTGCATCTCTCGAGACACACCGCCGGAGACCTTCAGCCGAAAGGGCTCGTAGAGAAAGTGGGGCTGCGTCAATCGACCCTCGAAAAACCGCGCCCGAGAACTTGCCCTGGCATCCAGCTCCAGCTTTCGACCCTGTCCGAGGAAATTCCGATATTCATACCCCACGCGCCCTCGCAGCTGATCTTCCGTCCCATAACCCGCCCCCAAGCGCACCGTTTGGCTTTTGGCTTCCTTGACCACCACGGAAACCGGGATTTCACCTTCAGATGAGGCATCCAACTGGGGTTGAATGTCCACGAAGGTAAAAAGATGGAGATCCATGAGGCGCTTTTGGGAATCGTGCAGAGCCTTGGCCCGGTATCGCTCACCGGGTCGAAAGGTGAGCTCATTGACAATAAGGGCCGTTTCCACGCGTCGGTTCCCTTCCACGCGCACGGGGCCAAAAAAACACGCGGGTCCCAGCGCCACGTGCACTTGGATGTGGGCCGTCTTCGCCTCCTTGTCCATGATGCCTTGGGTTTCCACAGTGGCTCGAGGGTACCCCCAATCGCTCAAGAACTCCCGCACCCGCTTTTCCGTGTCGTAAAAATCCGAGGAGGTGAAGCGGCGCCTAGGTTTGAGGGGAATCACCTGGAGAAGGTCGTCATGCCACGGGCCCAAAGGGGCGTTATCCACGGTCAAATCCACACTTTCCACGATGACGGGCCGCCCTTCCTCCACCGTGATCTCCAGGATCACTTCGCGGCCTCCCAAGGGAATCAAACGATGTCCCAAGACACGAGCGTCATAAAATCCTTGGCTCTTATAAAATTTCTCAATCCGCTCCACATCCCTGCGCAGGACGGTCTCATCCAAGGGGGCGCCCTGCCCCCAGCGAAAACGTTTCGCTTGGGTTTCCATGATTTTTTCCAGACGGCCAGCATCCAGACTCTTGACACCCACAAAGCGAATAAACCGAACGGCGGGGGGAACCTCCGACTGGGCGTCAAGCAGCGGCGCTCCACAGAGCGTCAAAAGGGAAATAGCCATGCCTAGACACAACCGACAAAGGAGCTTGTCCCACAATGCTTTTCTTGAATCTTTGTAAGCGGATCCAGCCTTTCCGGCGCCCACGCTTTTGAAGGAACGGCTTTGAAGCCGGCCGCCGTTCGGACCGCCCGGGAGCGGTCCTTGGGTTGGGACATCGAGGCCCAGGCTAATGCCACAACAAAGCATTCTCGGACATATTCCAAGGGAGGTCGTTCACGTCAAGGCCCTGTGCTATTTAAGCCTTTCAAGCCATTGCTTGGCCACCTGGGCTTGAGGGCTCTTGGGATATTGTTGCAGGACACGTTCATAAAGAATACGTGCCGCGGTGGTGTCGCCCAGCTTTTCAAAGGCCGCCCCCTGCTTGAGGAGCGCATGGGGGGCCTTGTTTCCTTTGGGAAACCGATCTAGAATTTCTTGGTAACTGTTGATGGCCTCCTGGTAATTGCCCATCATGAAATGGCATTCTCCCGCCCAAAACAGGGCGTTCTCGGACAATTTCGACGTGGGATACCGACTCGTGAACTCTTTAAATTTTTGCAGCGCCGCCGCATGGTCCCCCTTTTGGTAAAGGGCCAGAGCACCGTTATAAAGTTCCTTTTCAGGGTCTGGTGCCGGCGCCGTGGGTGCGGTGGTCGTTATAGGCGGCGTGGTTCCAGAGGCCGGGGCCGAGGGGGGGGTGCCCGGAATGGAAATCAGCGGCTGGTCCGAAGCTGGTTTGGGCACCGATAGCTCCCTCAAAGCCTGCTGCTGAAAGTGGCGCAGCTCTTCCACCTGCCCCTTGATCTGCCCCACATCCATTTGCATCTGATCCATGCGAGCATTCAAGGCGGCCAGTCCTCCCGCTGCGGAGCCCGTGGAGCCTTTGGCGCCGAAGACCGCCTGCTCCAGTTTTTGCATGCGGGCGTCCAGTTCGCGGACCTGCACCTGAAGGCTGGAAAGGTTGTTCTGAAGCAGCGTGATTTCTTGCGTGGAGGCGCATCCCCAAAGGAGGGTGGATACGCTCAGCACAGCTCCCCATCCAAGGCTTCTTCGCCGCCTTGTCGTCCCGCCCATGGGCCGCCCCTTATCCTCCTAAAACTGCACCACGAAATGAGCCCGTCGATTCTTGGCCCAGGACGCTTCGTCATGACCCAGCGCGATGGGCCGTTCTTCGCCGTAACTGATCATGCTCAACCGATGAGGTTCGATGCCGGAATTGACCAGATACTGCCAGGCGCTGTTGGCCCGTCGTTCTCCCAACGCAAGATTGTAGTCGTTGGTGCCGCGTTCGTCACAATGGCCTTCGATGGTCACGTGCACGGCAGGGTAGCGACGCAGAAAATCCACCTTTTTGTCCAAGATGGTTTTTGCTTCGTCCATAAGCACATAGGCGTCGAATTCAAAATAAATGTCCTCGTTTTGAAACTGATCCTTTTCCTGCAGAAATCTCTGCCGCTCTTCTTCCGTACGCAACCCCAGTTTCTGCCACGTGGCTTCATCAATGGGACCGCTCGGCGTGTACCGACCCGTTCCAGGGCCCGCAGGCGTGGCAGCCGCCGAAGGATACGCCGCCTGTCCGGGCACAGCTTTCTTGGAACACGCCGACACGGTTAAGAACATAACCAGCAGACCGCACCAGACCGCAACCGCCTTCATCCCATGCTGCATGATTTCCTCCCTCGTCGGTGAATCACGACTTTTCGCTTCTAACGATTCCTTCGCGGCGACCAACTCGGCTGGCTCTGCGCCCCCCCCAGTCGAGTCAACCGCCGTGTTCCCTCGCCATGGACACCCGTCACCCAAATGGCGCTCGTGCCTTCTCGAGTGGAACTGAAGGCAATGAGCCGTCCATCGGGAGACCAGGTGGGACTTTCGTTGGAACCTTCCCCATGCGTCAAGGCTCGCAAATCCGAACCGTCGGGACGAATGATGAAAATGTTATGCGTGCCGCCGGCCATACCGGAAAAGGCAATCCAGTCCCCTTTTGGAGACCAAGCCGGTGACGTATTATACTTGCCTTCGTAGGTCAAACGCCTCTTGTTTCCGCTGGCCACATCCAGCATGTAGATGTGCGGATTTCCCGTTTCGTTGGACACGTAAGCCAGCTTCGATCCGTCCGGAGACCACGATGGTGACACTTCAATGGCCCATCCGCCCAGGAGTTTTTGCACGATGGATCCCTGAGCGTCGAGGAGAAAAATGTCCGGATTTCCATCCTTAGACAAGGTAGCGGCCAGGCGCCCTCCTTTCGGATGCCATGCTGGTGTGATGTTGATCCCTGGATACCCGCTCAGGGCCCGCCGCGCCCCTGAAAAAACGTCGGCCACAAAAATCTTCGGCTGCCCTTCCAGGTAGCTCACAAAAGCCAACTGGGTTCCGTCGGGACTCCATGCCGGAGACAGGGCCGTGCTGCCGTCCCGAGTGATGGGGGTGGGGTTTCGGCCGTCCAGATCCATCACATAAATTTCTTTAGCGTCTCCTTCGGCCTGAACGAAAGCAATGCGCGTATCAAAAATGCCAGCCTCTCCCGTGAGTGCCGCGATGATTTCGTTGGCGATGCGATGGGCGACGCTGACGGCATCGGCCACCCCTGCTTCGTAGGCCTTGCCGACCAGCATCTTTTGCGAGATCACATCGAAAAGTCGAAACTCCACATTCAGGCTTGCGCCTCGAGCTTCATAAAGACCTCGCACGAGGAATTCAGCGCCGATGGCCTTCCAGGTATCAAAGCGGATTTCCGAGGGCAAAACACCCATCTGCTGCGGAGATTCCAGAAAACCTGCAGGGTCCAGCACCTTAAAATAGCCGGAGAAATCCAAATCGGCCCCAATCACCTCAGCCATCCGATGCGCCAAAGCCAGCTCTCCACTTCCTTGCATCTTGAAGTCTGGAACCGCGATCGGCAGTTTAACGAAACCAGGCTGTGTGATATCAATGTAGACCCGTTCGGCGGCCGCCCGCGCCGAAAAAACTGGCAGGCTCATGCAGGCTGTCCACACCCCGAAAAACAGTATCCAGGAAAGCCCTCCTCTGCGCACTCTGTTTTCGTTTCCTTTCCCCAAGAGAGTCCTCACGCCAGATCTTCAGGCCGAAAACGCACACCGATTTCGTCTCGTGGCGGACTGTAGATGTCCGGAAACTTCGGCAATGGATCCGCCTTTTGAATGGCTCGAAGCACCGACTCGTCAAACAGCGGATTTCCCGACTTTTTTTCAAACTGCATCTTTTCGATCTTGCCGTCCCGGCGCACCACAATGATGACCACGGCTTCCAAGCCCTGCACACTGATGAGGGATTTGGGTAGCACCCACTGTCTCTTGATGGCGGCCCAGACTTCGGTGTAGTACAAACGCCGCGCCAGAGCCAGCTGGTCCATTGCGCCTTCCAAACCCGAAGGTCCCGAAACGCCCTTGGCCGCACCGCCTGTGCCGGAACCCGCCCTCGAACCCTTGGCGGCGGATTCCTTGGCGTCCGAAGATGAGACCGATCGTGCATCCGTCGACGCCCCTTGCGACATGGCCGGTGCCTTGGGTCGCTCGGCCCTGTCTTTGGGCAGCAGTTGTTCCACACTCTTTTCAATGGACGGCTTTCCCACAGGTTCCAGGCTGGGGCCGGCTGTCCCTTGCAGCTTTTCCACTTTAGCCTCGGCAACCTTGAACCCATCCGCAAGACGTTTCACGGGCACTACGGGAACCGGCGCGGTCGCCTTTTGCGGCGCACCCGTCGGGGCCTTGGGAGCCTTAACCTGGGCTGGCAGCCCCTGGCCACCCCCCACCGCATCCAGACCCACTTCCCCCGCGCTCACCAACTTCACGGCGTAAAAGGGCATCTCCACAGGCTTTCTTGGAAGCATATGCGGCAAAAAAACCACCACAAAGACCATGACCGCATGCACGATGACGGAAACCGCCATGCCCCAAAGCACGTCCTGGCGCGGAAGACGCAAGCGATCAAAAGCGTCTGCAGCCGTCCTCATGACCTATCCACCCGGTGCCTTTGCCCGGTTTTCGCCCGATTCCGTGACCATGCCGATTTGATCGATGCCCGCCTGTCGAATCGTGCCCATGACTTCCATGACAAAGCCATAGGGAAGGGAAGCATCGGCCCTTAAAAAAACCCCCTGTTTGCCTCCTCTGTTTCGGTAAATGGCGCTCAGTTTCGGTCCAAGGGTGTCCATGTCCACGGCGTATTCGTTGATGTACACTTTCCTTTGGGCGTCCACCGTGACAACCAGCCTTTCTTGCTCCGAAGGAATGGCCGGCGCTTCGGCATCGGGCAGGTCCACATCGATGCCCTGCATCATCATGGGGGCGGTCACCATAAAAATAATCAACAGTACCAACATCACGTCCACAAAGGGTGTGACGTTGATTTCGGACAGAAGATGTCGAGAAGGACCTTGGGTTTTCATAAGGGCAACTCTCAACGTGTGGTGCGAATGACCGCTGGGGACTCTTCCGCCCCCTCCTTGGAGTGCACCACGGATCGTCGCACCCATTCCCTCTTTAGCACGGCGTAGAGATCCCCCGCGAAGTATTGCATCTGTCCCTGAATGGCCTGAATGCGGTTCATGAAATAGTTAAAGAAAATCACAGCGGGAATAGCGGCAAAAAGACCGATGGCCGTCGCCACCAGTGCTTCGGAGATACCCGGCGCCACCACGGCCAGATTGGCCGCTCCTTTCAAGCCGATGTGATGAAAGGAGGTCATGATGCCCCAGACTGTGCCGAAGAGGCCGATGAACGGGGCCGTGTTGCCTGTGGTGGCCAACAGGGGAAGAAACCGCTCCAACCGCCGCACTTCCAAAAGCATCGCCCCCTCCATGGCTTTTTCCACCGTGCTCAAAGCCTCCTCGCCACTCCACGCAGCCGGTTCCACCGAACCCAAAGACTCCAGCATCTTCGTCACCCGTCCCCACTCGGTGTAGCCGGAGCGAAACACTTGAGCCAGGTAACTTTCATCCAGCGCCTGGCTTTCCCGGTACAATAATGCAAAGCTCTTTTTTTGGCGGTAGAGCTCGTAAAAATCTTCCGATTGCTTTTCTGCGCGACGAAACGACTTGAATTTCACCAGGACCACTCCCCAACAGCCCAGGGACATGGCCACCAGCGCCAGCAGCACCAGCTTGACCATGGGGCCGGCGTTCCAAATCATATTTGTCACGCCGTTAGCGGCGCCAGCCTCCGGCGCCGCTAACGCCACCGTTGCCCACACGGGAGAAAACATCGTCAAAAAAGCCATGGCCACCACACTCACTTTCTGTCGCCATCATTCCATGGACAGTCCCAGCGCTGAAACGATGGCCGGCAGCGCCTGACCTGCCGGCAAGGGCACGTGAAGATCTGTGTGCATCGATGTCAGGTCGGTCGCGTTCGGGTTGACCTCAATGAGAAACCCGCCTCGGTTCTTGGCCATAAGAGGCAAATAAGAAGCCGGCGCCACAGTGGCGGAAGTTCCCACCACCAACAAGAGATCACACCGCTCCATCATGTGCATCGCTTGGAGGTAGGCCGCTCGTGGAATGTCCTCCCCAAAGAAAACAAAATTGGGCCGCATAGGCCCTCCACAGGCGCACCGCGGAGGCAAGTCCTGCACCTTGAGCGCCTTTCGGGGCACCTCCCGCCCACACTGATCACATCGGGCACTGCGGCCGTGGCCGTGAAATTCCACCACATGACGGCTGCCCGCCCTCTGGTGCAGGCTGTCCACGTTTTGGGTAATGACCCCTTTCAGCACGCCTTCCCTTTCAAGCACCGCCAAAGCGTAATGGGCTGGGTTGGGTTCCGCTTCGTGAAGCATGCGGTCCATGTCCATCAGCATGCGCCAAACTTTACAGGGATTAGTGCGAAAAGAGCGAATATCCCCGTATTCCAAAGGGTCGTACCTGGACCATAAACCACCCGGACTTCGAAAATCCGGAATGCCGCTTTCCACGGAAATGCCGGCACCGGTGAGCGCCACAGCCCAGGAACTGGCCTGCAATCGTTTGGCCGCCTCATCGATCACCGATGGCCGCATGCCTCAAACCCTCGTGTCAAGGCGTGGAAAAACACCCAACCAATCTACCCATCGTAACGGGGGTTTTCCGGCATTGTCAAGGATCCCCCATGAAGCTTCAGCGTTGGATGCGAAGCGTCTGGCCGGGTTTGACCGTTGAATCCTTTAGGCCGTTCCATTGCTTGATATCAGAGACACACACATTGTAGCGCTTCGCTATTTCGGTCAAAGTTTCTCCCCGATTCACCCTGTGGAGAATCACTTCCGGCACTCTGTAGCTCGCCAAAAAAGACTCCAACCCCTGTTCCAAGGCTTTGCCGTGTCCTTCCGGCACACGCACGCGATGGGTTCCCGGTGGAATGCTCGTGGTGGTGAAGGCCGGATTGAGCCTCTTGAATTCCCTGTACGTAATGCCGGCTCTTTGAGCCAACGCCACGATGGGCACCGCATATCGCGTGGTGATGGTGACCACATCAAAACGCTCCGGAGGATACCCCGCTCCGGAGGGCAGGGCATATCCGTACCTTTGCGGGTTGGAAAGAACGGCCTTAATGGCCAAGATACGGAACACGTAGCGTTCCGTTTCCAGAGGAAGCTTCAACTGATAGTAGTCGCTCACCCTCTGAAAGGCCATCTCATCGGAAACCCGCTTTTCCCCGCAGTTGTAGGCCGCAATGGCCAGAGTCCAATTATTGAAACGCCGGTACAGGTCGGCCAGGTATCGAAGCGCACTGTCCGTGGCCATCTCAAAATCGTACCGTTGATCCAGCTGTGGATTTTGATCCAATCCATAACGAGATCCCGTGGATGGAATGAACTGCCACATCCCGGCAGCTCCCGCCGGCGACACGGCGCCGTGCTGCAGATCACTTTCAGCCACAGCCACATATTTAAGATCCTCAGGAAGCCCTCGCCGGCGCAGTTCCTCTTCAAACCATGGAAAGAAGCGTTCCGCCCTTTTTAACCACAAATAGACCTGGGCGTGAGAATACACCACGATGGTAAATTCCCGATCGAACCTTTCCAGCACATCACGGTCGTGCAAGGGAACGGGTTCTCCGCACAGGTCCATGTTTGAAGGGGGTGCCACGTACGGCGCCATAAAGGTCGGAGGCTGAGACGGGATGGAAGAGTGGACGGGCGGCGCGCTCACAATCGCCGTCGGTTCCTGGGCTTGCTTGGTCCCAATGCCCGAACAGGAAAAAGCCACCAGGCTCATCATGGCCGTCAGCACAATATGCCAGCGCATGGCACGCCTCCTTGAGATCGATCGTTCTAACGCATGAGTTCCAGTTCACTGAAAAAGAACGCGATTTCCTTGGCCGCCGTCTCCGGCGCGTCAGAGCCATGGACCGTGTTCTTTTCCACATCCAACCCGTAATCTTTGCGAATGGTTCCCTCAGCGGCCTGCGCCGGATTGGTGGCGCCCATGATTTCACGGTTGCGTTGAATCACATTGGGGCCTTCCAAGACCATGACCACCACGGGTCCCGAAGACATATAAGAAGTGAGGCTGTCAAAGAAAGGCCGCTCCTTGTGCACGGCATAAAAGGCCTCCGCTTCTTTCTTGCTCAGGGAAAGCCGTTTCATGCCCACGATGCGAAACCCTGCGCTTTCAAAGCGCCCCACGATGTTGCCCACAAGACTCCTTTGCACACCGTCCGGTTTGATGATCGATAATGTCCGTTCCATCCTTGCAGGTCCTCCTTCGATTCTGAGTTTCGGCAGCTGGCCGGCGCCGTAAGGGGGTCCACCGGAACCAGGATACAAAGCCCGTGCGCCCTGTTTTCACGGCGGCACCACGACCATCCTGAAAGGCCGTTAGAGAAGGCAAACTTCGGCCGCTTACGGCGTTGTCATTCGCTCCAATGATTGGGCCGTCAACCGGCGAAAACACGCTCTCGGAAGGCCTCGAAGGGGGCCGTCCGAGAACCCCTTCCTATAGGACTTTAGGAGCGCCGCAACCCGCGACGCCTGATCGCGCCTTGCGGCGCTCCTACACAATGAAACGAAAACGGCCTTGAAAAGCCATTTTCGAACACGCTCCTACTGCTTTGCCCACAAGGAAATGTCAAGGAGAATCCAAGGAGTCTTCACGCCCCGTGTTCGATTTTTGCCTTGACCTTGACGAAAGGCGCCGAATGACGGGGCAACGGCATCGGCCAAGGCTTACGTCTCAGCGCACATGGCACTGGCCGCACATGACAGGAAGGTTTCGCCCCTCACGGGCGTGCAGGCGCTCATGACACGACAAGCACTGGTCATGAAAAGCGCTTTGAAGAGGCACAGGGTTGGTCACAGATAGGTTACCATGGAAGTCGGCGCATTTCTGGCCTTCGCTGCCCTTGTTGACACCATAGGCATCGTAGTCGTGATGGCACCGCGTGCACTCCACCAGCTGGGCATGCGTTTCATGGGGAAAGGAAACAGCCGGCCGCTGCACGGCTTTCCCGCCGCCTTTCTCGAAGACGATCACCTCGTCCTGACACCGCGCCCACGTTCCTAAAAACACCGCGATACAGCACACCACAAAGATTTGAGCACCCCGTCTCATGAAACCTCCTGCCGTTTTGCCTGGATCACGCCGCTCTTCGAGATGGCTTTTTCTTGTAACCCGTTTTCGCCTTCCTGTTACATCGTCTTTCGTCTTCGCTTTTTGGATCGCCCGTGTTCCTCGGCTTTTTCCAGAGCCAGCCGTTGCTTAGGAGAAGTCACAATGGAGACCTGACAAGGTGCGCGCAGGGATACCTCCTGAGCGTTTTGGCCTAGATGGGACTTTTCCAATTCCAGGGGTGCTTTAGGATCGTGGAGGGTGTAAGGGCCAATGACAATCAGGTCCACCTTTTCTTTACGCGCCAACCGACAGATTTCCATCCAAGGAATCCCCCGCCCGCATTTTCACCCGCACATTGGGTGGATCTTCTCGTTCAATGCGAATCAGGTAGTACTCTCGAAGTTTTTTCTTGAGTTTCTCAATGACTTCCGGTCCCGCCCACGTTTCACCGTCTTCGGTGATCACGTGCCCTGAATACCTGTGCCGGGACTCCAACACATGGAGGATGATCAGTTCCGCTTCGGACCGCTCCGCAAGATCCAGTGCCGCGGCAAAGGCGTAATCCGAACTGGCGTAGAGATCGGCGCAAAAGAGTATCTTTTGATACATGCTCCTCCCTCCCTTCGTTCCCAAGGTCCCCCATGCCCGGAGCTCACGGATGGTTTCACTAGGGCCCGGCCGATTCGTTCCTTGAAGCCTTCTCTGACACGCCACCGGTCGGTTCTAGAATGTTCTCCGCGGGAATGGCGCGAGCCGCCATAGCCCATCGCAGCCCGCGGAGCTCCCTACCCCTCCAGCGTAATAAAAGCGCTCAGTTGTTTCCACACACCAAAACGCACCGCCGTGCGAAACGCCGATGCCGGACAAGCGCTGGGGCTTGAACGGATCCAATTTTTTCTCACACCCTATTTGAACCATTTCGAAATGCCCGGATAGGCCACTAAGTCCTTTTTCCATTGTTCGTTCGTGCTCACACGTCTCACATGCCGCGATGGAAAAACCAAGCCCTCGTGCATTCCGCACCTTCTCAGACAAGCGATCGCGCGGGCTTCAGGGGCCGAAAGCAGTCCGAAAATGGCTTCGCGCCGGCCCTTCGGCTCAATGCTGAAGGCGCGTCGTCGCACGAGGCGATTAAGCGTCGCGGCGTGCGCCGCTCCCAGCAAAGGATGCTAAAACGGTCTTCCCACATTTTGCCCGAGAATGCCTTCCCTCAAACCTTCACACCTGTGGATTGAACCGCGTTGGCTGGAAGCAGGACTGCCCGAGAGGACCTTTCCTCGCACCTTCACACACCAGGCGCGCCGGCGCCCCTAGGCTTCCCGTTCGGCCTCTTGAAGCTCTTCTGGTTGAGATTTTTCCGGAACCACCATCAATTCACAGATGATTTCTTTGAACGACATGACCTTGACACCCAGCTGGTATTCCTTGTTGAGGTCACTGAGTTGATCGAAGCAGTTGTGACACGGGGCAATGACGATCTTTGCCCCGGTGGCTCGAATCTGTTCGGCTTTCACACGCCCTGAGGCCATGCGGCGCGCTTTGTATTCCGACCCCATGGGAATGTAGCCGCCTCCGCCGCCGCAGCAATGGTTATGGTCCCGATTGGGTTGCATGTCCCGAAAGTCTTCGGCCAGAAATTGCACCAGCTTCCGCCCCTCTTCCCACAGGCCGCCGTTGCGGGAGGCGTTGCAGGGGTCCTGATAGGTCACAGGTTCCTTCAATCGCTTGGCCGGATCGATGCGAATGCGGCTGTCTCGAATGTACTCATAAAACAGCTGCACTGAGTGCACGATGGGCACCGGCGGCTTGCCATCGGGGTAACCCGCCAGATAAGGGCCTTCAAAAAGGGCCGAGCGGTACGCGTGGCCGCATTCGGTAATGAGAATGGCCTGCACACCCAATTCCACCGCCTTTTCGTACATGGTGCGCACCACCTGTCCGGCCAAAGCTCGATCACCAGCAAACATGGGCAGATTGGTGCAGTCCCCTCCCGTGGACGGCATGGTCCAGTCCTCTTCGGCCACGGTAAGAATTTTGGCGGCCATGGCCAAGTCCTGAGGGTAAAACATGGGCTCTCGAGGGTTGACCGTGTACATGTACTTGGCCCCTTTTTTGTCGATGGGGATGGTCACTCCCTTGATTTCATCCCGGCTTTCCTTCGCCATCCACTCGCAGGTGTCCACAAAGTCTTCGGTGCTCATGCCCATTTGGTTGCCCGTTTCTCGGTAACTGACCACGGCTCGAGCCAGCCCTTGGGGGGTGATGCCCTGGGAATAGAGAATGGTTCGCGTGGTGGCAGTGAGGGTGGCCACATCGATACCGAAGGGGCAAAAGATGGAGCAGCGCTTGCACGTGGTGCATTTTCCCCAGACAATCTCCGCGCATCGATGCAAAAAATCCCAATCCACCCGGCCCTTGCGCCGGTACAGTTCCCCGAAGGTAGCCTTGAACTTGTACGCCGGGCTCAACCGAGGGTTGCGGCTATGGGCCAAATAAAAAAAGCAGCTTTCCGCGCACAGGCTGCATCAGGAACAGGTGCTGAGCCAGGTGCGAATGCGCGTTCCGTTATTGGCAGCCAAGAGTTGTTGTATCTTTTTTACGTCTACAGGACGCCCTTCAACCTTTGCAGGTTCCGCAGTCGCCGCTTGATTACTCATTTTTTTCGCTCCACCCTTCAGACAGTACTTGGTCTTACCACGCTCTGGCCCCACGCCGCGCCCCCATCTCAAAGCCGATGAAGGCACGCGCAAAGAAAAACTGCACCATGTGCCCCAATTTGGTGAATGGAATGAGGACGAGAAGAACTTCTCCCGAAAGGACATGCAAAACCATCATGAGATCGGAGGGTCCCCTCCCACAAAAGATTATGTGCTGAAAGGAAAAGAGGCACCGCCAGCAGCCCTACGTGAAACAGAACAAAGACGGCACTGAACACCGGTTGCGAGCCCATGGACGCACTTGCCCCCGGCACGAGCCAGTGTATGATGGACCTGAACGCCCACCGCCAGTCCATGTGGTTGTAAAACACGCGATCCCGCCCCGGCTGAGCCCATAAAGAAAGGCCAGCCGCAATCCAAGACCCCCCAGAAAAACAATGAACGTCACCCACAGCGCCGGTCCCGTCAAAAACGCATACCACGTCCGCATACTGCATCCTCTACCGTCTTCTGAGTCCCCATCTGTTGCCAAAGCGGTTCGCGCTCACCGGCTCGGCTTCCTGGATTTCCACGATGGGTCGAGCCTGCCTGAAACCCATGGACAGAATCCTTAAGAATCTGCTAGGCAATGTCGGCTTTTGCCTCCACCATACACAAAATCGGCCGAACATTAACGGCAGCGAGAGGGGCCGCCAAGAGTGCCCGGTTATTTTGTGCATTTCTGAACTCGATGCATGGAGTGGGAACATGACCAACCAGCATGGGGATCCTTTGGACGAGGTGCGACACTTCATGAAAAGCCGCGTGATCCTATCCGCGGCCCAACTGGACCTTTTCACCCTACTGGATCGCAACCCTTCCTCGGCGCAAACGCTGGCTCAGACCACAAAAGCCGACCTCGGGCTTTGACCCGTGTTCTTGACTGCCTGGTCACATTCGGCCACTTGACCAAAACGGACGACATCTATGCCTTGACGGACAAAGGCGCTCTTTTCTCGTCAGACCACCCAGACTCGGTGCTGCCCATGGTGCTGCACCTCACTCATATTTGGCAGAACTGGCATCATTTGACGGAAACGGTTCGCCGAGGAACAAACCCACATCGGCAATCCGTTGTCCATTCGGGAAGCGAGGCCTTGACGGCCTTCATCGGTGCCATGCATGTAGTGGGAAAAAATCTTGCGCGCGACATCGCAGCCTCTTTGAATCTTTCGCCTTTCAAACAGCTTCTGGACATCGGCGGCGCCTCGGGCACCTACACCATCGCCTTTCTGGAACGTCAGCCGTCCCTTCGGGCCGTGATCTACGATCTTCCCGAAGTGCTGCCCATGGCCCAAAAGCGTCTTGAAGCCCACAGCCTTTTGAATCGAGTGCGCCTGGTGGCAGGGGATTTTTACAAGGATCCTCTGCCGACGGGATGTGACCTGGCCCTTCTTTCGGCCATCATTCATCAAAACAGCCACGAAGAAAACCTGGCTTTGTACCGAAAAATTCACGATGTTTTGGAACCTGGCGGCTGCCTATTGATTCGCGACCATATTATGGAACCTGACCGAACTCATCCTCCTGCCGGAGCGCTTTTCGCTATCAATATGCTGGTCAATACCCAAGGTGGAGACACCTACACCTTTGAAGAGACAAAGGCGGCCCTTCAAGAAGCGGGTTTCCGCACAGTGGCGTGGGTGCGCAAAGGCCCTCAGATGGATTGCCTCGTTCAGGCTTTTGTCTCAGATCATGCCTGAAAATGCTGTGCGCGGGTTCTTGGGCGCGGATCACAGCTTTCCTCGCCGATGCTTTTGAAGGAACGCTCTTCCACCTGTCCAGAAACTCTAAAATCGCGAGGATGCGGTCCCTGCGTGAAGCCCTTCGCGGGAAGGCCAAAACAGGCATTCTGGGGTGAACTTTTAAGAAAGGCTTGAGAAAAGCTTCCGAGGAAAATACGGATTTGGGCATTGACGAACAAAGGGCAAAAAGGGCATAAAGGAAAGTGAGGTATGCCAGGCGAAAGCCACCCAGCCTCACGGCGGGTGGCTTTTCTTCTTTTTAGATAAAACAACAGATGCCCGGGAGCGTGTTGGCCCGCGCCTTATTTCCCCAGACGGGTGCGTGCGTCCCACCGTGGTGACCGCGTTCTCGCGGTGCGGGATATGGGCGCAGGCCCCCAAGAACCTCCCCGACAACCAAGGGGCCGTAACGTGCCCTTTTCGGCCGAAACGCCCAGCGTGCCCATGGCGGGCCCGCTCTGAGAAGTCAGGCAAAACCGATGCGCCTCGTTCTCATCGACAACTACGATTCCTTTACCTACAACCTCTTTCAACTCTTTTATGAATTCGAGCACGTGGAGGTGCTGGTCTACCGGCACGACACCATCTCTGTTGCGGCCATTGCGTCTTTGTCCCCGCACTGGATTGTCATCAGCCCCGGTCCGAGATCACCGGCCCATTCCGGCATCAGCAAGGCTGTGGTTCGAACCTTCGCGGGACGCGTGCCCATCTTGGGTGTGTGCCTCGGCATGCAGGTGATCAATGAAGTCTATGGCGGATCCACGCTGCGCGCTCCTGTGCCCGTCCACGGAAAGCGCTCTTGGGTGCATCACGCGGGCCTGGGGCTCTTTCAAGGACTGCCTTCCCCCTTTCGCGTCGCCCGGTACCATTCTTTGCAATGCCAGGTGGCCTCCACGGATATTCAAGAAACCGCCTGGGCCGAAGACGGCGTCGTGATGGCGTTGCAGCACAAAAATCTTCCCGTATGGGGCGTGCAGTTTCATCCGGAATCTTTTCTTTCCGAATATGGGCTGGAAATCGCCGCACGGTTTCTCGCCTCCCATGAGGCCTTTTCCCCTTCCCTTTGCGCAGAACGTGCTTCCAATGCTCGATTCCCTCGATGGCTCGACGCCACGGACCCCGATTCCCAACACAGCTTCGGCACTCGGTGGACGAAAATGGGGATGAACTTTTCGCTTTCTTCATCAAAATCCCTTGGACGTTCCCCGCACCCTTTTCGTATGCATGAAAGGTCAAGGCCTCAAGCCTTGACGAACTCATGATCTCTGAGGGATCCGCCGATGGTTTTGGAAGACATGGTGCGGGGTACAGTTCGAGGTGTACGGCTCGCGAAGGTCTTTCACCAAGAAACCGATGCCTCGTTTCTGGAAAAAGTCGCTCCTTTGATGCGCACTTCGTACGGCGCGGTGCTTTTGAGCGGCACCGATTTGGACTGCGCGCGCCATTCCATGGTGTTCTGGAATCCGGTCCTTATGATGTCCTCAAAAGGCCAACGCGTCACGCTCACCACGGCCGAAGGCCACCTCATCGAGGAACGGCATCCTCTGGAAGCCCTTGACCGGCTTCTCGACGCCACACGCCCCCATTTTCCCATGCTTGTGGAACCCTTTTCCGGCGGCCTTGTGGGTTACCTTGCCTATGAACTGAAAAATGTGTTGGAAGTGCTTCCACAAACCGCCGCCGATGATCTGGAACTCCCGGAAAGTCTTTTTTTTCTTCCGCAAGACTTCATGGTCTTTGATCGCCTTACGGGAGAAACCCTGCACCTGACCTTGAAAACAACGGCATTGGCGCCCATACCACGGCCTGCGATGCCGGCCGTTGCCCACAGGCTGGTTTCTTCTGGTGAAGACGGCGATCTTCACAGCGATTTTTCGCGTAACGAATACCTCAACGCCGTTGCTCGCATCCGCCGCTATATTCAAAACGGCGATGTGTACCAGGTTAATCTTTCCCAGAGATTTTCGGCATCTTTTCACGGCGATCCCTGGATCCTTTGGACGCAGCTCTTTCACCGAAACCCTGCGCCCTTTTACGCCTATCTGCACCTTCCGCATCACCACATCCTTTGCACGTCCATGGAACGATTTCTGTGTCGGCGCGGCGACACCCTCGAGACACGTCCCATCAAGGGCACACGGCCCCGCGGCGCCAGGGCCGATGAGGACGGCGCCATGCGCGAGGATTTGTGCACCAATCCCAAGGACGATGCCGAACTGTCCATGATTGTGGATCTGTTGCGCAATGATCTGGGCCGTGTCTGTCAACCCCGTTCCATTGTGGTGGCTGAGCACAAGCGGCTTGAAGGCTATGCCAACGTGTGGCACCTGGTGTCCATCATCACCGGAAAACTGCAACCTGGTGTTTCCGCGGGGCAGATTTTTCGCGCCACCTTTCCCGGCGGCTCCGTCACGGGGTGTCCCAAGATTCGAGCCATGGAAATCATTGACGAACTGGAACATCACGTGCGCCACGTCTACACGGGGTCCATCGGCTACGTGGGCTGGCACGACACCATGGACATGAATATCGCCATCCGCACGGCCATCCTTAAAGACAGCCGCCTCTATTTCGCCGTCGGCGGCGGTGTGGTCTTTGATTCCGAGGAAAGCGCCGAATATGAGGAAACGCTCCACAAGGGCCGGACCCTGTTTCAGGCCATGGCTCAGCACCAAGAGGAGGTTTGCCGGTGAACGGTGAGGCCGCTTCACCCACGCGCCGGATTGTGTGGTGGAACGATCGTTTCGTGCCGGAAAAAGATGTTCGGCTTTCTCCTTTCGACCGCGGCTTCCTCTTTGGAGACGGCCTTTTTGAAACCCTTCGCGCCGATGACGGCCGGCCTCTTTATGTGGCCGATCATGTGCAACGCCTCGGTGAGGCCGTCCGGCATCTTCGCCTTGAGGAGGCAAGCGGAGAAAGCGCATCCAGGTCGCTCCTTGAGGCGCCCTGGGTGTGGCGCGATCGCATCGCCAAACTTCTCGCAAGAAACGGACTGCAACGCGGCCCGGCCCGCATCAAGATTATCATCAGTCGGGGTGTCGTGCCAGGATTGGGGCTTCCTCGGCCTGCCGCCCTCACACGGCTTATCCTGGCCGAACCCTACATGCCGCCTTCCCTTGAAGACTACGCTCGCGGATGGACCCTGCGCACCTTGCGACACGGCTGGACACCGCCCACGGCGTGCTTCAAAAGCCTCAGTTATCTCTTTTATTTGTGGGCCCGGCAGGATGCCGCCGATGCGGGCTGTGACGAGTCCCTCGTATACGACAAAGACGGCCGCATCGCCGAAACGGCCACCGGGTCCCTTGTGTTCCTGAACGAAGGCCGCTGTGTGGTGTCCGCAAGCCCTCACCGCCTCAAAGGCACGGCGGAAGCCCGCGTGGTGGCTCTGTTTCGTGATGACGGCTGGATTGTGAAAGAAGAGGACCTTTCGGCAGAAAACCTCGCCCGATTTGACGCCCTGTGGATGACCAACGCTCTTGTCGGCATCATGCCGATTCGCGCCATTGACGGCCGACCACTGCCTCGGCTTTTTCGTTCCCGGGCAGCCCGGTACCGGGACCTGTTCTTTCGCCGCGGCGCTGAGAATTCTTTGGCCACGATGTAAGCGTTCAACAATTTTGTGCTCCACCGATGTGTCCTCAAAGAAAAGACCCGCCCCCTCGCGGTGGAAATATCCGTACCGGCGGATGGGCGTCTTTTTCAGCGGCGCCTCAGCAGGAAGGGGGCTGTTCCAGTTCCTGAAGCATGCGTCGCAGGGCTTCGCGCCAATGCTCGGGAGATCGGGGCCACAGAGACCAGGCGCTGTGCTTATCCAGGACACTGTAGGAGGGACGCCGCGCCGGTGTGGGATATTCTTCGGTGCGAATGGGGCGCACCCACACCCGTTTTCTCCGTTTGGGCCGGGTTTCCTCTTCCACCGCCACGGCGAAATCATACCAGGAGGCAACTCCAGCGTCGGTGAAATGGTAGATGCCGGAAGGCACGCGTTCTCTTTGGAGGAGCGCCCACAGGAAATCGGCCAAATTTGCCGCCCATGTGGGTGTCCCCACCTGATCGCTCACTACGCGCACCTCGTCCCGTTCCTCAAAGAGCCTCAGCATGGTCTTGACGAAATTGGCTCCATGGCTGGAATAGAGCCAGGCGGTGCGCACAATGGTGCATCGGTCCCGAAGGACCTCAAGGGTCATCTTCTCTCCGGCCATTTTACTGGCCCCGTAGACGCTCAGAGGGTTTGGGGCATCGTCAGGGCTATACGGCCTGGAAAGGGTTCCGTCAAAAACAAAATCCGTGGATATCTGAAGAAGATGCGCTCCGTGCCGCGCGCAGGCCTCCGCCAGTAGCCTCACGGCATCGCGGTTGACCGCATAGGCCGCCTCAGGCTCTTGTTCCGCTCGATCCACGGCGGTATAAGCGGCGGCATTGACCACCACGTGAGGACTATGGTCCGCAAACATGCGCGCCACATGGTCCCCTTGCGTGATGTCCACTTCCGGTAGATCCACCCCCACCAGACGAACGGATTCCGGACATGAACGGCGCAATTCCCAGCCCAGTTGGCCGAAAATGCCTGTAACCAGCACTGTCTTCATTCAGGTGAAATCTCCTGGAGCCGTCCTGCGCGAGCCTCAGTCGAAAAGGTCCGCGTGAGCCAGAACCACTCCCTGCGCATCCTTTGGGGACAATAAAGGAACCTCCCCACGGCTCAGCGGCCATGCGATGTTCAGTTCGGCGTCATTCCAGAGCACGCAGCGTTCGTGTTCCGGCGAATAGTAGTCCGTGGTCTTGTAGCACACTTCAGCCCACGGCGATAAAGCCAGAAAGCCATGGGCAAAACCCGCGGGAATGTAGATCTGTCTTTTGTTTTCCGCCGATAAATGCACACCGACCCATCGACCGAACGTGGGCGAAGATCGGCGCAGGTCCACAGCCACATCAAAAATTTCGCCCACCACAACCCGCACCAGCTTTCCTTGAGCTCGAGGCGCGATTTGATAATGAAGGCCCCGAAGCACACCGCGGTGCGATCGAGAATGATTGTCCTGCACAAAATCCTCAATCAGGCCCAGGGACTCTAATGTCTTTCGATTGTAACTTTCAAAGAAAAAGCCTCGATCGTCCTCGAACACCCTGGGTTCTAACACAAAGACATCGGAAATGGCCGTAGGAATGCGTCGCATGCGTGGCCTAGACGTCGTGAGGTTATCTTTAGAGCCCGCCTTCAACCTTGAGCCGCTTCGCGCACCAAGGCTTCCACGCGGTCTCGGTTGGCTTTCAATTTCCCCAGTTTTTCACCGAGGCGTTCCGCCTTTTCTTTTTCCTTGGCCACCACGTCGGCGGGAGCACGCCGCAGAAAGTCTTCATTGGCTAGCTTTTTGCGCGTCCCTTCCAGTTCCTTTTGAATCCTTCCGATTTCCTTTTCCAACCGCTTGGCCTCGCTGTCGTAGTCCAAAACCCCTTCAAGGATCACATAGGCTTCCACGCCTTCCGAAACGGTGCCTGCAGCCAACCGGGGTTTGGATAATTCGCCATGGAATCCCACGGTCACGGAACTTAATCGGGCGAGATCCATGAGCATCTGTCGATTCGTTTCCAGAAGATCCCTTTCCGCAGCAGTGGCACACAGGCACACGGCCTTCAGGCGCACGCCAGGGGCGATGTTCATTTCGCCGCGAATGTTGCGCAACCCTGTGATCACGTCCATGAGCAGGGCCATGTCCTTTTCCGCCTCAGCATCCGCCCGCCACGGCTCTTTAGCCGGAAAAGCCGCTTGCGTCAGAATCTGTGCCGATCCGGAAAACCTCTGGAACAATTCTGCCGTGACGAAAGGCATCACCGGATGGAGCAGCACCAGGAGGTTTTTCAGCAAGGTCGCGGCGATGGTTTGGGCCAACACCTTGGTTTCGGGGTCTTCACCGTACAGGTCAGGCTTGATGACTTCCAGGTACCAATCACAGTACTCATGCCAGAAGAATTGATAAAGGTTCTGGGCATACTGGTTGAAATGATAATTTTCCAGGGCTGTTTCCACCTGGTGCAGCACCCACTGGAATCGACTGAGAATCCATCGATGCGCCAGCCGGGTCGGCCGCTCCGGAATGCGCTCCAGCAAAACGGCTCCTTGGATGTTCATGAGCACGAGTCGCGAGGCGTTCCAGATCTTGTTCACGAAATGGCGGTAACCTTCGATGCGCTCTTCGGAGAGCTTGATGTCTCGGCCTTGAGCGGCAAAGGCGGTGAGGGTGAAGCGCAGCGCGTCGGTCCCGTATCGGTCCATCATGACCAGAGGGTCGATGACGTTTCCCTTGGACTTGCTCATCTTCTGGCCCTGAGCGTCCCGCACCAGGGCGTGAACGTAGACGTCGCGAAAAGGCACATCCTTCATGAAATGCAGGCCCATCATCATCATGCGGGCCACCCAGAAAAAAAGAATATCAAAACCGGTAACCAGCACCGAGGTCGGGTAAAATTTTTTTAATTCCGGTGTCTTGTCGGGCCATCCCATGGTGGTGAAGGGCCACAGGGCCGAACTGAACCAGGTGTCCAGCACATCGTTGTCTTGGTGCAGTTCCGTGCTCCCGCAGCTGTGGCACGCCGTCGGGTCTTCCACGGCCACTGTGACGCCTTGGCACTGAGCGCAGTACCACGCGGGAATGCGATGCCCCCACCAGATCTGGCGGCTGATGCACCAGTCTTCGATGTTTTCCAGCCATTGGAAATAGTCTTTTTCCCACTTTTCGGGAATAATGCGCGTGCGGCCGTCGCGAACCGCCGCCATGGCTTCATCGGCCAAAGGTCGCGTTTTGACGAACCATTGCAAAGACAGCATAGGTTCAACGGAGCTCTTGCAACGGTAACAATGCCCGACGCGGTGTTCATGGTCTTGGACCGCCACCAGGTAGCCGCCCTTTTCCAAATCGGCCACCACCTTCTTTCGGCACGCGTAGCGGTCCAGGCCCTGGTACCGGCCGGCTTCGGCTGTCATGATGCCGTCTTCGCCGATGACGCGGATGAGCGCCAGGCCGTGCTTCGACCCGATTTCAAAGTCATTGAAATCATGGCCGGGT
Source organism: Desulfosoma sp. (assembly GCF_052743555.1). NCBI lineage: Bacteria > Pseudomonadati > Thermodesulfobacteriota > Syntrophobacteria > Syntrophobacterales > Syntrophobacteraceae > Desulfosoma > Desulfosoma sp. The sequence goes on from NZ_JBRAHS010000008.1 coordinate 61,693, forward strand.
GTGATTTTAAGGGCGCCGGTGCCGAATTCTCGGTCGACATACGGGTCGGCGATAACGGGAATGGGCCGCTGCATCAAGGGCAGGATGACGGTCTTTCCGATAACATGCTGATACCGTGCATCCTCCGGATGCACAGCCACGGCCGTATCCCCCAGCATGGTTTCGGGGCGCGTGGTGGCCACGGTGACAGCGCCGGATCCGTCCGCCAACGGATAGCGAATGTGGTAGAGGCGCCCGGCGGTGTCTTCCCCTTCCACTTCAATATTGGCCAGGGCCGTCATGCAGCGAGGACACCAATTGATCATGCGGTGGCCTCGGTAAATGAGCCCCTCTTGGTAAAGCTGCACAAAAACCAAGCGAACGGCACGGGACAAACCTTCGTCCATGGTGAAATGTTCTCGAGTCCAGTCGCAGCTGGCACCCAAGCGTTTCAATTGCCGAATGATGTAGTCCCCGTAGGTTTGCTTCCATTCCCAGACCTTTTCCAGGAACTTTTCCCGACCCAAATCGTGTCGGGACAGGCCTTCCTTGGCGATCTGGCGTTCCACCACATTTTGGGTGGCGATTCCCGCGTGGTCCGTGCCGGGAACCCACAGGACTTCAAAACCTCGTTGCCTCTTGTAGCGGCACAAAATGTCCTGGAGTGTGTTGTTGAGCGCATGGCCCATGTGGAGCTGCCCTGTCACGTTGGGCGGGGGTATGACGATGCTGAAGGGAGGCTTGGATGTTTGCGGATCGGCTCGAAAACTCTGATTGGTCACCCATGCGTGAACCCAACGCGCCTCGACCTCACGGAACTCATACGCCTTCGGTAACGGCTCGTAACTCATCAAAAGAATCCCTCCACCCTTTCCGTCGCCTCTCGCTCTTAGCCCAAGATCTTGCTCAGCCGTTCGATCTCTTCTTGTAACACCCTGCGCACAACAATAGGCAGCTGTTCCTGCACCGCCTTTTGCACCATGATCTGCAGCCTTTTTTCCAAGATATCCACAATCGGTTGGAACATGGCCGGCCGTTCTTCCATGATTTTCTCCTCGGCAGGTTCGGTCAATGTTAGGGGGTAACGTTCCATGGCGTCGGACACCAGGCCCATCGCCCCCGCCACCTTCTCGGGTACGGATATTTCGCGAGCAAAGTCCTTTTCGGCAAAAATCCCCGCCGCACCTTCCACTTCCCCGTCAACCCCTTCTTCCATCGGCGCGGCCGAAGCCGCATCGCTTATCACGTCCTCGAACGCCTCCAGCGTTTCTTCTTTGGCCACCGTGTCTTTGAGCACGGCGTTCAGTTCCGCATCCGCATCCCACACTTCCGTTTCCAGCGGCTTAGGCTCCTCCCCCTCATCGGTTTCATCCCACAGCGCCTCTTCCTTCGTCACCGCCGAAAGCCCCCCCTCGTCTTGAAGCTCTCTTGCCCCTTCCTGATCTTCAGTAGCCAAAGTCTCGGGTTCTCGTTCCAACGGCTCTTCGGGTTCACCGAGTTTTTCGTCGAAAAATCCTTCATCCAAGGGTTCGCGCGCACGTTCCGCCGCTTTACCCGAAGGGGCCAATTCGACCGTCACCTCTTCTTCATCGAAAAGGGACTCGTCACCCTCAAGCTCATCCATAGCAGATTCCAGGTCGTCTAGATCCGAAAGGCCCTCTTCCAAATCGGGAAGGTCCTTGAGGCCGTTTTCTCCCTCATCGACCACCTCGTCCAGTTCCAAAACCTCCTCGTCTTCATCGCCAAGGGACGGGCCTAGGTTGTCAATCTCTTTAAAGAGATCGCCGAGGTCGTCGGTCGCCTTGCCGGGGCGAACCTTTGCGTCATCCTGTTTCTTGGGATTTTTCATGGCCCCTCCTTGTGCTGCTCACGCCTCGAAGCAAAGCCTGCACCGCCATGCCGATGCCACGGCGTCGGTGTTCCCGTCGAGGTCTGTGAAAAAATCACGCAAGCGTTAGCACGGTGAAAAATTGAGTGTCAAGGGATTCACAGGTTTTTCTCGCGTTCGAGCCTTTCAGCTTATGATCGGCCCCATGACCCTGCCGTGCCTTTGAGGATCCGCCGGCCCCTTCTACAGGCGCATCCATGGGCGAGGAAGAAAAATCTTTTTATACAGGTCCAGAGCGTACCGATCCGTCATTCCGGCAATGTGATCGCAGACCTGCTGAGCCCGCGACACCCGCGGGTCCCTCTGCCCCACCTCGCGCCGGAACAGGTCCTTGTCTCGAAGCAGCACCGCATAAAGATCCTCAAGGATCTTTTGCACCCTTTGAAACTCTTGGCGAATGGTTTCCAATTCATATACCCTTTCAAAAAGAAAGGCGCGAAGACGCTCCACCAGATGCAAAACGGGCTCGCTCATGCAAATCTCTTTCAAACCCTCCGCTGCACTGGCCGTGATCACATCCTCCACCAGCGTGTGAATCCTTTGAGCGTGCGTGTCCCCGAGCCGAAAACGGATGGGCTCCGGAAGGTCCTGTGGGGACAACACGCGGGCACGGATGGCGTCGTCCAAATCGTGATTGAGGTAAGCCACGATGTCGGCCACGCGCACCACCTGACCTTCCAAGGTCACAGGCCTCTTGGCGGGCTCCGTCAGTATGGGATGGGTTTTGCCCTTGGAATGTTTGAGAATGCCGTCCCGCACTTCAAAAGTGAGGTTCAGACCTCGGCCCCCTTTTTCCAGGCAATCCACCACGCGCAGGCTTTGTTCATGGTGCCGAAAGCCTTGAGGATGGAGCTGGTTCAACACGCGCTCTCCCCCATGGCCAAAGGGGGTGTGCCCCAGGTCGTGGCCCAGGGCCACGGCTTCAATGAGGTCCTCGTTCAAAGCGAGGGCTCGGCCGATGGTGCGCGCGATTTGCGACACTTCAAGCGTATGGGTCAAACGCGTGCGGTAGTGGTCGCCCGTGGGCGAGAGAAAAACCTGGGTTTTGTGCTTAAGGCGCCGAAAGGCTTTGGAATGCACGATGCGGTCTCGATCCCGCTGATAAGCGGTACGCAACGGGCACTCGGGGTCATCGGGCCGCACACGTCCTCGAGTGTTCACGCTTTTTTGCGCCTGAGGAGCCAGAAGATCAAACTCCCTCGCTTCCAACCATTGGCGCACGGTGGCAAAATCGCTTCGAGCCGTCTTTTCGCCTTTGGGCATTGACCACCTCTAAGGCTTTGAGTAATGAGGGCGGTGCAGGGACTGTGGCTTCGAACCACCGCTTGGAACCTTGCTCAAAAGGGCGCACAACGCACGATGGGCTGGACACTCTACCGGTACGTAATCCTGGAACAGCTGATTCCAGCGTCCCTATGTTTCCTAGGCCTGGTCATGATCCTGGTCACGGGCCGCCTCATGCAGTTCCTCCAGTATTTGACCGCCGCTTCCGTGTCCGCGGCAGACATCCTCACTGTCATGGCCTTGGCCCTCCCCAAGATGGTCCTCTACGCCTTGCCCATGGCTAATCTCATGGGCACCGTTTTGGCCTTTGTACGCCTGAGCGCCGACAACGAAATCGTCGCCCTGCGCAGCGCAGGCATCAGCTTTCGCCAGATGGCGCCGGCAGTGCTGACCCTGGCTCTGGCCTTGACCGCTATGTCCTTTTACACATCCACTCGGCTCCTGCCAACCGCCAATCGGGAACTCAAAACCACGCTGAAATCCCTCAGTCGAGCCGTCATTCCAGCCCTGCTGCGGGAAGGATGTTTCATTGACACTCTGCCCAACATGGTCTTTTTCTTTCACCATGTGGACGCCTCGGCGCACACCGTGCGCGGTGTGCTCGTTCACGATGCCCGCAGCCCGCAGACCCGTGTGACTATCACCGCTCGAGAAGCCGTGATCCGCGAAAGCTTGGACGGTAAGGAGGTGGTCTTGCACATTCAGGACGGAATGCTCTCGCGCATGGGCACAGATCTCAAGACAAGTCAAACCATTACCTTCCAAAGCTACGACCTGGTGCTTTCCCTGGACGCGCTCCTGGGCACGGACAGAGAAGTGTCCTGGAAAAGGGGGGAAATGAGCATGGAGGAACTGCGGTCGACTCTGGTGCAAACCCACGACCGACGTTATGCGCTGGAATGGCACAAGCGCCTGGCCCTTCCCTTTGCCAGCCTCGTTTTGGGAATGGCCGCCGCTCCATTTGGTGTCCTCTTTGCCCAGGGCCGTCGCATGACCGGGATCACGTTGGGTATCGCTTTGTTCCTCGCTTACTATCTTATGCTCTCCGCCGGCAATGCCCTGGGAGAACAGCGCCTGCTACCGGCCGCTGTGGGGATATGGCTGCCCAACGCGGTGACCGCCGCTGTGGCTGTGTGGCTCTGGGTGAAAGCCCATCGCCGATGAAAATCCTGACGCGTTACGTGCTGAGACACTTTGCCGCCGTTTTCGCCGTGGCCCTTTTCGGCTTTGGAGGTGTTTACCTTGTAGTGGATTTTTTCGAGAAGCTGGATGACATTCTTGAAAAAAAAGCGGCCGCATTGGACGCCGTCCTTTATTTTGCTTACAAGGTGCCGGCCATTCTCGTGCAAGGCATACCCGTGGCCGTTCTTTTGGCCACCCTCATCGGATTGGGGCTTCTGCAAAGAAATCGAGAAATCATTGCCTTGCGGGCCGCCGGGCTTCGAGCCTGGGTTTATGCCGGCCCCATGGTTATGAGCTCCCTGGCCCTGGCGTTCGTGACCTTCACGGCCGGGGAAACCCTCGGGCGGTCCTTCACCCGCAAGGCCGCCGAATTGTGGCAGCAAAAGGTCGAAAAAAAGGACGTGCAGCTTGACTTTTTGCAGGAAAATGTGTGGTATCGTGGGCAGGGCTTTTTCCTGCAGGCCAGAACCTACGATGCCTCGTCAAAGATCTTTCACGGCGTTTCCGTTTTCTACTTGGATGAGCATTTCCATCTGCGCATGCGGCTGGACGCTCAGCGGCTCGTTTGGGCCGAATCTGGATGGCGGGCCGAAAAGGGAACCGTGCTGGCCTACGAAGACGGCCTGGCACGGCATCGGCCTTTTCAGCACATGGACGTCCCCTTGACCGTGCATCCACAGGATCTGGCCGTGGCGGCGGCCCTTCCGGAAGACCTTCGCTGGGACCAACTGTACGGCTATATAAAAAGGCTCATTGCTGAAGGCTACGATGCCGTGCCCTATCGCGTGGAACTGCATCTGCGGGTCGCCACCGCCTTCGCGGCGCTGATCCTCGGCCTCATCGGCGTGAGCCTCGGATTGCATTTGGGACACCGCACCGGAATCGCGCTTGGCATCGCGGTGGGCCTGGGACTCACCTTTGCCTATCTGGTTCTTCTCCAAGTGGGGGCATCCTTTGCCCGATCGCAAATGCTTCCCCCCGCCTTGGGGGTCTGGATGCCCAACGGGCTTTTTGCCGCCGTGGGCGCGGCCCTGTGGGTGCGCGCTCCCCAGTGAGGCCGAAAGCCCCTTTGGGGCGTTTTCAGCCGGGCAGCTGGGTTTCCAGGGCCATGGCAATCTTTTTCTTGAGCTCGGTTAAGTCAAAGCTTTTCACGACGTAATAATCGGCGGCAATGGATTTGGAATCTTCCTTGAACGTGTCGTAGGCGGTGGAAAGGATCACCGGCAGATCGTAAAACCGGCTGCGAATATCCTGAAGCAGGTCCAAACCGTCATAGTCCACCATCTTGATGTCCAGAATCACCAGGTCCGGCTTTTCCTCCTCAATCCGCTCCAACAGCTTGTAGCCGCTCTCCGCCGTGATGACCTCGTAGCCCGCATCTCGAAGCTCTTCCGAATAGAGCAGCCGAATGTGCTCTTCATCGTCCACCACTAAAATCTTGGCCATGGGATCCCTCCTGCCGCAAACGAACGCGCCGTCCAACCCCGGCGCCCGGAGTCACGAAGGCCATCTTTCCACCAGGTACGGCTTGGATTCTTCAAAGATGGCGCAGGTCTGTTCCACGTAATCTTCGGCCTGCTGCACGGACAGCCGTTCCGTGCGTTTAACGAAACCCACCACCTTGCCCAAATACAACGGCACCAAGGAATCCAACAAACGCTCCCGCTCCGCCGCCGTGAAACGCCGGTAGGCGCAGGCCGTGTCAAAAAGGAGGGTCGCCCAGGTTTGACTGGGAAAGGTGAACTGTTCGTAAGGCATGCGTCGAATTTCTTCCAGCTTGTTCATGGTCACGGAATCCAACACTTGACGCCACGTCGCTTCGTATTCTCGAAAGCCTTCCAAAAACCGCTGATGCAATCTCATGGCGTTGATCTCCACCAAGGGTGGCGAGTCCATTTCCTGGCCGTCCAGATTAAACAAGGCCGTCGGCTTGCTCCATTTGACCCGTTTCCAAAAATCCGCATGGGCTTCCATCTGGTCAAAGAGAGCGGCCAACACATGGCGAAAACGGCTGCCTAGTTGAGTGAAAGGATCCTTGGGTCGGTGTTTCTTGGGGGCCCCGATGATGGTCTGCCAGACGGGAGCCCGCGAGGTGAGGGCGACACCCGCCATCCAGACATCAATACCGCTGCCCTCCACGGCTTCGGACCATGCCGCCGCTTTGAGAAAGCCGGCCGCCATGTCGCCGCGAAAGGCACAGTCTCCAGCATCGGGCTGCCGCACGCGACGACCGTACAGGCATCGAAGCATGGGATAGACGATGGCGGAAGTGAGGGTGCTTTCATACTTATGGCGCATGTAGAGCGGCGTCACATAGGCCGCCCCTCGAAAAATGGGTTCAAGGAACAAGGGCACCCACATGGGGGTGAGGTTGGTGATGTCCGCTTCCAAAATGAGCACAGCGTGAGGGTTGAGGGCCGTGATTTTTTCAAAGAGCATGCGCAGGTTGGCCCCCTTTCCGCGACGATGAGGTTCCGTGGAAAGATAGATGCGCGGTACGTCTGTCAGTGCGTGAAAGAAGACGTCCCGCGTGCCGTCCATCGAGGCGTTGTCGCAATTGATGATGACCGACAAGCGATCCGGATAATGGGCTCGAAGGCCTTGCCCCACGATTTCCGCAACCCGCCCAATAAAGGCCGCTTCATTGAACGTGGGAATTGCCACCACGATGTCCACTTGTTGCACACCCTGAGGGTTTTCTTCCACGGCGATCATTGTCCGCTCCGTTGCGTCGAGGTCCCTTCCATGAAAGTTGCACCGCGCCGTATCACGGGTTGTCGCCCTCGGGCTCGCGGTCCCGCAAATACCGAAAGAGCTCCGCGTCGGTTCCCATGACGAACAGGCCTCGAGGATTTTCATACCTCTTGTAGAAATCGAGCGTTTGATAAAATTGGTAAAATTCCGGATCCCTTCCGTAAGTTTCCGCGTAGATACGCGTGGCCTGCGCATCCGCCTTGCCTCGAATCTCTTCCGCCGCGCGATAGGCTTCCGACTGAATCCTGGCCAGATCCCGCTCCATTTGGCCTAGAATTGCTGCCCGTTCCCCTTCCCCTTCGGAACGGTATTGGGCGGCAATGCGTTTGCGTTCCGAAATCATCCGCTCAAAAACCCGCTGCTGCACCGTTTGCACATAGTTGATCCGCTTAATGCGAATGTCCAGGATTTCAATGCCAAATTCGGGCAAAAGACGGGAAGCGTCGGCTACCATTTCCCTTGTGATTTTTTCCCGCCCTTTGGCCAAAACCGCGGACGCTTCGGGATCGTTTTCGGCTTCATCACCCATCATGATCTGGTAATCGCCAAGTCCGGCTTCTAACAGGCTCTCTCGAGCCCGTTCCCAGCCTTCGCTGCGCACCAGTTCCACCAGTCGGTTATTGGAGACATGATCTCTCACCACAGAATCGATAATCCCGTCCAAGCGGCTCATGGCCGTGGTCACGGTGCCCACGCGCTGCAAAAAAAGCAGGGGGTCCTTGATGCGCCACCGCGCCGTGGTGTCCACCCAGATGTATTTCTTGTCTCGAGTGGGAATCTGATTGGGGCTGCCGTCCCACTTCAGAACACGTTTTTCAAAAAAGTTGGCTTTTTGAATGAGGGGCACCTTGAAGTGCAGTCCAGCCTCGGTGATGGGCCGCCCCACAGGCCGTCCCCATTGGGTGATCACCACCTGTTCCGTTTCGGAAACAATGAAAAGAGACCCCCACACGAGCACGACCAGGACGATGGCCACGACAACAATGGGCATTCGAAGGTTTTCCGGCATGGCGCCTACTCCCTTGCCTTTTCCGGCCTGGAACCGGACTCGGCCCACGTTTGAATCACTTGGTTCAGGTCCAAAATGGGCAGCATGCCTCCAGCGCTGGCATCCAGCACCAAAAGGTTATTTGATTTGGCGGTAAACTCACGCATGGCTTCCAGGTACATGCGGCGCCGCGTTACGTCCGGGGCCTTTTCGTATTCGTCCAGAATGCTCCGAAAACGGGTGGTCTCCCCTTCCGCTCGATTGATCCGCTGGGTCGCGTAACCTTCCGCCTGGGTGATGGTCTGGCGCGCTTCGCCTCGGGCTTTGGGAATGCGTTCGTTATAGACCTGCTGTGCTTCGTTGATCATGCGTTCCTTTTCCTGGCGCGCCTCGTTCACCTCGTTAAAGGCGGCCTTGACCGGATCCGGCGGGTTGGCGTTTTGCAGCTTCACCGTGACAATTTGGAGGCCCGTGTGGTAGGTGTCCATGATCTCCTGAATCTCCTGACGGGCCATTTCGGAGATGGAAGCGCGCCCCACCGTGAGGACTTCATCGGCATAACGGTTGCCTACAATGCGGCGCATCACCGACTCGGAAATGTCATCCAACGTGCTTTCCACATCATGCAGCCGAAACAAGTATTCCTGCGGATCGCGGATCTTGTATTGCACGGTCCACTGCAGGTCCACCACGTTGAGGTCGCCGCTCAACATGCGGGCTTCCTCTTCAAAACCCTGTTCGGCAAAACGGCTCCGCACGCCGGGCGTTACGGTTCGGTAACCGTATTCGCGCTGCAATACCCGGCCCGTCAGCACCTTTGTTACGGTTTCCACGCCCAAGGGGATCTTAAAGTGCAACCCGGGACCCTCTGTGCGCACAAACCGACCGAAGCGCAGGACCACGGCCGTTTCCTGCGGAGCCACCGTATAGTAGGCGTTGGCTCCCAAGACCAGTCCAATGATGACCAGAGCCGCTATCCAAAAGGGCCCGCCTTTCATGCCCGAAAATGAAAACCTTTGGCGCAATCGGTTGATGACCTGTTCCAGGTCGGGAGGCACCCCGGGCCCTCGGCTGCGGTGCGGGGGTCTTTCCCAATCCATCACGTTCTCCTTTGTGGGCGCATCAAAGCCGTCAAACCTTTCCTTGCCGCAAGGCCGCCAGGCGTTCGCGCCCGGCGTAGGATCAAAGCTCCCTTCATCGTTCTTGGATCATTTCCGCCACAATTGTCCATTCCAACTTCTGCGTCAGCCGGCAACGTCCCCTCAGCTGTTTCAGAAACAGGATACCGGCACAGCCCCATCCCCCTTGGCGGCTCGCGCCGATTTCACAAAACGCCTTTTCCAACAATCCCCTGCACCTGACCGAAAATGTTTTTTTCTTGCTTTCAACAAAAAAGCCCGTCGAGCGCCGCTCGAACGGGCGCCCGAACACGGTCCGTGGAAGGGTCATTTGCGCTGGGCTCGAAGCGCTTCCAAAACGTAGGCCGAGAAAACGAGAAGAAGCGCCAAAACGGCGATCCTTCCGCCTGAAGCCTCGGGGAAAAAAATCCATCCCAAAATTACGGCAAAAACCAGGCCCAGGACGGATCGAACGGCCAAAATACGCCAGCGCACCTTCATGAAGGTGATCACCGCTGATCTCTGAAGGGCCATTGCCCATCTCGCCTGCTCATTTCCGGCACCTCAAACACCCCTTTTCCATGTGCGCATCGCGCGGCACGACGCACATCCTTTGCCGGTTAAGATCTGAAACAACTCGCACATTTCCAGCGCACCCATGGCAAAGCCGCATCCTATCGGCAGCCCCCCCCAATGTCAATATGCGCCCAAGAAAAACGGCCTTTTTGTTTCGGCGCCTTGCGCCCTTTGTCCCGGTCGGTGTATATGGATCCCGATAGCGGTCGACGCCGACGGCCGTGCCCTGAAGGGCAAGGAAGGCGTGCCGCTTCGCCAAGACGCCCAGGAATCGAGCGAATCCATGAAGCTGCTCATGTTTTATGCGCCCCATTTCTGGTACCGCTCCTTTCAAAAGACTCTGGCCGAGGTGCCCGATCGGGAGGAGGAAAAGGAGTGTCGAAACGCCGTGGTCATCTTTTTTCATGCGGAAGCCCACGACGATGACCGCCGGAGCAAGGTGGTGGAGAAGTGGGTTAAAAACGCCAAATGGATCGCTCGAAAGTTCGACACCAGCACCATTGTTCTTCATTCCTTTAATCATCTGGCGGACACCAAGGCATCCTTTGAGACGGCCCGGGCCATGGTGCAGGACGTGCGCCAACGGTTGGAACGCACGGGTTTTACGGTCTTAGAAACCCCTTTTGGTTATCTGAATGAATGGAAAATCCACGTGGCGGGCGATTCCCTCGCCAAGGTGTTTAAAGACCTTTAACCTTTAAGGAGCCGACCCCATGGAGCGTGTGCTCATCGCCCTAGACGATCGACCCGGATCCTTAAAAGCCGTGGAATACGCCGCGCGCCTTCTCAAGGGATGCTCCCATGTGGAATTCATTTTGTTCCATGTGCTGCCGCCCGCTTCTCCCAATCTGCTCACCCGAGATGTGATTCGCCGCATCGAAACCATTCAGGAATCCCATCCGCACGTGAGCGGCTACTTTTGGCATCCGGAAGATGAAGAAAAAATGCGGCGCACCTTCGCCACCGCTCGCGATATGCTTTTGCAGGCCGGTTTTTCTGAATCTTCCATTCATGAAGACTTTGGCGTAGAAGGGCAGGATATCGCCTTCATCATCGTGGAACGGGCCAAGGCCCTGGATTGTTCCACCGTGGTCATGGGGCGAAGGGGTTTGAGTCGCGTGAGGGAATTCTTCCTAGGAAGCGTCTCCAAATCCGTGACGAGATTGGCACGAGGCATGACGGTGTGGATTGTTGACGCCTGAAGCCTGCCGCAAAGCTGTGACCCTTGGAAGCACAGGAGAAAAGTCATGGGCGAAAATCTCTACAAATCCATCGCCTTTTGTACGGATTTCAGCAACAACGCCGATGAGGCCTTTATCGCGGCCAAGGATTTGGCGTGGCGATACGGAGCGACACTGCACCTGGTGCATGTGCTGGTCACGTTCACGACGGCGCCCATTCGAGAAATCTACGTGCCGCTGGAAATCGACGTGCATTTCGTGGAACGGGCCACCGAAGGGGCCAAGGCGGCCATTGCAGAGCGCTACGTGCGTCAGCTTCGAGAAAAACAGCCCTACGCCATCCACATTCTTTCTGGTTATCCGGCCACAGAAATCGTGCGCTTTGTGGAAGATCAGAGCATCGACCTGGTGGTCATGGGATCCCAGGGTCTTACAGGAATCGCCCATGTGCTTTTCGGCAGCACGGCCGACCGCGTCGTGCGCAAGGCTTCCTGCTCTGTGCTGACCGTGCGCCTCAAGAAAAAGGATTGAAACGCCATGGCCGGTTTACTGGATCCGGCTGTGCCCGTGCTGGTGACGGGCACGGCGGGCTTTATCGGTTTTCATTTGGCCAAACGGCTCCTTTCCGAAGGCTACGCCGTCGTGGGCGTGGACAACGTGAACGCCTACTACGATGTACGCATCAAATGGGACCGCTTGAAAATCTTGGAAAGCTTTTCCGGCTTCACCTTCCATCGAATCGATCTGGAAGACCGAGCGGCCATGGAAGCGGTCTTTGACCATTATGCCTTTTCCGTGGTGGTGCATTTGGCGGCTCAGGCCGGCGTTCGCTATTCTTTGCAAAACCCATACGCCTACGTGGACAGCAACCTTACGGGCTTTATGAACATTCTGGAGGGATGCCGGCGGTACGGCGTGCAGCACCTGGTGTTCGCCTCGTCCAGTTCGGTCTACGGCGCCAACACGCGCATGCCCTTTTCTGTCCACGACAATGTGGACCATCCCGTGTCCCTGTATGCCGCCACCAAGAAAGCCAATGAACTCATGGCCCACACCTACGCGCACCTTTACGCCGTGCCGTGCACAGGGCTGCGGTTCTTTACGGTTTACGGCCCTTGGGGCCGCCCGGATATGGCCCTTTTTTTGTTCACACGGGCCATCCTCAACGATGAACCCATCAAGGTGTTCAATTACGGCAAAATGCTTCGGGATTTCACCTACATTGACGATATTATTGAAGGTGTTGTGCGCGTGATGCATCGGCCGGCTGCACCCAATGCCAACTGGTCCGGAAACGCCCCGGATCCAGGCTCCAGCGCCGCTCCATACAGGCTTTACAACATTGGCAACAATCAACCGGTGGAACTGATGGCATTCATCCGCGTTCTGGAAGAATGCCTCGGCAAGAAAGCGCGCAAGGAATTTCTTCCTCTGCAGCCGGGCGATGTTCCGGCCACCTACGCCGACATCGACGACTTGAGTCGCGATTTCGGCTTTCGGCCCGCCACACCCATTCGCGAAGGCATTCAAAAGTTTGTGGCCTGGTATCTGGACTACTATGGGCGCTCCTGATGGCCTTGAGGCTGGCCACATAAAATTTTCACAGACCGGCGAAAATTTGAGAGACGGCGCCGGCGCGCCGCAGTAAGCCTACCCCCATCCTCAGTTTTTTGCGAAACGGAAAAAAACACTTAGGTTCCGTAGATCCTTAGCCGATAACAATAATGTGGGTTCAAAGCTTCGCGTTTCCGAATGGGCAAACCCGCCGCAAGGCGGGGGCGCAAAGCCACGGGTCCCCCAAAATGCCGGGACGGCCGGGCTGCCGAAGAAACGGGAACACCTCCATCTCTCCGTGAATCCAGCGTCTTCCCGTTCCTCTAACGCCACTTCAATCAACATCTTTCTTGGCTTTTAGGAGGTGAATCCTATGGCCGCAAAAAATGTTTTTCAGAACCCATTTTCCCTCAACGGACCCAGCCCCAGGCGCGTCGTGTCATATGCCGCGTCTATCCGCTCCTGGTCCTGCTTGCTGTGATGGTTTTCTTGATGGCGCTGCAGGTCGCCGCTGGGACCCAAAAGCCCCAGTGGGTCCCTGGCCGCCTTCTCGTTCAGGCACGTGTGGGTGTCGACGATGCAGATCTGGATAACGTTCCTTTGAATCACGGCGCCCGTCGTCTCGCAGCCCTGCAAAAGATCCGCGTGCATGTGGTCACGGTTCCTCCACAGCTGGAAGAGGCTATTGCCAAGGCCCTTGCCAAAAATCCAAAAATTGCCTTTGCGGAACCCGACGCGCTGATCCCTCCCGACGACACCTTTCCCAACGATCCTCAGTTTGCCAGTCAGTGGCATTTGCCCCTCATGAAAGCGCCAGCCGCATAGGATTTCGCCTTAGGCGACGGCGTCATCGTGGCGGTTCTGGATACGGGCGTCGACGGCACGCACCCCGATTTCGCCGGAAAGCTGGTGCCGGGTTGGAATATCTATGACAATAACGCAGACACTTCCGACGTCTACGGGCATGGAACCTTTGTGGCCGGGGTCATTGGTGCGGCGGCCAACAACGCTCTGGGCGTGGCCAGCCTTGCCTGGAACACCCGCATCATGCCCGTGCGCATCAGTCAACCGGACGGATATGCCTATTACAGCACCATCGCCAACGGGTTGATGTGGGCCGCCGATCACGGCGCGCGCATCGCCAACATCAGTTACATGGTTAGCGGAAGTTCGACGGTGACCAGCGCCGCCAATTATTTTCGACAAAAGGGCGGCGTGGTGTTTGCTTCCGCAGGAAACACCGGATCCTTTGAAAGCACGCCGGAAAATCCGGCCATAATCTCGGTATCCGTCACGACGAGGTCCGACACGAAAGCCAGCTGGTCCAGTTACGGCAACTACGTGGATGTCGCCGCGCCAGGCGCGGGCATTATGACCACGGCTCGAGGCGGCGGCTACGCCAGTGTCTCTGGAACCTCCTTTTCCAGTCCCGCGGCGGCCGGTGTCGGAGCTCTGGTCTTCTCCGTCCAGCCTACTCTGACGCCGGATCAGGTGGAAAATCTTCTTAAGGAAACCGCTGTGGACCTGGGCACAGCCGGTTGGGACACCTTCTACGGCCATGGGCGGGTGGATGCCCATGGGGCGGTTTTGGCGGCTATAGAAATTGCAGGTGTAGACACCCAATCCCCGACCGTTGCCATCACATCGCCGATGGCCGGAACCATGGTCGTTGGCACGGTGGCGGTGGATGTGTCCGCTTCGGATAATATGGGCGTCGAGCGCGTGGAGCTTTACGCCAACGGACAGCTGGTGGCCGAAGCGAGCGAAGCGCCGTACGCCTTCAGCCTGAATAGTTTAAATTTTAACGACGGATCCCTCACTTTCACGGCCAAAGCTTGGGATAAAGCCGGCAATGTGGGCACTTCCAAAAACGTCTCGGTCACGGTGGACAATATTCCGGATCCCGGGGACCGAACGCCGCCCCAGGTCAAGATTCTGAACCCCGCCGACGGATCCACGGTGAGCAGGAAAGTGACCATCTCCTTCAGCGCCACCGACGACGTGAAGGTGGCGTCTCTAAAATGCTACATCGACGGTGTGCTCAAAGCCTCCACCACGGGCTCTGCACTTAAATACACCTGGTTCACCAGGAACGCTGCAGCCGGCGCGCACACGATTCAAGCCGCGGCCGCTGACACCTCGGGAAATACCGGCACCGCCAGCGTTCAGGTTCAGGTGATCAAATAGGACAGCTGAATAAGGGCTGCCAGGGAAGGGTTCGCCCCTTCTCCGGCGCCCTTTGTGATACGCCGTCGCGCCACAGCTCACAGTGGGGGGAAATACGCAATGAAAGAATGCTCTGCGACTGCTCCCCCTGACGGCTCGCTTTCGGTCCGTCTCTTCTACCCAAAAAGGATGGGGATTTTCCCCACAGGAAAATCCTCATCCCCTATGATCAACAGGTGAAAACCTTGCGCCGATTCAGGCGCCCAAGGCAGAGTGCCCTTAAAGATTCACGGCAAGCTACCCTAACCCTTCGCCATGTGCCGCACGCATCATCTGTTCTTCGACCTTCGGCGCTGCCTCCAGCCTAACCCAAAAAGCCCGGATCCAAGAAGCACCATGGTGGCCGGCTCCGGGATGATATTGGGTGGCGAACCACCGTCGGAGTTCCAGGTGACGTCGTGTGAGCCGGGGTTATTGTCCAAGTGTGTTACGATTTTCGGTTTACCTTTTTTGGTTGTTTCCAAGGCCATTACGTCGAAATGCATCCACGTTAGTGAGTCTGATAAAGATGAAGGGATGGTTATCTTGATCGTCTTTTGCTCGTTTTTGGCGTTACCGGAAGAGTTAGAGAAGTCTTGAATAGTCTCATTGTCTTTAAACTTCCCGATATCAAAAACAGAAAATCCGAAACATTCGACTGCACAGGATAATGGTTGTTGGGGAAGTAGATCTTATCCGCGTCAAAGTAGAAAGCCGTTATGGGAGCCCCATTGTCGACGAATATTTTAAGATCATTGTAGGACGACAAACCGTTAGGTGCGTTATCCGGCACCGAAAGCAAAAGTATGGCGCCCTTCCCGTTGAAGACATCCGGAAAACCGAACGCACTCCAGTCCCGGCCGCAGTTGGCTCCTTCGCAGTGTTGGCCTCCCAAGTCGACCGTCTTGGAACCATAGGCTCCCGCCACAAGGATCTCAAACGGAGAGGGGGCATCGGTGAAGGCGGTGTCTTCGTCGAACCCCTTGTCAGTGTAAGGCGCATAGCCTGCGCCGGTCCACACGCCGACCTGGAGCGTAGGCACTGCGTGAGCCGAAGCCGCAAGGCCCAGAATACACAGCATGACCAGGAGGACCTTTGCACGGCATGTGTGCAGGAGTTTAACCATCACGTGTGCAAGACATTTCACTCTGTGGAAAGCCATTGCACACCACCTTGAAGCCCCGACAACCTCAAAGGCCTAAGGTCCACGAAGTCGGCACCTTCCTCGGTGGACATCACTTCACCGCCAGCTCCGCGGCAAAGCCGCCATAAACGGGTTTGGAGAACTCTTTTCCCTAAAGCCAGGCTTATGGCCGGAAAAACTTAGTGAGGCGGCACGGCCGAGCCAAAGGAGCTTTCAGAAATTTTTCTATACGCCATGGTATGGCGTTTGAAAAGCTGGGTCATGAAACGTCCAGTCACTCCTGCCGAAAAATTTCCATAAAAGGCTTGACCCCAGTGAAGGCTTCACGCCATGGTTGTATAAAATCATCAAGCGTCGGCCTTTAGGTAGAAAGGGGACAAGGGTGGTGCGCAACAATTCTCCCCGGCACGACCGATTGATCGCCGCCCGAATACTTCTGATCCCGATGGCGATGGCCCTGGCCGGCCTGAAAGCCCTGCCTTGTTCGGCTTCTCACGATGCCGAAGATGCCCGTTTTGTGCAAGCCCGGCAAGCTATGGTGCGCGAAGTCCTGCAGGATGTGGCGGCGACGGCCGCGGAAACGGGCCGAGGCGCCTTATCTTCGGCGGTTGAGAAGGCCATGGGCCGGGTGATGCGCCACCGGTTTGTGCCGCCCGATCTTGTCAATGTGGCTTACGAGAATCGCCCCCTACCCATCGGGTACGGTCAGACCATTTCCCAGCCCTTTATCGTGGCCCTCATGACCGAACTGCTGGATCTTTCCCCAGACGCCAAAGTTTTGGAAATCGGAACGGGTTCGGGCTATCAAGCGGCTGTTTTGGCGCACGTCGCCAGGGAGGTCTACACCGTGGAAATTCTTCCGCCGTTGGGCCGAAGTGCCGAAGAGCGCCTGAAAGCGTTGGGGTATGCCAACGTGCATGTGAAAATCGATGACGGCTATTTCGGCTGGAAAGAGCACGCTCCTTTTGACGGCATTCTGGTCACGGCTGCGGTTCCTCACATACCACCACCGCTTCTGCAACAACTAAAACCCGGCGCCAAATTGGTCACTCCCGTGGGGCCGCCGTTTCTCACGCAGTATCTCACGGTGGTTCAAAAGGCCGAAGTCGGCACGGTGACCACGCGGCGTGTGCTGCCAGTGGCCTTTGTGCCCCTCACTCGAGGCGCCGGCTCGCCATGATCTCTTTCACGGCGGTATTTTTCGTCTCCTGCGCCGCCCTCGCCCATGAGGTGCTTCTTGTTCGGTTTCTGCACATCGTTTACGAACATCACTTTGCCTCGATGATTCTGAGCCTGGCTTTGATGGGCTACGGCGCCGGCGCCACAGGGGTCACCTTAGCGCAGCGCTTTTTGCTTCGGCGCCCCGTCGCCGCTTTTACGGGCGTGGCGATTTTTCTTTCCTGCGCTCAGCTTGTGACCGCAGCGGGGCTGTCCCGCCTTTCGTTCAACCCTTTGGAAATCCTATGGGACGTCCGCCAGCTGGTACGCCTTGCCGCCCTCTATGCCTGGTTGAGCCTTCCCTTCTTTGCGGCGGGAATGGCATCGGGTTTAGTCTTTCGCGCCCGACCGGAAAGCATCCACCGGCTGTATCTGGCGGATCTTTTAGGAGCGGCCTTGGGCACGGCGCTGGCCGTCAATCTTTTGCATGTCGTCAATCCCGTTTGGGCTTTGCGCCTGGTCTCGGCCCTGGCCGCCTCGGCGCCGGTGTTCTTGCGCTCGGGAAAACGTTTTCCCTGGGCCCTCATGGGTGTTCTGGTCAATCTTGCACTGCAGCTCCTTGTATCCCACAGTGCTTTGACGCCCACACCTTATCCATACAAGGGGTTGGCGCTCGCCCGCCAGTTTCCGGAAAGTCGCGTGGCGGCGGAACGGTTCGGCCCCATGGGTTGGGTGACCGTGCTGGAAAGTCCACATGTGCCCTTTCGATCCCTTTCGGGATGGAGCCTCTCCTGCACCACGGAAGCTCCATCGACGCCATTGGGCCTTTTCGTGGACGGAGCCGGACCTTTTCCCCTATTTGCCAAGAGTGCTTTTTCCGAAGATTTTTCTTTTCGCCATTGCCTCATGGGCACCCTGCCCTACCGATTGACGGCTCTGGAACCGAGAAATGCAGAGGATCGTCGAGCGCTCCTCCTGGGCCTCGAAGGCAATCTGGAAATCGTTGTGGCTCTTCTGGAGGGCATTTCATATCTGGAGGTGGTGGAAAGAAACGCTCATGTGACCCAACTCATTTCCCGCCTGGCCTGGGGACTCACACCCGATGACCGTCTTGGCCGCGTCACCGTTCATGTGACCGATCCCCGTCGCTTTCTGTGCGAGCACTCGCAGCACTATGACGTCATAGTCCCCGTGTCCCTCGGCGCCCTGAGCGCCTCGGCCGCCGGCGCGGCAAGCCTCATGGAAGTCTACGAAGGCACCGTCGAAGCTTTTACATTGTACCTGGATCGCTTAACTTCCAACGGCTGCTTGGCCCTGCCGCACAGCCTGATGGTGCCCCCTCGATCCACTCTGCGTTTCGTGGCCACCGCCCAAGCAGCCCTGAGGCGGCGCGGCACAAAGCATCCCCATCGCCATTTGGCCCTGATGCATGACTGGAACACGGCGCTGCTGCTGGTAAAAAAAAGCGAGATCACCCCCCAAGAACAAGACTTCATTGGAAGGTTTGCTGAGGAACGCTCTTTCGATGTGGCTTATCTTCCTGACATGAGCCCGAAGCAAGCCCAAAGATTTCACGTCTCTTCCGAAGGATCCCTGGCTGAGGCCGTAACAACTTTTTTGACCGCCCGACCCGGGGAGTTGAGGAAGGCGTCTCCTTTCGCCCTTGATCCCGTAACGGACAATCGGCCCTATGTGTTTCATTTCCTTCACTGGAAAACGTGGCAAAGGCTGCTTTCGGCACCGCACGACCGGAGTGTTTCGCTGCTTTCTTGGGGCGTTCCTGTGCTGGTGCTGGCCCTGGCACAGGCGCTGGTTGCCGCGGGGATTTTTATCGCCGCACCCTTAGCTTTTTCTTTTCGAGGCTCCTTTCGGCGATCTTTAAAACCCTTTGGCATAATCCTTATTTACTTTGGTGCGCTGGGGATGGCCTTTCTTTTGGTGGAAACAGTGGTCATTCAAAAGAACGTGTTTCTCTTGGGGCATCCTGTGTACGGTTTTGCCGGAACCGTCGGATCTTTTCTTTTGTGGGCGGGTTTGGGAAGCCTCGCCTCCCGGGGTTGGGTGCGATGGCTGGACACCCAGCGTGTGCTGCGACGCCGAAACAAGCTGACTTTGACGGCCTTCTTTGCCGGATTCGTCGTGGCGAGCTACGGCGGTGCGTGGGCTTATCTCGTGCCGTGGGCTCAGGGTCTTCCCGATCTTTTGCGATGGGCTTACGCGGTGGTGGGCATCGCCCCTGTAGCGTTTTTCCTGGGCATGCCCATGCCTTTGGGACTGGGCTTCCTGGCTCGAACCCATCCCGACCTGGTGCCATGGGCCTGGGCCGTCAACGGTTGCGCTTCGGTCCTCAGCGCCCTTGTGGCCGTCCTGGCCGCCATGACCTATGGATTCCTTGCGGTCCTGGCCGCCGGCGCCGCCTTGTATGGCGCGGCCGCCCTAAGCGCCCGAGGCCTACATGGATCGGCTTAAGAGCCGACCTCCACATGCATTCCATAAGGTAAGTCATGTTCACCATTCTTCTCGCCGCACCGCAGCAGGCCATCATCACGATTCTCACGACGGCTTCACGCACTATGCCGTCCGAACAAGGCGTGAACAATGCGCAGAAGACGGAGGCGTCTTCCATCCCATCCCGAAAAATATCGGCAGGACCAGACGGCGCAAAAGCCTTTAGGGCTTCTTAGAACAAACCGAATTGAGTCAGAAACGGCGTTTTCCACCAAGCGCCCAAGTGTCCCCCCTCTTGCTCGAGCTGGATGGATCTTGCCTGCCGAACGAAGCCCTCTTCTTTGGGGTGCAGAAATACGGCCCGCATCGCCTCGTCAAGGGCTTGATGAGCTCCTTTACTTGTAGCCCGATCAAAATTCGACGGCGTTTCGATAGAGTTGCTCCGTGTCTTGTTCCGTGTAAGCCGGAGGTATCAGGAGTGTCCGACTCATGGTTCTTTTGCGCTCCAACAACTCGTGCAACTTGATGTCAAAACTGTGTTTTTCTCCATATTCGGGATGCACCGCCAAGGGATAATAAATGGTTACATCCCGATTCTGGCCGATACGATAGGCACGGTCATTACATTGGTCCTCCACAGCGGGGTTCCACCAGCGGGAAAGATGAATCACGTGGGTGGCTGCCGTGAGGGTTATGCCCACTCCTCCTGCCTTCGGCGATAAGATCATCACCCCGAATCCATTGCGATCTTTTTGAAAGTCATCCACCAGTTGCTGTCTTTTGGGCCCGCTTATGTTTCCACTGATAATGGGAACGCGCTGGCATCCGTAGCGCCTTTCAATGATTTCCGCCAAGATGGTTTGAACTGCCAGATATTCAAGAAAAATTAAAACCTTCTCCTGCATTTGTTGGATTTGGTCCAGAGTCTGAAAAGTTGCCTGAAGCTTCGCCGATGCTCGAATATATTCCTCGTCGTTCATCCCTTCTGGATGCATGGTTGGATGTAATGAGGTGGCTTTCAAATGTTGCAAAGTGGAGAGCATAAGCCCTTTACTCTGGTCACTCATGCGCGCTTTGTTGACCCATTTTGTGTAGATCTCCGCTTGTGAATCGGTCATGATCACTTCAATTTTCTTCTCGATCTTCCTGGGTTTTTCTTTCCAGTGCTCTTCCTTGTTGCGTCGTAGCAGCAAAGGGTGAGAAGGTGGCCTTTCCGTTTCCCTTTTGAGTTCAAGAAGCTTTTCTTCCTCTGGAAATCGATCCGGCATATATTTTCTCTGGAAATCCTTAAGCGACCCGAACCGTCCGGGTTGCACAGTGTCAATGATGCACCAGAGGTCTGCCAAACTGTTTTCCACGGGCGTTCCTGTGAGTGCCAGGGTAAATTCCGCTTTCACGGACTTGGCCATGTCGCTGACCACAGAGAGCGGGTTCTTGATTTTTTGGGCTTCATCAAACACTACGACCGCCCAATATGTGGAAAGGAAATAGTTGATTTTGTCACGGAGCGTTTCATAGGTGGTGAGCACCCAAAGTGCGAGTTTGAATGTCTGCTCAGCCTGCCTCAGGCTTTGAAAGCACGAACTATTCCCTGTGCTTCCATGAGCTCGAACCGGTATGTGCCACCCGGCTGCTTGAAGGTGCTTGCGTGCCTCAGCCTCCCAGTTGGACAGCAACCCTGTGGGAGCCACCACAAGGAATGGCTGTTGGCGCAGTCCGCCATCAATTTCCATGTTTTGTCTGAGAACGTCCAAGAAGGCCAGAGTTTGAAGCGTTTTGCCTAAGCCCATGTCATCCGCCAAAAGAGAGCCCGAGCTTCCACTGGTCCAATGCTTTTTCAGCCATTCTAAACCTTGCTTTTGATGATCCAAGAGCGTCGTGCCCTGGACTAATCGAGGAGGCACATCCTTTAGCGGCCTTGATTGGGCGATGATCCCTTTTTCAAAGGTCTTTTTTTCCAAGTTGTCTTCGATGATAGGTTTGATGTCGGGTCCACGAGGCCCTTGGACAGCCTTGTCGGACTTCTCTTCATGGATCTTCTTTGTTGGAATTTCTTCCAAGGCACGACACAATTCCTCAGTTAAGGTGACCTTCCGGTTCTCCCAATTGATTTCATTTGCACCCCGATCTAAAGCCGATCTCACGGCTTGCTTAAAGATGGGAATAGCATCGCCGCTGACCACCAAAAGCCCTTCTGGGGTAGGAATCGAAATTTCCTGAATGCGCTCAGGCAACCACTCTTCCCCTTCGTACCTAATATAAAAGCCTTTTTTCGGATGCCATTGCCCGAGAAATTTAATGCGCTCGCTCAAGAAAAAGGGCGTTTCTACAAAAATTTCTTCAAGGATTTCAGGATCGAAAACCCCCTCAAAGGCTTGACGTAAGAACGCCCTGGGGTTGTGCAAAAATTGCATGCGTTCATTAAAAGACAGCGTGTTCATTTGACGAACCTTGTCCAACACTTTTTCCAGCGTCGAGGACAAGGCAATAAACCATCGGTTCTTAAAACCATATCGCGCTCGAATGCTTTGAGCTTTGAGAAAGTGATCATTGAATTCCTTTTGCACCTCCGGCGGTAAGAGATCTTGGGCTTCCACAGGTGTTGGCGTTGGGACGTCCATTTGATCCGAGCGCCCGCTTAATGTTACAAAACGCGGCGTAAAGGTGACATTATCCATAAAATCTATCGTGAATCTCTCTGCCCGAACGATTTTCATCGTCTTAAGGAAGGAGTTTAACTCTGTATTTTCGGGAAGAATTTCTTGAACTCTGGCCCACCATTGGAATCGCTCATCCATATCCAAAATGGGC
The DNA here is from genome assembly GCF_052743555.1 of Desulfosoma sp. Taxonomy (NCBI): domain Bacteria; kingdom Pseudomonadati; phylum Thermodesulfobacteriota; class Syntrophobacteria; order Syntrophobacterales; family Syntrophobacteraceae; genus Desulfosoma; species Desulfosoma sp. Next base: position 83,963 of record NZ_JBRAHS010000008.1, read on the forward strand.
TTCTCCTTATACCCGTCTATAAGCTGAATAACGCCCCAAAGAGGCTGAACTAATGTATATCGGCGGTTACCATGACGAATAAGGCTCCCCGTTCTTTCCGTTCCCACCGCCGGGCGCGAATCAGGATAGACAAAGCGGTAATCAACCGAGAAATTCTGGCTGGTTAGCACTCCTTTGGTGGTAATTTCCAGGTGGAAAGGAGCCGGATCGGGCAATCCGAGCCCCTTTAATTCCCAAGATTGCAAGTGAGAAGCGGCATCGTGGGAGAGATGAACCTCAAAGCCATCAACATCCAAAGAGGCTTTTTCGTCCTCAACGAGTCGAGACAAAATGCCGACTCGTGCCGGCGCGCCGTCGGATAGCAGTGGCGTGTGCTGGATCCATTGCCTGAACGGGATTTTTAAACCCGCTGCAACACAGGTAAAGGCGTATCCATGGGCGTCCGCTTCATGCATAAGTTGAGCCGTCATGGGACATCTCCGGGCATCAAATCTTTGTAGGGAATATTTATGCCGGTGTGTTTATTGATATAGGCATAAATACGTTGCTGCCAACGACCGTATTCCGACCCGCTGTGGATCACTTCATAATGAGCGCCACTTCGCAGCTCATCTCCGGTCACAGGCACATCCGTATTGTAGAACCAACGCTTCTTCAGGGCTTGCGCGCCGTCCTCTTCCAAATGCCAGATTCTGCATTTGCCGTGGTGGCTCCATTCCGTAATGAGCAAATCTCCAATGACCAAGACGAGGACGGACTGATTGGCCATGATAGCACCGCTCAATGTCCCGCAGAGAACCTCCTCTTCGATCGCGTTTTTCGCCCGCTTTACCGCACGTAGAGCCATCTTGCCGAGAATGGGCCAAGCTTCACGAATGTACCCCCGATCTAAGAATGCCCCCCAAAACGCCTTGCGATACATCCATGTAGGATCTGCAGTATGGTCGAGCACCCGGAAAAAATATTCCAGAGACGCTTCGATCATCCAAGACCGAATCACTTGCATGCTTTGTTCCGAAACACCAAACCATTGTTCTCCTTGAAAACGGGGGTCTCCCAAGTGGTAGACAAGAAATGACTTGATTTTCTTTTTCATTTCTTCCGGAGCGGCTCGACGCATAAACGGCCGGAGCAAGGACTCGGCCAAGAACCTCTTTTCAGTGGAATACCTCAGGCCCTTGGTGGTGTTATCACGCTGAGACCACTGCATCAGGCGGTCCAACTGTTTCATGGTGAGAGCATCTGAGGACAAGCGGGACTCCACCGTTCTGAGCCCCGCCACATAAGCCCATCTCGAAAATCCCTGGTTTTCAAGTTCTCCTTCGAGCTTCGCCGATCGCAGGATCTCTTCGGGCGCTTGATCCCCATCCAGCACAGCTTCGGCGAATTTTTCCGGACCGTTTTCTTCCAGGAGGTGATATTGAGAGGCGGCGTTGAGCCATTTGCGCAGGCGCAAAGTATTTGAAGACTCAAGAAGATTGTGCATGGCCTGTCGCCACAAATTGAAGGTAGAAAGTTTTTTAGGATATTCTTTTAAGAAAGAGAAGAGTAAAGAGGAGACGAGCGACGTTGTTTTTCTTTTCCTTAGCCAATCCAAATAGTCTTCGGAGAATGAACCATCGCCCGCGAGGACTTGGGGACGATGCATGTCAAAGATAACCCATGGGGCCATTTTGAGCTGCTTCTTGTCCATGGATGCTAAGGGCGTTCCCCGTTTCCACTGAATCCTGAGGTAGCTGTAGGTGCGGTCCAGATCGATTTTTGCCGGCGGCTTGAGTTCTGAAGGGGAAAGGAGTTCTTCGATATAAGCCGCGGCTCTGGGAAGGTGATGAGGAAGTCCCACACCGTCCGTTAATTTTCTCGGGAGGACAAAGTTGTCTAAACTTTTTTTAAAGGAGCCAGCCATCAGTTTATTCAACCTCTTTCAAAAGCTCTATCCGCTCCGGAGATGGGGGAGCCATCAAGAACCGCAAGTCGATCCGCCGGTTCAAGGGCTCTGGCGCCTCTTTCTCATGCCGAACAATGGGACGAGTCTCCGCATAGGCGCTGACACCTAGCAGAGGCTCCGCATTGGGGTTTTTCAAGTCTGCGAGCGTTGGTTCAGCCCGCAGCATTTCCAAGTAGGTGACGATGCTTCTCTTGGCGGACAATTCCCAATTGTTCTTAAATTGCCCACCCTCCCGTATGGGAACATTGTCCGTATGACCTTCGATCAGAATCGCTTCGAGAGTCCCAGGCCGAAAGTTGTCCTGCGAACACGTGGGCGGCCGTGGGGCTGAATGGCTTCCCGCGTAGCATGGCACGGTCGCACGGAGGGCGAGAGCGAGTTTGCGCAGATTCTCCTTTCCTTCGGCCTGCAAGTCCGCAGATCCCAGAGGAAAAAGAATTTTTTCAGGCAGACGTAGGACTCCTTGATCCTGATCCACATAGACCTGCAGACCTTGTTTTTCAAGAAACGCTTTGACCTCCTCCAGCAGCTGGGCGCGGGCTTCGCGTGTGTGGGTAAGTTCCTGTGTCTTTTTTCTGTAATCCGACGCCAAGCTTCTCAACTTCTCTGCGACATGTTCATTGTTTCTGGTGGCTTGCTCAAGAGCTTCCGTCTTCTTCAATGTTTCTACGTGAAAATTTATGACAAAAACCATTAGAGTAATAATAAATAGGAAAAGAAGTCCACACATCATGTCACTGACGGAAATCAGATAACTTTGCCCGCCGTCTTCCCCTTTCATTGCATATCTCCCTTCCATATGAGTTAAAAATGAACTGATAGCAACTCATCCGTGAGGTGTGATCCGTTCGCTGGCACTATGATGGTTGTCTTCGAGAATTCAGTGCTTCGTTCAACTCCTCGATCGCTTCCTGGAGTTCTTTCACTGCGCCGCCAAAGCTGGTTGTGATTTGCCCCGTATGCTCGTCCAAAGCTTTCACGTAGTCTTTTGTATTCGCAGCGAAGCTTTCCAGGCCGTTGGTCAGGATGATGAAAACGCGATTGAGCGCCGCATCTACGTTTTCAAAGCGACTTAAATAACTATGCCATTGATTTTTGATGGTTTCCTGCACTTGATAAAACTGGTTTAAACCGTCATTGACTTTGGCGGCCAGACTTTGAAGTGATGCATGGGTATGGCCCGTTTCTTGGGCGATTCTCTGCATACGAGTAGACACATCGCTAAGATGCTCTGAAACAGATGCAAATTTTTGCGACAGATCGTTGACATGCTCGACGGCCTCCTTCAAGCCCTTCAGTGTGATCTCCGCATCATTCAACACAGTTCGAAAGGTCTGCCCTGCTTTTTCCAAGTCATGTAACCTTTCCGCAAATAAACCCATCAAGGCTTCGAACTCCCGACGCCCCTGCTCAAAGGTTAATCTAAGCTGGTTAGAGAGCAGCTCACCCAATTCACCTGTAGCCGTTCTCACATGATTCATGGTGTCCACCACGCACTTGGCAAATTCCTCGGAGCCGGACTTGTAGGATTCCATGATATGGGTCGATATCGCCTGCGAGGCATCCTTGAATTGCTTGTGGACATCCGCCATTTCTTGCAAAAGCGGCCTCAAGGAATTGTTCATCTTCTCCAAACTGTGGGATAAAGCTTGCATCTCCTCGCCGGCGTTCGCCGTTAACGTGTTCTTGAATTCCCGAACAATCTCTACCAGCATTTCTGTATTCGTCTGGTTGCGGTGGTCGCGCATCTCCTCGACCGCGTGAGTCAACTGTTCCAGGGCCGGGACCAGCCGATCATTCATCTTATCTCCCAGTGCACCGGCGATGTTGTAGGCAATGTGCGTCGTAAACTCCTCCAGGAAGTCCGATTGCTTGCGGAGTTCCTGCAGCTGTAGTCCGGCGAGATCTTCATGGGTGATCCGTTTGATTCTTCGTTCCAGCTCGTCATTCCAACGGGTGATGAGCCGCCTGACGCCATGAAGCTGCCGCTTTTCAAACCAGGAAAAAAGAATGGACGTGGCCAACCCCACAATCGAGGTCCAAAAGGCCATGGAAGCGCCCCCGAGAAGCCCTTCTAGAGCGTGGCGCAGTTCCTCGGCATCGCTCGAAGCCAAGCCCTGGCTTGCTCTGTAGATACCCGCAACGAGCCCCATAAAGGTTCCCAGGATGCCGAAGCCGGTGAGATAGTTGGGAACGGCGGCATAATAGGGAAGGTCTATATTGGGAGCAAGTATAGTGCTTTCATTAAAACACGAGGCGACTTCCTTAGTGTTTCGAATGGATTGGTCTTTATCTTGTGATTGCGGAAAAATAAGCGTTTCGTAAAACTCGCGCCAGAAGGGGCCAAGAGTCTTATAACTTTCTATTTCATTTGAGAAATCCTGAAGACATGTTGAAAAATCACTCATTGACGGTTGAGCCGTCACGAGATTCAGAGCTTTATTGAGTTCCTCGCTCAGCGGATTTAAATCTCGAAGAAAGCGATAACACAGGAATAGGAAGACGGCGACAATGAGGACACAAATAGTGATCACCCCGGCTCGACTCACCAGAAAATCCGCCAGTATCTGTGCGAAATGCGGTAGCATTTTTCACCCCTTTTCGAAAGTTGCCCAAGGGTACTGGCTTTCCATACCTTTCCGCTCCGCGCTAAACGGTATAACCGCTTTGCCACGATTCCGTACGTGATGGGGATGCTGCAAGGATTGAAAAGCGTATAATAAAAATTGTGTTGATATTCAACGCCTGATTACTGGTCTGGGAATGGATCCATTGCAGTGGCTTCTCAGGCCATCGAGCGTAGGCAACCAAGCGGAGGTGGGCTGACCGGGATGATTACCCAAAGCTTTTGGGCCGAGAGGCGCGGACTTTTTCTATGGCGCAGTCCATTCCACCATGGCCCAGGAGCCGCTCGATGTCCTTTCATACTTTCCGACCCGCTTTTGCCAAGCCGAGCGAGAGGCGCAAGTCAATTAAACTTCGGGCCGTCTTGGAGGGATTTGGGGGTTGAATGAGCTTCCAGATCTACGTTGCTTGAAGCGACAGGGCGAATTGTGTGTCCTACGACCATAAAAAACCCTCGGTGCACTGAGGGATGGAGGGCCATGGCAGGGGGTGAAGCTTGGAAGGTTGGTGGAGATGACGGGATTCGAACCCGTGGCCTCAGCCTTGCGAAGGCTGCGCTCTCCCAACTGAGCTACATCCCCACGTTGTGAATCGTAGATCCTTTATCGCTTTTGCAGGATTGTGTCAAGGGCAGCGTAAGTGACACCGCAAGGCTGGCCCAAACGACCCCGGCGGCTCCCTTTGGGGGTGTGGCCGTCAGGAAATGCCCGTGCAGGCATGGAGAGAGGGTGTTATGCGTCGGCAGCGAAGGAGGCCGTTTGAGAACTCGTTTTCGCCCCACGGCGATCTAGCAATTTCAACTAGTTATGGGGCAGAAACTGGCCAGAATCGGCATTCTTGGACAGGCTTCTGAGGATCACGGCACAGCTGACGTTCCCCATGAAGCCGTGTGGTGTCACGCCGTGCCGTGTTTTCACAGAGAATACGGCGGGGAAGCCGGGCGCTTTCGGCGTCAGGGGGGGAACTTTCAGCCAAGCGGCTCAAGGTCATCGGGGGATCGACCGGGGCACCTCTTTGGGCAGCGCCACCTGGTGATCGGTGCTGAACTGGTAGTCCTGAAAAACGTGTTGGGCGCTGAGAATTTGGTAAGTGCCGTCGGGATTTTTTCGCGTGGTGTCCTTGAGCTGAGAGGTGGTATGACCGCAGGTCCAGCACTGGTAGCGGCGCATATGGGTGCACAGGCACACTTTTTGACTCTTTTTGAGTTTCTCGGCGCCGCTGTTGTGACCCACCTGATAGTAGGCATCCAGGTACGCGCAGCGTCCCGAGCCGTCCGAAAGGTAGCCGTAGGCTTCGCAGGCGGGTGGAACCCTTTGGGACACGGCCGGGCAGGTCTTGAGCATGCGCATGGGGTAACCCGTGGGCGAAAGCATGTTCACTTCGATGTCTTCCGGCGTCGCTTGAAAGTAGCGCTGTTTCACCACATCCGGAAGTCCCGATTCCCTGGTGACGGTAAAGCGGGTGGCCACCTGGACGGCTGTCGCTCCCGCTTCCATGAACTCCACGGCATCGGTGCCCGTGAAGATGCCGCCCGAGGGAATCACGGGAATAGAGAGCCTTTCCTTTTTCAAAAAGTGCATGACGTCCTGAAAGATCGTTTTGAGATCGAATCGATGCCAGTCCAGGCCGAAACCCAGGTGCCCGCCAGCCAACGGACCTTCCACCACCACGTAATCGGGAGCGCGCTGAACGCGAGCCGCTCTGGCCAGAAAAAGTTTCAGAGCCCGAACCGAGGAAACGATGATGCCCAGCAGCGCCTGGCGAAAGCGAGGGTGGTCGGCCATGTGGGAAAAGCTCGCCAGGTGCAACCCCGCGCTCAGGGTAAGGCCGTCAATGCCCGCATCCAGAGCCGCCTTGAGGCGCGCTTGCAGGGTTTCCTTGGGGTTTGCCATGGTGAGCTTTTCCATGCAGTTGAGGAAAATGAGTCCTGGTCCCCGCTTTTTTTCCATGGTCTGGGTCACGTACAGCCGGGTGGCTTCCGCCACACGCGCTACCTGAAAACGCACTGAAGACTTGTCGAGTCGCTTCACATTGGCCCGATGCTCCCGCAACTTTTCCGGTACAAAGAGAGTCCCAAGCACTTGATCGGTGACCGCGGGCATCATGGCATCGGAGATGTGTCCGAGGCCGCCGAGCCTGGCGGCTTCCAGAGCCAATTCGGCCGTAGAGATGTTCACGCCCATGCCGCCGATCATCAAGGGAACCAAGGCCTCTCACGCCACGTGCCATCGAAAATTATCCAGTCTTTTGCTCACGAGCTTTGCCTTTCCGCAGACCTCGGCTTGTCTTTCCAAGGCGTCCGCACATAAAATGAATGCCATTCAGTCCCGTCTGGATATCATGAAGCCGTCTTACATGGAAGAGGCATCCGCAAAAAGGAGGGAAAATATACTGAGTGAACTGCAGAAAAAGGCCGCCCAGGCCATCGTCAACGTCTTTGAAACAGGTCGGCCTCGGGGCGACTACGGCAAAGTGACGTATCATCCTAAGGATCCCGGCCAATTGACCTACGGCCGATCACACACTACGCTGGCCAGTGGAAACCTGTACCTGCTGGTGCGGGACTATTGCGCCGCGCCGGACGCCGTCTTCGGCCCGAATCTTTACATCTATATGGATCGACTGGCCAACCGAGATCGCTCTCTCAATTTTGACGAACGCCTGAGAGCTCTTTTGGGTGAAGCAGGCCAGGATCCTGTCATGCGGGATAGTCAGGATCGGTTTTTCGATCGCGTCTATTGGGAACCGAGCCTCATTTCAGCAAACAACATTCACATCACCTCGGCTTTGGGAATCTCGGTGATCTATGACAGCCGCGTGCATGGATCTTGGCAGCGCCTGCGCGATCTCACCACGGACCACATGGGAAACCCGTCCCAAGTGGGGGAAAAGGCTTGGATTCAGGCCTATGTGCGCCGCCGCCGGGACTGGCTCGCCCAACACAGCAATGCGCTGCTTCGAAAAACCGTCTACCGCATGGAAAGCTTTAAAAGCCTCATGGACCAAGGCCAATGGAACCTGGAACTGCCCTTTATGGTGCGCGGCGTGCGCATCGACGCCTCCATGGTGCTGGATGCTCCGGTGCGCGTTTCCGCGCAAGAACCGGAGGCTGCGCGCGTGCTTCGACTGCACACACCGGCCCTTTGCGGCAATGATGTGCTTCGGCTTCAGGAAGCTCTGTGCCGTGCGGGACACACGGTCGCGGTGGACGGCGTGTTCGGGCCCGAGACGGCCCGGGCTGTTCAAGCTTTTCAAAAGGCCTCGGGACGCCTCAAAGTGGATGGCATCGTGGGGCCAGCCACACGGGCGGCTTTGAGCTTTGACGATTGACACCGCGAGCAACTTTGTGGGATGACGACAGCATGGCAACCAGGAACAGTAGGTACAGTGCAGAATAGGAGCTTTCCACTTCGGAATTTTTCGGTGTCTGGGACGGGCACGTTCATCGAGCCGACCCTGATGCCTTGAATGACGCCCAACTTGGGCCCCTTCAAACGATTCGAGAGTTTGCGCCGGGCAATCCGATTCAGGCCGTGATGGGCTGGGACGGGTTCTTTCTTTTCGATCCCAGGTCCGTGGATTGAGTGGATATGGCCCGCACTTACGTGGAAACCGTGCAGCGGGAATCCCGCGGCAAGTGCGTTCCCTGCCGCATGGGAACGGGCGTGGCGGCGGACATTTTAGGCCGAATCGCCGAGGGTAAAGAGTTGGCCACGCAGGGCGAATCCCAAGGGTTTTTTCACTGAGCAAGGTTCCCGAGAAGCGATCCAACCCTTGGCTCAAAAAAAAGCGGGTCCCGAAGGGCCCGCTTGCTGCCGAGGCATAAAGGAAGTTTATTCGCCGGACGATGACGTTGAGGACGCGCTGGAGGAAGCGTTGGACGCGCTCGTCGCTTCCGAACCGTTGCCGGATCCTGTTTCGCCGCTCTTCTTGGAATGGCTGTTGCCGTTTTGTTTTCTTCCAGCGTAGTCGGTGACGTACCAACCGGATCCCTTGAGATGGAACGTGCTCATGGAAATCATCTTGCGCACCGGCCCTTGGCAATGGGAGCACTCGGTCAGGGGCGGATCGGAAAAGCGTTGCATGGCTTCGGTGATGTGGCCGCACTGGGTGCATTCGTATTCATAGATGGGCATAACCTTCGACCTCCTTACCGATTGGGGCGAAATAACCTTGTGTGTGACGCACAAGATGTTTCGAACGCATTATAAGGTTCGATCCCGCCTTGTCAAGGCTCGACGACCTTTCGGAAAAAAGGTTCTTTAAGGAAGCGGCGATTGCATTCCCAGGCCCTTCTCTTTAGAATTTGAGCATTGAGAGCCGGTGCCGCATGCAACACAGAATTTGCCGGAAAACAAAGAATCACAGCGCGGCAGGCCGATCATCGTGGAGGGGAACATCATGGGTAAGCGAGTTCGTCTGGTGACGTGGAGCATCATGCTCCTGGCTGCGGTGCTTCTGAGGCCTCCAACGCCGACCTGGGCCGAGGAAAAGCCTTTCGTTTTCGGGCTGCTTCTGGTGGGACCGTACAACGACAAGGGTTGGAGTCAAGCGCATTATGATGCCGGCTTGTACGTGGAACGGAAAATTCCGGGCGCCAAGATGCTCTACATCGACAAGGTCAACCCCTCGAACCTGTCCAATCTCATGGTGCGCATGGAATACACGGCAAGATGATGGCCGGTTTTGTGGCGGCTCTGACCACGCAAACGGGCAAAATCGGCTACTTGGGCCCGCTGATCAATGAAGAAACCCGCCGCCTGGCGGCGGCGACCTATCTGGGCGCACGCCACGCATGGACTCAAGTGCGCAAGGAACCCGCGGACAAGTTGCATTTCAAGGTCACCTGGATCGGCTTTTGGTTCAATATTCCAGGGGTCACGGCCGATCCCACGCAGGTGGCCCACAACTTCTTCAACAGCGGCTATGATGTGGTCATTTCCGGCATCGACACCACAGAAGCCCTCACTGTGGCGTCGCAAAAGCGCAAGGAGGGTCGGAAAGCCTGGGCTGTGCCTTACGATTACAAGGGCGCCTGCGACGCCGCTCCCGATGCATGCCTGGGTGTGCCCTACTACAACTGGGGCCCGGGCTACGTGGCCCTTGTGCAAGCGGCCATGTCGGAAAACTGGAAACCCCAATGGCTGTGGCTGGGACCGGATTGGAAAGACTTGAATCACGAAGACACCAGTGCCCTTGGGTTTATGAAGGGGCCGGCCTTGAACCCCGAGGTAGCGCGCGCTTTGGACGGTTTCGTAACGGAACTGGCCTCGGGAACACTCAACCTGTTTGCCGGACCTCTGCTCTATCAGGATGGGTCGGTGTTCGTGCCGGCGGGAGGTGCGGCATCGGATCATGACATCTGGAGCATGAAACAGCTTCTGCAGGGTATGGAAGGCCAAAGCAGCGCCAAGTAGAGGGCTGGAAACCAAGGCCGTTTCTGGAAGGCGGTGCGCTTGAGCAAGCGGGCCGCCTTATGTTTTCCCATGGGGTGCTATGGAGATTGAGCTTCGAAAGATTCATAAGTTTTACGGGTCGGTGCACGCCAATCGCGGCGTCGATCTGCACGTGGCTCAGGCACCATTCACGGTGTGTTGGGAGAAAACGGCGCCGGCAAAAGCACTCTCATGAAGATTCTTGCCGGGACCATTCACCGATCTTCCGGAGAAATCCTGCTGGACGGCCGCTCAGTGGATTTTGCGCATCCGGCGCAAGCCTTTCGAGCCGGTATCGGCATGCTGTATCAGGATCCTTTGGATTTCCCCCCCCTGACCGTGCTTGAAAACTTCATGCTCGGACAACCCACGCATCCAAGAAAATCCGCCAAAACCTGGGCGAACCTTTTGGACGCCCTGTGTCGGGATTTCGGTTTTTATTTGGATCCCGAAGCCCCTCTGGAATCCTTGACCTTGGGGGAACGCCAGCAGTTGGAATTGGTTCGCCTGCTGTCCCTGGGATGCCGCCTGCTCATTTTGGATGAGCCCACAACGGGTATTTCCACGGCTCAAAAGGAGCTTTTATTTCGCGCCTTGCGGCGCGTGGCCCAAGAAGGCAGAACCGTGCTGCTCGTCTCGCATAAACTCGAAGATGCGGAAAGCTTGTGCGAACACGTCACGGTCCTGCGCCAAGGGGAAGTGACGGGATCCCTGCACGCCCCCTTTGATGTCCGGAACATTTTGACGCTCATGTTCGGTACCCCTCCACCCCCCCTGCGCAAATCGGCACGCCCCCTCGCTCGTGTCAGCTTGGAATTTCAGGAGGTGAGCGCTCCAGGAGGACGGGCGGGATTGCGTGAGGCGACGGCGACTTTTCGACAAGGAGAAGTGGTGGGACTGGCAGGGCTGGAAGGCAGCGGTCAAGGTGTTTTTTTACGGATCGCCGCCGGACTGCAACGTCCCACATCAGGACGCCTTTCCTTTTTTTGGCGAGGATTGCACGAACTGGCATCACGATATCTTTCGACGCCGCGGCGTGGCGTTCGTGCTCGAAGGCCGCCTGAAAGAAGGCCTCATTGCGGGTCTTACCCTTACGGAACACTTCGCTCTGGCCGCCTGCGCCCCCCGTTTCCGCGTTCCGTGGCATCAGGCGCGTCAGGTGGCCGAACAAAAGGTGCAGCAGTTTCGCATTCGCGGCTCAGCCCAAACTTTTGTGCCGACGCCCTTTCCGGGGGCAACCAGCAGCGCCTGCTCCTTTCCCTCATCCCTTCTGACGCTTCGGTGCTCTTGCTGGAATAGCCTACGCGGGGTCTCGATGTGGCCTCCTCGCACTGGGTCTGGGAACATCTGTTGCGCCTGGCCGACGCCGGTGTGACCGTGCTGTTCAGTTCCCCCGAATTGGACGAGATTCTTATGGTATCGGACCGTGTCCTGGTTTTCTTTAACGGGCGCATTGTGCTGAACGTGGACGCTCAGGACGCGCACCCCGACATTGTGGGGGGGGCGCCATTGCCGGTCGACTGTTTCGATGAAACCTAAGGAAAGCATGAAAACGCCTCCTTTTTCACAAACCTGCCGTCGTCTGGCGTGGATCCTGGCCCTGGCCCTGGGTCTCAGTTCTGCCGTGGTGGCCCTAAGCGGTGCCTCTCCCTGGGACGCCTACCGCCACATGCTAATGGGTTCTTCAGGATCGTGGGCAAAACTGGCCCAAGTGCTTCACGTTTGGGTGCCTTTGACCTTGTGTTCCTTGGGCCTTTTGTACATGTTTCACATCGACTTGTGGAACATCGGGGTGGAAGGCCAGGTGGTACTGGGCGCGGTGGGTGCCACAGCCGTGGTGCGCTGGGGTCTTGGTGCCCCTGCAGAACTGGTGCTGCCCGGAGCCCTTGTGAGTGCTGCGGTGTGCGGCGGGCTATGGGCGTTGGCGGCGGGACTTTTAAAGACGCGGGCCGGTGTCCATGAAATCTTCGCTGGCTTGGGCCTCAACTTCGTCGCCACAGGCCCGCTGTTGTGGCTCATTTTCGGCCCGTGGAAACAGCCGGGCATGGCCAGCATGAGCGGCACGGAAACCTTTCCCCAAGCCTACTGGTTTCCGAGCCCGGCTGGATGGGCCGTGTCCCCCTACGCTTTGGCCGCCACCGTGCTGCTGTTGGGACTCACGGCCTGGATTCTGCGCACCACCCGCATCGGGTTGGCCCTGAAAGCCATTGGCCGAAACGCCCACGCGGCTTATCTTCTGGGCCTGAGCCCTTCTCGATGGATGCTGCTGGCCATGCTGCTGGCCGGAGGCCTCGCCGGGTTGGCCGGAGCCTACCAGGCCTTGGCCGTGTACCATCGGCTCATTCCCAACATCTCCAGCCAATACGGATACCTGGCCTTGCTGGTGGTGATGCTCGCCGGAGAACACCGGGCCATGATTCCCGTTATCGCCTTTTTCTTTGCGGCCTTGAATGTGGGCAGCATTCAGTTGCCCATGATGCTGCGCATGGATTCTTCCTTGGCCGGGGTCATTCAGGGCAGCCTGGTCTTGGCCGCGTTGGCGGTGCAAGGCATGGCATGGAAGCGGAGCACATCGTCTTGAGCGACGGGCATGTTGCACTCTTTGTGTCAAGTCTTTTGGCGGGTGCGGCCCCTTTGGTGCTGGCCGCTATGGGGGAAACGCTCACAAAAAGAGCGGGCATCATCAATCTCTCCCTGGACGGCACCATTCTTTTGGCGGCCATGGCCGATTTCGTCACCGCTCTGAAAACCCAGTCCCTTCTCTTGGGATTCGGCATCGGAGCCTTGACCGGGGCCCTGACGGCGGCTGTGGTGGCTTTCATGAGCCTGCAGCTGGGCCGATCTCAAGTGGCCGTAGGCTTCGTTTTGACCCTCATGACCAAGGATCTGGCCTATTTTCTCGGAAACGCCTACGCCCGCCTACCCGGGCCGCAGGTGCCTTCCCAGCCCGTGCCGTGGCTCAAGGCCCTTCCGGGTCTCGGCCCCACCCTGTTTCAACACTCCCTGGTCACTTACGGTTCCCTGCTGTGCCTTGCCGTCACCTGGCTTTTTCTGTACCGCTCACGCCTCGGCCTGGTCGTTCGCGCTGTCGGCGAAAATCCTCAAGCCGCCTTTGCGCGGGGCATTCATGCTCGCCGCGTGCAGTTCCTGGTCACGGTGCTTGGAGGCGTCCTTGTGGGGCTGGCAGGAGCCGCCTTTTCCTTGAGCGTCAAGCCGGGATGGGGACGGCCTCAAGGCGCCGAAGGCATCGGCTGGATCGCGCTGGCTCTGGTCATCTTTGGCGGCTGGCATCCGATAAAGGTAGCCGCGGGCGCCGACCTTTTCGCTCTGTTGCAGATGCTCGGCATCACCCTGCAGGGTCTGTGGCCTTCCATTCCGTCGCAGGTCTTTCAAACCGCGCCTTTTCCGCTCATGATCTTTACGCTGGTCTTCATGCACGTGGGCGAGAGAGCTGAAATGGAACAGTGGGCGGCCGCAAAACCCTGGGTTGGGCGTCTGTTGCGGTTTTTGAGGGCACGGGCTCCACGGGCCCTCGGTCGGCCTGTGCTTCCCGACAACCCTTCGTTAGAAATCCTGAACCGCATCGTTTTCTAAGCGGCGCGTGCACTGGGTGCTCCAAGCCTGGCTGAAAAGACCTTTTTTCGGCGATCGTTCAAACCTGCATGCCCCAGGGGAAGGACCAGGTCTTGGTTGTCCGCAACTTCCCGGACCCGCGGAAGCACCTCCCTTCGATGCCGCGGATTCACTGTGCGATTCGCCTCGAAGGCACTACCTCTGCAGCCGGGCATTCGGCGCTCCCAGGATGCGGGTGATGCGGCTCAGGAAGGCGTTATCGCAGGCTCCAAGCGCAGCGCTTTTAAGCGCGTTTCCAAAACGGCCACGTGACGTTTTTCTTCGTCAAGGATCTCCTGCAGGGCTCGAGCGCTCTCGCCTTCGTCCATAAACCCTGTGAGCATCTCGTAGAAAAGGATGCTGTCCTTTTCGAACGCCAGGGCCGTTTCCAGTATCTTTTCCACGCTGTCCAATTGGGCCGGATCCACTTCCTTAAGGCTAAAGGTCTGGTCCCCGATCATGGACTGCAAAAGGTCTCCGCTCACTTCACGCACCCAGCGCTCTTCGCCTTCCTGAGCGCTCAAGCGTTGGCGCATCTCTTCAAACCATTTTCCGTGCCGGGACTCATCCTCCGCAAGGTCCTGCAAAATTTCCCGCAACTGACGATCATTCTGCAGCTCCATGGCTCGGCGATAATACCTTGCGCCGTTTTCTTCGATACGAACCGCCATCTTCAGCACTTCCACAGCGTTGAACATCCTTTGAACCTCCCATGGCTTTTTGTCTTTCTTCATGCCTGCGTTCGCAAGCCTTTGGTTCATGCTCCTTCAAAGAACCCGCCCTTTGGCGGCGAAAATGATCGTGCCGTGCGTAACGATGCCTTTTGGCATCCAGCCCCGTGTCCGAGAACACCTTTAGGAGGAACGCCGCCGGCTGCGTACCCAGCTCGATGCGGATCCCATGACCTTCCGGCTTCATGTGAAGGTCGCACTTTGGGGCGCTTCACCTATCTCACGCTGAAATGGCGCGGCCAAACATTCTTGGACACGCTCTTCGGACTGTCAAGGCGAAGGCACAAGCGCGCTTGTTCCCGGCATGGCAATTGGGTAAAAGGAAACGCTTGCGGCACGACAGCAAAAGGAGAGGCCATGAAAAGGCATGCACACACTGTGGCGCAATGGCTGTGGTACGGCGCCTCCGATCATTTCGGTCGCCGGTTCCTGACAGCGTGCCTTCGGCCCTTGGCATCCCTGTACCATGCCGCTCTTTTTACGGATCAACGCAGACGCCTGGCTCTAAGGCGCAAGCTGCGGTGTCGCGTGATCAGCGTCGGGAACATCACCGTAGGCGGCACAGGAAAAACCCCAACGGTGCTCTGGCTGGCGCAGCGTTTTCGTGAAAAAGGGTTTTCCGTGGTTATTGTGAGCCGAGGTTACGGGCGTGTGGTCTCAAAGGCGGCGCACGTCACCCTGCAGGGTTCCGTTCAGGACGCAGCGGCTCGCTTTGGGGATGAGCCCGTGCTGTTGGCTCGGCGTCTTTATCAAGTGCCCGTATGGGTGGGGGCCGATCGTTTTCAGGCGGCGCAACAGGCCCTGGAACGGCACCACGCGGATGTGGTCCTGCTGGACGACGGGTTTCAGCACCGGCAACTGCACCGCGATGTGGACATCGTCGTCCTGAATGCGGCGCACCCTCTGGGCAACGGCCTTTTGTTGCCGGCAGGACCTCTTCGAGAACCCGCGGCCCATCTCACCCGGGCTCATGCGCTGGTTTTTATCGGAGACGTCCATGATGCGGCGGCCTACCGCACGCTGGTGGAAACGTTTCGGCTTGAAGAAAAGCCGTGCTTTCGGGCCGCTCCGGTCCTCGACGGGTTCTTTCGGGCGCACACGGGGGTGGAAATGGCCTTTCAGGAGCTTGTGGACCATCCATGCGTGGTGGTGGCGGGCATTGCGCGACCTGAGCGGTTTTTTTCCGCGGTGCGATCGAGGGGAATTCCGTGCGCGCGCACGCTGGCCTTTCCGGATCATCATCGGTGGAAACCGGGCGAAGTGCGGTCTCTTTTGGAAACGATGCGCAATGTCGGCGCCCGGTGGATCCTGACGACGGAAAAAGACGCCGTGCGCCTTCCTGTGCCTTTGGCGGAACGGGCGGTTTTTGTGCGCATGGATCTGGATTTCGGGGCCGATGCCAAGCCTCTAGAAGATTTTGTCATGCCCATGGGTTTGTCATCTGCAGCAGGGATGACCCATGAATGTTCCGAGGGGGCCACAGGGCTTTAGGTCAAGGAGG
This sequence comes from Desulfosoma sp., assembly GCF_052743555.1. Lineage (NCBI taxonomy): Bacteria > Pseudomonadati > Thermodesulfobacteriota > Syntrophobacteria > Syntrophobacterales > Syntrophobacteraceae > Desulfosoma > Desulfosoma sp. Next base: position 99,815 of record NZ_JBRAHS010000008.1, read on the forward strand.
CGTTTTTCGTGTTGGATTATCTTCCCGCTCTGGTGCGAGTGCTTTTGGTTTTTTGCGGCATGGTTTTGGCCATTCGTAAGAGGGTCCCTCTAGGTCACGCCTTTTTTGCGGGATCCATCTTGTTGGGGTTTCTCTTCGGCTTGGGCCCCCTGGAAGTGGCCGCATCGGTGTTTCGCTCCTTTACCCATGCCAAAACCCTTTGCCTGGCCGCCGTGGTTTCGCTCATTTTAATCCTCAGCCACAGCCTGGAAGCCGTCGGTCAAATGCAGCGTCTTTTGGCCAATTTTCAGGGCTTGGTCCGAACACCGCGGGTGAACCTGGTGGTCTTTCCGTCCCTCATCGGCCTTTTGCCCATGCCCGGCGGGGCTATCTTTTCCGCGCCCATGGTGAAGACACTGGGTGGAAATTTTCGGTTCTCGGGGGACCAGTTGAGCTACATCAACTACTGGTTTCGGCACATTTGGGAATATTGGTGGCCTCTGTATCCCGGAGTGCTTTTGACCACCACGCTGGCTGCCTTGGATCTGTGGGTGTTTGTTTCGGCCCTCTTTCCCATGACTGTTGTGGCCCTGGCCGCCGGGTATCTTCCCTTGTCTTTTGCCCGAAGCAGCGAAAGTCCTGCCAAGCCCGACGAGGGGGCGCACGAGCCCAAGCGGCCTTCCCTGTGGCCTTTTCTTCGGGAATTGACACCCATCGCCACGGTCATCGTGGGCGGCCTTGGATTAGGGTTCGTTTTGTCCCTGACCCTTCCGCCCTCAGTGCCCGTCGCCAAGGAACTGGGCCTCATCGCAGCCCTGGGATCCAGCATTCTTTGGGTGTGGCACACAGGGGGCCTGGAAGCCGCGCAACGATGGCGCCTTTTGAAACGCCGTCCATTATGGGACATGTTTTACGTGGTCGGAGCCATTTTGGTTTTCAAAGGCCTTTTGGATGATGCTCATGCGGTGGAAGCCATCAGTGCCGAGCTTTTGGCCATGAAAATTCCACTTCTTCCCATTACCGTGATCCTTCCCTTTTTTGTGGGCATGGTGGTGGGCATCACCATTGCCTTTGTGGGCACCACCTTTCCCATCCTCATTTCCCTGGTGCACAGTTTTGGAGAAAGCCAGGCCCTGCTGAGCTACATGATGCTGGCGCTCGTGAACGGCTTCCTCGGTGTGCTGTTGTCCCCCTTGCATTTGTGCCTGCTTCTTTCCAACGAGTATTTCGGTACATCGCTCATGAAAGTCCTGCGGCTGACGGCCCGCCCTTGCGCCGTGCTCATGGGCTGCAGCATCGTCTATTTCTTTCTTCTTCGACACCTGTTGTGACAACGCCTTTGGGTCCCTTGTTTCCGCCGAAATCTTTCGGTAAGCTTCGCCCTTGCGACATTGGGGCCGATGAGCGTTCATGACAACACGGAGGATCACCATGCAGCTAAAATCCAAGTTCACCTTGCAAACCTTCATCGCCAGTGCGCTCTTTCAAGGCGTCGTGTTGGCGGCCTTTTTCTGGATTGTGCACCAAGGACTTCAGAGCTTTCTCACCTGCCTGCAGCCCTTCGGCGGCAACCAAGGCGCCATGGTGCCTTCGGAACTGATGGAGGCTCTCCGCCGCTTGGAAAACCTCCTGCAGCAGGCCCGGCATTATGCCCCCTGGGTGATTTTCGGCTTGGGCGGTTTGGGCACGCTGTTTCTGTGGATCGTGGTCCAGGCCATGGGGCGCCGCGCCATCACGGAAGCGTTGGGAAAGGCCTCAGCCCCCGCAGCTTCCGCTCAGGCTGCTGTGTTCCCGCAGGAATACGCCACTTCGGAAGTCTTGCCGTCGGACATGGACCCGAAGAGCGTGGGGGCGGTCCAGCTGCTTTCCGTCCTGCAAAGACAGGGGCGATTTATCGACTTTCTTCAAGAAGATCTGAGCCGGTACGACGACGCGCAGATCGGTGCAGCGGTCCGCACGATCCATGAATCGTGCAAATCGGCGCTCATCGACTGTGTGCAGCTGGAAGCCGTCATGGTTCAGGAAGAAGGGGCTCTGGTGACCGTGCCGTCGGGTTTTGACCCCGCCGCCATTCGATTGACGGGCCATGTTGTCGGGGACCCTCCTTTTCGCGGTGTGCTGCGGCATCGAGGATGGCGCGTGCGATCGGTGCACTTGCCCAAGTTGACGGCACAGACCGGCAAAGAGCGCATCGTGGCTCCTGCGGAAGTGGAAATCACGGAAGCGGCATAAGGAGGCTGGCTTTGTTGGATTCGCCTTTCGTTGTGGGCATCGATTTGGGTACCACGCATTCGGTCCTGGCATGGACGTCGGAGGAGGCCGTCTCCCGCGGCAACACGGACATTCAGATAGCGCCCGTTCCCCAAGTGGTGGCTCCCGGTGAAGTGAAACCCCGGCCGCTTCTGCCGTCCTTTCTGTTCCTGCCGGGCCCTCACGATGTGCCTTCCGGCAGTTTGGCTCTGCCTTGGTCCAACGATCCCGGCTGGGTCGCGGGCCAATTCGCTCGAGAGCGGGGTGCTGAGCTTCCCAACCGCTTGGTGTCTTCGGCAAAATCCTGGCTGTGCCACACGGGAGTGGACCGCACAGCCCCCATTCTTCCTTGGGACAGCCCCAAGGATGTGCGCAAGGTGTCGCCTGTGGAAGCTTCCGCTCTGTATCTTCGACACCTTAAGGACGCCTGGAACCACGTGACGGCCCGCCACCATCCGGATCACCTCTTGGAACATCAGGACGTGTACTTGACCGTGCCGGCATCCTTTGATGCCGTGGCTCGGGAACTGACGGTGCAGGCCGCCCGCGCCGCCGGCCTGGAACATCTCACCCTTCTCGAAGAACCCCAGGCAGCGGTCTACGCGTGGCTGGCGGCCCACACCGATACCTGGGGGGATATGCTTCGAGTGGGGGACGTGATCCTGGTGTGTGATGTGGGAGGCGGCACCACGGACTTCAGTCTCATTGAAGTCATCGAAGAAGACGGCGTTTTGGGGCTTCGGCGCATCGCCGTGGGCAACCATCTGCTTCTGGGCGGCGACAATATGGATCTGGCTCTGGCCCACGCCGTGCGAGCCAAGCTGGCCGCATCGGGCACTCCTTTGGATGCCTGGCAGTTTCGCGGCCTGTGGCATCAGTGCCGCCAGGCCAAGGAAAAGCTCTTGACCAAGCCGGCCCTGGACAGTGTGCCTTTGAGTGTTTTCGGACGAGGCAGCTCGCTCATCGCTGGCACGCTGCGCACGGAACTCACCCGCACCGAATTGGAACAGATTCTTCTGGACGGCTTTTTCCCGGACTGTACCCTGGAGGCCCAGCCCATGCCGTCCACAAAGGTGGGGGTGCGGGAAATGGGGTTACCCTACGAAACCGACCCGGCGGTCACAAGGCATCTGGCGTCCTTTTTATCGCTCCATCTGCATGGGTCCGGCATGAACGCTTCCAAGGCTCCCACCCATGTTCTTTTCAACGGTGGCGTCATGAAACCCGATCTGGTGCGCCGCCGTCTCCTGGACGTGCTGGCGCGCTGGTACCCGGCGGCTCCCCCTCAGGAATTGCCCGCTCAAGACCTGGATCTGGCCGTGGCCAAGGGGGCGGCGGCGTATGGGCAGGTGCGTCGAGGGCGAGGGTTGCGCATTCGCGCGGGAGCGTCGCGAAGTTACTACATCGGCATTGAATCGGCGATGCCGGCGGTGCCCGGGGTACCCACCCCGGTCAAGGCCCTGTGTGTGGTTCCCTTTGGCTTGGAAGAAGGCAGCACCGTGACCTTGGAAGAGCGGGATTTCGGCCTTGTGGTAGGCGAACCGGCCGTGTTTCCGCTGTTGGCTTCCACCACCCGTAAGGAAGATCCTGCCGGTGAGGTGGTGGAAGACTGGGCGGGAGAAATCACCGAAGTAGTCACCATGGAAACAGCGCTCAGCCCCACGGCATCGGATGCGGGCGGCACCATCGTGCCCGTCAGGTTGGAAGCCGCCTATACGGAAACCGGTGTGTTGGAACTGTGGTGTGTGCATCGGGACGATCCCGAACGCCGATGGAAACTCCAGTTTAACCTGCGAGAGTCTGATCATTCCGCATGACGATGGAACGTTTTTCATCCCGCTATGTGGTGGGCATCGACCTGGGCACCACCAATTCGGCCATGGCCTTCGTGGATGTGCGGCAGGCCGATCAGGAGAAGCTTTCTTCGGCCATTCGCATCTTTTCCGTGCCGCAGTTGGTGGCGGCGGGAGAAAGGGCTCGAAGGCCGTTGCTTCCGTCTTTTCTCTATCTTCCGGGACCTTATGACCTTCCGGCCGGCGCCACGGCGTTGCCTTGGGATCCGTCCCGGTCCTATGCCGTCGGCGAATTTGCGCGTGAACAAGGGGCTTTGGTGCCCGGTCGCCTGGTCTCGTCCGCCAAATCCTGGCTGTGCCATGCCGGCGTGGACCGGCAGGCCCCCATTTTGCCATGGGGCGCGGCCCGGGACATTCCTCGAATTTCCCCCGTGGAGGCGTCGGCGCGGTACTTGCTCCATCTGCGCGAAGCCTGGAATCACGTCATGGCCCATGGGCCCGACGATGAAGAAAACCTTCTGGAAGCCCAACGGATCATCCTCACCGTGCCCGCATCCTTTGACGAGGTGGCTCGGGAACTCACCGTGGAAGCCGCTTCCCAAGCCGGTTTGAAAAAAGTGGTGCTTTTGGAAGAACCCTTGGCCGCCTTTTACGCCTGGCTGGCCGCCCATGAAGACTCGTGGGAACACCTCGTGCAATCGCAGCAACTGGTGCTGGTCTGTGACGTAGGCGGCGGCACCACCGACTTTACGGCCATCGCCGTGCGATCCGGCCGCGCGGGGCTTCGCTTCGATCGGCTCGCCGTAGGCGACCACCTTATGCTGGGCGGGGACAACATGGACCTCACCCTGGCGCGCCGCCTGGAAATGACGCTGCTGGGCGCACCAGGCACGCTGGATGCACAACGCTGGCACCAACTGTGCCACGGATGCCGACAGGCCAAGGAAGTCCTCCTTTCGGAAACCGCCGGCAAAGACCGTTTCGATGTCACGGTGATGGGCTCGGGAGGCAAACTCATCGGCGGTACGCTGAAAGGCATTCTGAGGCGAGAGGACGTTTTTCAGTGGATTTTAGAAGGCTTCTTTCCGCCTGTGCCCTATGATGAAAATCCTCAAGAAAGCCGTCGCTCCGGCATCAGTGAATTCGGCTTGCCCTATGTGCAAGACCCTGCGGTAACGCGGCATCTGGCGGCTTTCTGGCGGCGCCATGAACCGCTGCTGCGCCGGCAGACCGGCCGAAGCGATCCCTATCCGGATTGGATCCTTTTTAACGGCGGCGCTTTAAGCCCTTCACAGATTCGCCGGCGCCTTTGCGAAGTCGTGGGCCGATGGTTTCAGGACCGGGCTGAGCCCGGTTGGATGCCCAAAGAACTGGACAATCCTCGACCAGACCTGGCCGTGGCCATGGGGGCCGCCTATTACGGTTTGGTGCGCATGGGAGCCGGCGTGCGCGTCGGGGCTGGCACGCCGCGAGCCTATTACCTTGTGGTGGCTTCGCCCCAGGGCGAAGCGGGCGCCGAACCGGAAGCGTCGTTGAGCCATCGCGCCGTGTGTCTCATGCCTCGAGGCACGGAAGAAGGTTTTGAAAGCGTCCTGCAGGAACCCACCTTTGCCGTGCTCACCAATCAGCCTGCCGGTTTTCAGATTCTCAGTTCCCACTCGCGGTTGGGGGACGCTCAAGGAGATTTGGTAACCCTGAGTGCCGATGAGGTCACAACATTGCCCCCCATCCGCACGGCGCTGCGTTACGGCAAGCGAAGCAGCGCGCAACGGATTCCCGTGCAAATCGCCATCAAACTGACGGAAGTGGGCACTCTGGAACTGTGGTGCCGGTCTCTGCACACGCCCCATCAGTGGCGTCTGCGCTTTGATGTGCGCCGTCAGGGTTCGGACACACCGGCGCCTTCGCCTTTTGCCTCCGAAACCGTGGAAGAAGCCCTTGTCCAAAAAGCCAAAGACGGATTGGCCGCCACCTTTTCCAAAGCCCAAGGATCCGTTGGTCCTCACGCCTCCCCGGACAAACTCACCAAGGATCTGATCGACCTTTTGGATCTGCCGCGACACCGATGGTCCACCAGCCTCATTCGCACACTGGCCGACGTGTTGCTGGAACACCGGGACGGCCGCGCCCTGAGCCCGGCCCATGAGGCGCGTTGGCTGAACCTCTTGGGCTACTGTCTGCGCCCGGGCTACGGGGATCCGGTGGACGAGTGGCGAATGCAGGAAGTGTGGAAAATGTACCCCCAGGGCCTGTGTTTTTCCCGCCAGGTGCAATGCCGCGTGGAGTGGTGGATTTTTTGGCGGCGCGTAGCCGGTGGCCTTTCCGCAGGGCGCCAGTGGCACATCGGACAGCAGGTTCTCCCCATGCTGGCCCCTGAAGAACCGCGCAAAAAGGCCAAAAAAAAGTCCGGCCTGCGTCTGCTTCCGCAGGAAGTGGGCGAAGTGTGGATGGCCTTGGCCAACTTTGAAAGGCTTTCTACGGATGTCAAGGAAGCCTTGGGAAAAACCGCGCTGGAACGGGTCCTGGTTCGACGCCCTACACCTCAGGACCTGTGGGTGTTCACGCGGCTCGCCGCCCGCGCCCCCTTTTACGGTCCCGCGGATCGCGTGATCCCGGCTCAGGTGGTGACGCCATGGATCGAGCGCATCCTCACGGCCCATGCTGCAGTCACGGACCCCGTGGCCCAAATGGTGGTCCATGTGGCAAGGAAAACCGGAGACCGGGCTCGGGATGTTTCCGAAGAGCTGTTGGCACGGATCGAGCAATGGCTGGAAGGTCTCGGCCCGGGCGCAGCAGCGTACCGGGATCGGCTGCGCAATCCCGACAGCGCCCTTCGCCCCGAAGAAGAAAGCTGGCTTTTCGGAGAGACCCTACCCCTGGGGCTCAGCCTTTGGACACCCACAGCGGTCGAGTCTCCGGACGCCTCTTGATACGAGGCTGTTCGAGAACATCCACAGGAGGCGCGCACGCCGCGATGCCCCATCGGATGGTTGTTCGAAGCATGCGGCTTGAGCCTGCCTTCAGAAGGACCGGCGCAGGCCGCGATTTCTGATCGCGCCTTGCCGGGCTCCTACATAATAAAACGACAACGGCCCCGAAAAGCCATTCTCGGACCAGCTCTTCATACAAAAAATGGCCACATTCACAGGCGCGCCGTCCAGCGCTTTGTCGCGCTGGCCGTGGGACCACTCCCCACCGAGCGCCTCAGGCGCGTCGACGGGCGCCTTGCCAACGGCACAAAGTCTTTTCCAAAACTTCGATGGTTTCAAAAAGAGCCGCCCCGAGAAGGCTCATTCCCAAAATGCCCACGATCATGTCCCCATAATGCAACCGTCCCCACGCGTCCATAATGAGGTAGCCCAGGCCTCGCGAAGTGGCAAAGGATTCCACGAAAAACAGCACGGCAATGCCCGTACCCGTGCCCAGACGCAGTGCCGTAAAGCCGTAGGGCAAGGCGGCCGGAAGAAACACATGACGGAACAAAGGCCATGGGCCGCCTCCCAAGGTCCTGACGGAATCGACATATTTGGGGTTGAGGCCGGCCACGCCGTCGCGAACGGCCACGAGCACCTGGTAACCCACAATAAGCGCGATAAGGAAAACCTTGGAAAAATCCCCTAGGCCGAAAAGGAGCAGGACCACAGGCAGGAGCACGATTTTGGGAATGGGGTAGGTGAGGAAAACCAGGGGGGCCAGCCAGGCGTCCAGCTTCTTGTGACTTCCCATCAGAATGCCCAGAGGAAACGCCACGACCCAGGCCGCCGTCATGGCCAGGATCACGCGTAGAGCGCTGGCGAAGAAATGATCCCAAAAGGCTTTAGAAGCCAGCGCTCCAAAGAAGGCTGAGGCGGCTTGGAGCGGGCCCGGCAGCACATGACCTTGCCGAAACCCTTTGGAAACGGCCCACCAGGTGAGAGCCAGAACAGCCACCGCGGCGCCCAAACGCACCAGGCGCGGCAGAAGGGCGTTCGCGGAATGGTTCATGGAACGCCACCCCCGTTGACGGCCCGGTCCAAAGCGGCACGCACCTGCTGCACCGTGGCGTAAAAGGCGGGATCGCTTCGCCCCCGGGGGTTGCCGAAGTGCGGGTTGTCCACCATGGTGACAAAGTGTGCCGGCGATCCGGCCATGATACAAATCCTTCGCCCAAGAAACACGGCTTCGTCCACGCTGTGGGTTACCAGCACATATGGGACGCGCACACGCTGCCACATGTGCATAAGCGTGTGTTGCAGCCGTTCCCGCGTGATGGCATCAAGAGATGAGAAAGGTTCGTCCAGAAGCAGGACACCTGGTTCGGCGGCAAGGGCTCGAGCCAGCGCCACGCGCTGTTGTTCCCCGCCACTGAGCTGTGCCGGAAAACACCGCTCCCGGCTTCGAAGCCCCAGGCTTTCCAACCACACCGACGCGCGCCGAAACCGTTCAGACCTGGAAATCCTTTGAATGGTGAGACCCAGGACCACGTTGTGCCAGACCGTCTTCCATGGAAGAAGGCCGTAGTCTTGCAAAACCACAGCAATGTCCCGCCGCGGCCGATCCACGGGGCGTCCGCCGAACATGACCGTTCCGGCATCGGGCAGGGTCAAGCCGCACAGGAGATATAACAAGGTGCTCTTGCCGCACCCCGACGGACCCACCACGGCATAGGTGTCGTCCGGCCCCAAGCGCAAAGAGACGCCGGAAAGGACCACGCCTCGTCGAGGGTAGCTCTTCACTAGATCGCGCGCTTCCAAGACCGGGCCGGATGTCACGGCGTCGGGCTCCATACGAGATCCCGGACGCTCAAGGCTTCAGTCAGCAGTCCGCGAACCCGCATCCAGGCCAAAAGCCGTTCCACTTCCACCTCGGGCGGTACACCCGCTTCCGGAAACTCAGGAACGTGGTACGAGGCCGCCAGTTCTTCCGGAATCCGGCAGGTTGCCGCCATCAGGGACCGGTACTTCTCCGGATTCTGGGCGAGGGCCGCCAAGGCTTCCCGGTAAGCGCTCAGAAATCTCTCCCCGGTGTGCACTGAATCGTTGAGAAGCCTGTGCAGCAGCCCCACGACGGTCAAGGGCACCTGAAGGTCTTCATCCGTCGCATACACGCGCGCCCCTTGCGACACGGCAAGGGTCACCAGGGGTTCTGGAAGAATGGCCAGATCCAGACGGCCCCCAAGAAGCATCTGCATGCGCACGGGAATCTTTTTCACTTCCAGGCGTTCGAATCGCCCCGGCGGCACAAGGCCCCGCTCTTCCATAAGATCCAACAGATACTCCATGATGGTGGCGTTGGAGAGCCCGACGGTTCCCGAGGCCATGGCGTCGAGGGAAGCCGCATTCAGGCCAGGGCGCCCCACCACGGCAAACTGCCTTTGCCCCGGTCGGGCGGCGTAGGCCGCGGTGACCATGCGCATGGGAACCCCGCTGCGCACCATGAGGACCGTATTCACCATATCCCCAAAGTAGCCTTCCAGCTGCCCGGCCTGCATGGCGGCGTCTCGTTCCAGAGCGCTGTCAAAGACCACCAGTTCGACCGCAAGACCCTGCTTGGCAAAATAGCCTTCCGTCACCGCCACCTGCAGAGGCAACGTGTCCAGGACGGGAAGAATACCTAAGCGGAGCGGCTTTTCTGCCGCGTGGCCCCAAGAGACGGCTGTTCCACAGGCGAGCGACCCTATGAGGAATCCCAAAGCGAGAAGGCAAAAAAACGTGAGCCGGCATGCTTTGAACCGCTGTGGCACCGACAATGCGGGGAATACCCGAAGCTCCATGGACATGGGCCTCCTTTTAAGGAAGTTTTGCCATCAGTTCCGCGGGAAAGCTGCCACAGGCGCGCATCGGCGTCAACGCACAAGGTGCGCCTTGCGGGTGAAAAACACCTCAGGAGGCCGTCTGTGAACGATTGTCTGTGGTGTTCGCACGGGCCCGCTCATCCCCGGCCGAGCGACCGCGTCGTCGCAGTCTGAAAATCCACGGACGCGCAGAACCGCATCCCTTCGATTGTCGGAACGCCGCAACCGGCGATGCCTTATGGCGCCTTACGGCGCTCCACCGGCATCGAGGCGAAAGGACGGGGCGAACCCCTCTCGGACGGCCTCCTTGGCCGTTCGACTCGAAAGCGCTGTTCATGAACACGCCGCCGTCCAGGCTTTTCTGATCCAAAGCATGCCATGGCCGAACCCGCCTTGGGCTCTGGAGCTTCTCAAAAATGTTTGGTATGCATCTAAAAAATGAATGGATATCGCGCATAGACTGAAAACATTGGGAAGAAAGTAATGCCTTCATCGTTTCGACGACTTTTTCTGGATTTTGCCGCTGCGCGCCGCCACGCCCGTGCGACCGCCGAGAACAACGCCGATCCGCACACACCGCGCCACCTGACCGAAACCGCCTCAAACGTTGAAGGCTCCATTTTTTCATTTAAACCTCTTTATGAAGCGCTCGAGCGCCTCCTTCAGTGGCCCGGCGCCTCAGTCCCCGCTTTAACCCTCACCAAAGCGCTTCTCGATCCTTATTGTCCCGTCGAAATGATGGAAAAAACGCTTTTCGCTCATGTGACCGGCATGCGTTTTTACATCGACAAAGACCGCCCTGAAATGCAGCCCCTGCTTCTGAGAGACCTGGTCCAGTTTGCGGAAGCCTTTCTCCAGATTCGTCAGGACCTCAGGGAGCTCAAGGATTCCACCCCTTTGAGCCTTCCTCTGGACGGCCGAAGTTGTCCTGACCCTTCACGCCAGTGGTGTCGTATGTGCGGCACATGTTGCGAGATCGGTGGGGTGCCAGCGGTTCCGCCGCAGGGAGTGACCTACCCTGCCCATTGGCGCGCGCTCTTGGAAGGCACTCGCTTGGACAATCACCAGCTTTGCCCCTTTCTTTTTCAGTCTCCACGATCTTCGCACCATTTTTGCTCCATTCATCGCATCAAGCCTGTCCCTTGCCAGGCTTTTGACATCGAAGACTGCCGTGCACGACGCCGTGACAGCCGCCTGCACCTAGGTTCCAGCGAGCTTTGATCTTTGTTGTGAAAATCGTGGACATGGAAGGCTTCGGGGTCTTCGGATTGGGGCTCAGGTGCGGAGCGCTGCGACGTCGCGGCTTGCCCCGGCCTCACTGGTTGCCCCGAGGCATGTGCCGTGGAAATCACGGCCCAAATGGGCTCTATGGCCGGTTGCGCCAGGACCGTGGGTAGAGCCTGCGGAGCATCCCAGCTCTTGCGCCGTCAAGCAGCCCCCTTCGCACCAAAGACCGCACGAGCCATCACGCCGGGAAATTGTTCCAGAGGGCCTTCTTTGAGTCTTGGTACGGGCTGGACGCTGCGACGAAGGGATCCCTTTTTTCACAATAAGCAGATTGCCGGACATGCCCAACACCGCAGAACGACTCCGGGGTAGCCTTCTCAGACCGGTACTTGACCCATCACGGCACAGCCATGATGCTGGAAGCCCATGGGAACTCGAGGGACTCGATGCGGGCCTGTGGGGTCGGCATACCCGCCCTCATTGGGTTGCCTTGCCTGTGTCACGCAGCTCTTTCAAGCCGCGCCCGCTATCTAGGAGGCTGTCCGAAAACACGTTTTCGCCCCAAGACGATCTAGCAACTTCAGCTAGTTATGGGTCGGTAACTGGTTTGAATCGGCATTCTCGGACACGCTCCTAGGTGTGGCCCCAGACAGGGGAGCGTTTTTCCACAAAGGCGCGCATGCCTTCCTGCGCATCCCGAGCCAGGCAGTTGATGGCCATGGCTTCCTTGGCAAAACTGTAGGCCGACCTTTCGTCCAGGTCCACCTGGCGATAAAAAGCGTCCTTGCCAAAGGCCAGAGTGTAGCGGCTGAATTGACTGATTTCCTCAGCTAACTGCATGGCGGCTTCGCCCAATTGGTCTTTGGGCACCACGCGATTCACCAGCCCCCATGCCAAAGCTTCCTGCGCGGAGACGAACCGGCCCGTCATGAGCATTTCCAAGGCCCGGCGCCGACCGATGAGCCGCACCAAGGGCACCATGGGAGTCGTGCAAAACAAACCGATTTTCACGCCCGGCGTGGCAAATCGCGCCTCGGTTTCCGCCACAGCCAGGTCGCAGGCGGCCACCAGCTGGCACCCAGCGGCTGTGGCGATACCGTGCACCTGGACGATGACGGGCTGCGGCAGCGCATGAATTTTTAACATCATTTGAGAACAGGTGGAAAAAATTTCCCGATAGGTGTGGATATCGGCACCTTCCGCCACCATGTCCTTGAGGTTGTGCCCAGCGCAAAAAGCCGGGCCTTCCCCACGCAGAATCACAGCCCGCACGTCCACATCCCGAGCCAAGGTCTCCAGATGTTCCATCAGGCTGTGCATCACTGGAAGCGACAAAGCATTTCGCGTTTCAGGACTGTTCAATATTAGGTGCGCTATGGGACCGGATTTATCCATGATCACAGCGGCCATCGGTAACCCCCTTTTCTGTTAACAACGGATCCTTCGAGGCGTTTGGCAAAAGCGTTGACATCCCTAAAGTGTTCGCCCATAAGGAAGCACCGGCTTGCTCCGCCCCCGTGACGATGTCACGGGCACGCTCAGGTGCATCCCTAACCCCCAACACAGAACGAGCCGACCCCATGGACTTTATCGACCTCAAAAGCCAACAGCAACGCCTGCGCCCTCTGCTGGAAGAACGTCTCAGGGCGGTCCTGGATCACGGCCAGTACATCCTCGGCCCCGAAGTGGAACAACTGGAAACCACCCTGGCTCGCTACGTGGGCACACGCCACGCCGTCGGGTGCGCTTCCGGCACCGACGCCCTGCTCCTGCTGCTCATGGCTCTGGACGTGGGGCCCGGCCATGCGGTGCTGACCACGCCCTTTACCTTCATCGCCACAGCGGAAGTCATTGCCCTGCTGGGGGCCGTCCCCGTCTTTGTGGATGTGGACCCGGAAACCTTTAACCTCGACCCCGACAAAGTGCGGTTGGCCCTGGAAGCCTTGAAAAGAGGCGACCGGTCCCTGCACCCTCTGCCTCAGGCCGCCATGAAGGCATCCGTGCGCGGCCTCATTGCCGTGGATCTTTTCGGTGTCCCGGCCGACTACGCCGAACTCGAAAGTCTGGCCGAAGAAGAAGGGCTTTTTGTTGTGGAAGATGCGGCCCAATCCTTTGGAGCGACCATGCACGGTGTTCCAGCCTGCCGATTCGGCCATGGGGCCGCCACATCCTTTTTCCCGGCCAAGCCTCTTGGGGGCTACGGCGACGGGGGCATGTGTTTTAGCAATGACGACGCCATGGCCGAAAAACTGCGGTCCCTTCGTGTACACGGCCAGGGAAGCCATCGTTACGAACACGTGCGCGTAGGCATCAACGGCCGGTTGGACACGCTGCAGGCTGCGGTGCTGTTGGCCAAATGGAGCGTTTTTGAAGAGGAATGCCGGCGTCGTCAGGAAGTGGCGGCCCGCTACATCGGGCTCTTGGAAAAGGTTCGACCGGATCTCGTGGTGCAGCGCATCCCCGACGGCGTGGTCTCCGCCTGGGCCCAATTTTCTCTTCTGGCGCCGACACCGGAAGAACGGGACGCCATCCGAAGCCGGCTTCAGAAAGCGGGCATTCCCACGGCGGTCTATTACCCCGTGCCCCTGCACCTTCAACCAGCCTTTGCCCATCTGGGGTATCATGCCGGGGATTTTCCCGTCAGTGAGGATCTGGCTCGACGCATAGTGAGCCTTCCTATGCATCCGTACCTGGAACCCCAGGTGCAGGAACACATCGTTCAAAGCCTGTGACACCCGCGGGCGCCGCAACGCTTCAGGGTGCGGCCGCCGCAGCCCGATCTCCTCGAGAACCCTGGTTTTGGCTTTCGTCGGCGCGTGCAGGTTTTAGCCGAGGGGTCCGCATCCTTGAGGGGAACGCGGCATCGGACAGCCAGGAGCTCGTCCGAGCATGCCCATTTTGGCCATTTTGGCTTCGTCACTCCCTGTCCCCTTGAGGTTGTAGGAACGCCGCAGGCCGCCACCTCCACATGTCGTCGGATACCCACGGAGCCGCACCGGTCTAAAGTCGCGCCTTGCGGCGCTCCTACAAAATAAAACGAAACCCGGCCCGAAAAGCCATTCTCGGACAGTTTCCTGGAAGAAGCGCCCCTTGAAAACGGTAAGCGGGGTCACGTTCGGCGATGCACGACTACGGGCCGGTGTCGAAAGGCCGCCTCCACCCATGACCCCACCACCTCCCGGTAAGCCGGGTCCTCGATCTGCACCCTCGGCCGTCCCCCCACCCGCGGGACCAGGCGCACCTGGCCCCTGGCGATCCAGTTGACCACCTGCGGGTACATCAGGTGTTCCAGATGTAGGCCGCGCTGTTGCACATTCTCACAGGCATCTTCATCCCAGATGGGATACACGGCCTGAGCAATCACCGGCCCCGTGTCTTCCCCTTCATCCACGAAATGGATGGTGATGCCTCCCCATTTGCATCCGTAACGGTACGTGTCGCGATACCCGTGTTGCCCGGGAAAGGCCGGCAAGAGAGCCGGATGAATGTTGACCACTCCGGGTAGGTCCCCTTGGCGAAAGCGGTTCAGGAAAAAAGGAGTGAGCAGCCTCATGAATCCAGCAAGGCACACCACCTGAACCCCATGGGTTTCCAAATGAGCGGCAATCTCTTGTTCGGCGGCCATCAGTCGCCGCAGTCGATCCCGGCGAACTTCGTGATCCTGATCGCGCAGGATTCTCTGACGCGCATCCACCGCCGCCACCTCGGCGTCCTCCACGGAATCGATTCGACCGCCTTTCAGGTACTTTTCATAGGACACCACAAAGGTGGTGATGCCCGCTTCCTGCGCCCGCACCAGCCCATAGGCGGACGCTCGATCGCTGCCTACGCACACGATGTCCGCTTCCAGCGAGCCTTTCCTGGCCCGATCGATCAAGGCCTGAAGGTTTGTGCCGCTCCCTGAAATCAGAACACCGATGCGCAGCCGCGTGGATGCGCTTTCGGACTGCGCGGCCTTTGATCCATGGTGGGCAGCGTGCAAAGCCATCACAGGGCTCCTTGATGTCGCACATAATCCACGGCATTGCGAAAGAGACGGACTCCGGCGCCTTCGTCAGGCAAAGGTAGGCCGAGGCGTCGGCACCGTTCCTTTTCCCATGTCCAATGCGGGTGATTGGTCCAATGATGAAAAGCCTCCGGGTGGGGCATCAGCCCGAACACGCGCCCCGTGACGTCACAGATCCCCGCGATGTCGTGCAGGGACCCATTGGGGTTTTCGGGAAAGGTCCCCTGTGCGGGGCGCCCGTCGGCAAAAGCATATCGCAGGACCACTTGACGGTTGTTTTCCAGTCGCTGAAGGACTTCCGGTTCCGCAAAGAATTTGCCTTCCCCATGACGCACTGGAAGGTCCATGGCCGTCACGCCGCGCGTGAACACGCACGGTGATGCATCTTCAAAGACGCAATGCACCCATTGGTCCCGAAACTGGCCGCAGTCATTGTCGATCAAAGCCACCTCACGGGACAGCCGGCCGGGTTCAAACCCTGGCAGCAGCCCTGTATTGACCAGCACCTGAAACCCGTTGCAGATGCCAAGCACCAGTCCGCCCCTTTCTACAAAGGAAAGCAGGGCTTCACGCAGCCGATATTTCAAACGCACCGCCAAAATAACGCCGGCTCCATGATCGTCCGCCCAGGAGAACCCGCCGCCGATGACCAGGATATGATAGTCCGCAAGGTCTTTTGCCCCGAAAATGAGCTGGTTCAAATGCACCCGCTCGGCACGGGCACCAGCCAAAGCCAACGCATGGGCCGTCTCCCAATCGCAGTTCAGTCCGAACCCGGTCAGCACCAACGCTCGAACCTCTGTCATCCCACCCCCCAGTGACCCCTTTTCAGAAAGAACGCTCGCGACCGCTCCATCGGACCGCCCTCAGGTTTCCTGCTCAACCCCAGCCGCCGGACCCAAACGCCACGCCTTTCCCAAGGCTTCCACGGACTCTTCCAGCACCACTTGACCCGAAGCGTCGCGAATCGTCCACACCGGCCGCTCACTCACCCTTCCCAGGCACCCCATGGGAAGACCGCGAAAATGGGCTTCAAAGGCATCCTTCAGACGCGGCGCCACGGTGACCAAAAAGCGCCCCAGGGATTCGCTGAATAGGATCGCCGCGGGTGAGAGGCTGTCGTCTACCGGGACGGCACCCAGATCCCAGGCCATGCCCAGTTCCCCGGCAATGGCCGAAAGAGCCCCGTGCACGGCCAAGCCGCCTCGACCCACGGCGCGGCACGAAGCCACCAAGCCTTCCTGCACGGCCGCTTCCAACGCCTGATACAGGCGCAAGAACTTCTCCGGATCCGCCTTGGGAACGCTCAGCCCCACATAGCCCAACTTTTCATAATATTCCGAACCTCCCAGTTCGTGGCGCGTGGTGCCCAGCACATACACCCAGTCGCCGGGCATTTTCAGGTCCATGGTCAGGCAGCGTTCAATGTCTTCCACAATGCTTGTGGCCGTAAACTGCATGGTGGGCAGCCCGGACACCTTGTGGCGTTCCCCGTAAGGCCCCGGCAGATGTCCGTCCACATACATGCTGTCCTTGCCTGAAAGGAGCGGAATCCCGTAGGCAAGGCACATATCCCTGAGGGCCCAGTTGGCCCGCACGAGCTGCGCGGCCTTGTAGCGGCCGTCGGGGTTTTGTTTCGGGTCGTATTGTATGGAGGGCCAGCAAAAATTGTCCACGCCGCCGATTTCGTTCAAAAGCCCTCCAACCGCCAGAAGCCGGCGCACGCATTCGTCAATGGACGCCGCCACCATGTGGTAGGTGTCGATCTGGCCGTAGGTGGGATGCAGTGCCTGAGTGACAGCCAAGCCGCGGCGGGAGGTCAGCACCGGGCGCAGCACCGCGGCGTCGTTGGGCACATCTCCGCGCCGGCCGACAAGCAATTTGATGACACTGCTGCCTTGCACTTCGTGGTCGTATTGGCGCTGAATCCATTCGCGGCTGCACAGGTTCGGCGATGCTAAAAGTTCGATTAAAAGACGGCCGTACGCCGTGGGTTCGCTCAGAACGGGCTCCGTCAGACCACGGGATGCGGGGGACCGCCAGTGGGCTTCGAACTGCCACTGCGGAAAATCTTCCCGGAAGAAACTCAGGTCCAGGTAACCGCAGGTTTTGCCGTGATAGGTCAGGTGCAATTTTCCTGTATCTTCGTAACGGCCGATGGCCGTGCATTCCACTTCATGGAGCGCCGCCAATTCCATGAAACGGTCCACGTTTTCGGGCCGCACCGCCACCGTCATGCGTTCCTGGGATTCCGAGACCCAGATTTCCCACACATCCAGGCCTTCGTATTTGAGCGGCACGCGATCCAGAGCCACATGGGCACCGCCCGCCAGATGCGCCGATTCCCCAATGGACGAGGACAGACCGCCGCCGCCGTTATCGGTAATAAAGGTGATAAGCCCCTCGTCTCGGGCTTCCAGCAAGAAATCGTGCATCTTTTTTTGTGTGTACGGGTCGCCGATCTGCACGTGGCCTGCAGGCGTCTGTTCGCTGTAGCCTTCACTGGAAGCCGTGACCCCGTGAATCCCGTCCTTGCCCACGCGCCCTCCGGCCATAATGATGATATCCCCGGGGTGGGGCTTCTTTTGTTCCGCGGGTTCTCCACAGATGGTGCGGGGCATGAGCCCGATGGCCGCCACAAAGACAAGACATTTTCCCAAGTACGATGGATGATGGAAAAGGTTGCCGAACACCGTGGGCACGCCGTGTTTATTGCCGCCGTCCCGCACCCCCGCCACGACCCCGTCCAAAAGGCGCCGCGGATGCAAGTGCGGTCGCAGAGGACCGGCATAGTCTCGAGGTCCCACACAGTAGCCGTAGAGGCCAGCGATAAGCCGCGAGCCTTTGCCGGTGCCCATGGGATCGCGATAGACGCCCACAATGCCCGTCAGCGCGCCGCCGTAAGCTTCCATGGTGGACGGACTGTTGTGGGTTTCTCCCGTGATGACGTAAAGGTGGTCCTCATCAAAGCGGGCGGCGCCGGCGTTGTCCCAGAGCACTGAAACCACCCAGTTTTTTTGATCGCGCGCCGCCAGCGTGGGCGCTTCGATGCAGGTTTTGAACAGATTGTCCACCACGGTTTCCCGGCCCGTATCCAAGTCCTTGTAAAGAAAAAGGCCGCGAAAGGTGTTGTGGTTGCAATGATCGCTTCGCGCCTGGCTGATGGCTTCCAGTTCCACATCCGTAGGTCCATGCAAGCCGACGCGCGCGCGTTCCCGAAGCACCTCCGGGCGCAAAAAATACCGGCGAATGACGGGAATGTCCCGAGGGTTCAAAGCCAGATGGCGCGCATCGCTCAGGGCCTTTAATTGCTCATCGCTTTCCATGGCGATGGTTTCCACCGCGGGCGTGTGCCGCAAGGCCACCTTGGGTATAATGATGCCGATCCCCTGTTCGGAATCCCACTCCTCACGCGCGGCAATGCGCCACTGTTGAATGATGTCGTTGGCCAAAAGTTCGCGGGCGATGGTTTCCACTTGAGAACGGTCCAAGGCGCTCTTTTGCAAAAGAAAAATCTTGGAGGTGTAGGCCGCATCGTGGGGGCTCAGGGGCCGGCGAAGATAATCGGCGATGGCTTCCAGGGCCACGCTGCCCGCCGTATCCCGCACGCCCGGTCGATACCCGACCCAGACGGCCCATTGAAAGTCAAAAGCCGTGGCCAAAGGTCGAAAAGAAGAGATCTGCGAGACGGGATTGGTGAAAATTTCCCGCCGCACCTCTTCCAGTTCCTTAAGGCTCAGGCCCGTCTCCAACATGATCACGCGAAGCACTCGAGCCCCTTCCACGTGCCAGCCGAAATACTCGCGAATCTTGCGGCACAGCTCAAATCCTTCGGCATCAAACAGATGGGGTTTCAGCGCGATTTCCAGTCGAACCGCCATAGTGTTCCTGGTCAGTCTGTGGGCTGTTCAGTCCAAGAGAAGCTTAAAGGCGATGGCGATCAGCACAAGGCCGCCAAAGACACCCATGCGCCGCCCCCAGAGGACGGAGAAACGGTTGCCGATGCGCATGGCCGCCCAGGTCATCACGGCGGCCGTGATCCCGATGACCACCGCCGCTCCCAGCAAGTGGCGACCCAAAATACCCAAACTGAACCCCACGCCCAAGGCGTCCATGCTGGTGGCCACAGAAAGCACCACCAAGCTCATGCCCCGCGTGGGATCCGCACACACCTCGTGGGATTCCTCACCCCGCACGCTTTCATAAGCCATTTTTCCGCCAATGAAAACAAGAAGAAAAAAAGCCAGCCACGGTCCGCACCGCTGCACCAGGTTCACCAGGTAAAGACCCATGGCCCAGCCGACAAGGGGCATGGCGAACTGAAAGAGTCCGAAATGAAAGGCCAGCCGAAAGATTTGCCGAGGCGCACAAAACCTGGTGCCCACACCAAGCCCCACAGCAAAGGCGTCGCAGCCCAAGGCCACGGCAAGAAGAAGGGTTTCCAAGGCACTCATGGGAGGTTTTTCGAGCGGCCTTTCGAGCTGGAGGTTCAAGCGCCTTTCCAGCCATAGCTTTAGGTGTAAAAGATTTCGTACTGCGTGCCGTACACTCTGTAGCGCTGAGAAAAATCGGCGAGAAGGCGCGCCGTGGCCGCATCCAGTTCCACAAACTTCACACCCATGCCTCGAGGCGTCACGGCGTCTTCGGCCCCATAAGGATTGGTCCACACCACCTCGGCTTCCACGTCGATGGGATTCTTCAGACCGGGGAAAAGGAGGCTCATGCGCAGTCGCGCCTGGAGCGGCGCCGGATCCGCACACAGCACCAGCATGCCGATTTCATTAAAATGACAGGACCGGCCCAGACCCTTTCGGGATTCGTGGACAAAGGTCACGTGACACGGTTTGGGACGATCCTCTTCACCTTTGTCCTGCAGGATGCCGTTGGCTAACATGGAAATCCTTCAAGAACGCGCACGCAAGAGTTGAGCCGCATGAGGGCCATTTCAGCGCAAGGTCGCCTGAAACCGCTCCAGCACTTGTGCCGTAACCCGCTCATGCACGGCATTAACCTCTTCATCGGTGAGGTTGCGATCCGCGGCCCGATACACAATCCGGTATCCCACCCCCTTTTGATGGTCGGCCAAGGGCTTTCCGCGGTAGAGGTCAAAGATGGACACGGATTCCATGAGCGGTTCCGGCAATGAGCGGATAAAGGCCAAGGGGTCGGCCACCGGCAGTTTGGCTTCCACAACGAGCGCCATGTCCCGAACAACGGATGGAAACTTGGGCAGCGGAACAAATCCGGGATGGGGATTCCGGAGAGCAAACAGCGCTTCAAAATCCAGTTCGAAGTAGTAGGCTTCGCGCTTGAGATCAAAGGCTTCCTGCACATCGGGGTGAATGCGCCCAAGGGAACCCACTCCACGGCCCTTCACTTCCAGGGTCGCACCATATCGCGGATCCCCATAAGGGGGGAGCGCGTCCCGGGTGAAACGATACTGGGATTCGTCCAGATGTAGCGCCGCAAGAACCTCTTCCACCACCCCTTTGACGTCCGTGTAGTCCACCGGGTCCTCGGCTCCATAGACCGGTCGAGGATCCCGACGGCCCACCACCACCCCGACCAGATGATGGTCTTCTCGAGGCAGCAGCTCACCTTGTCGAGGCAGAAAGACCTTGCTCAGTTCAAAGATCCGCACATCGGTGTTGCCGCGATCCAGGTTCAGCCGAGCCGTCTGCAACAATCCCGGAAGAAGGGATGTGCGCATCACGGCCTGTTCCTCGCTCAGGGGATTGCGCAACCGCACCGGCTGCAGCCTCACGTCGTCCTCGACGAGCCGCAGGGATCGCAGCGCTTTCTCGGAAGTAAAGGAAAAGGTGAGCACTTCGTGGTACCCGGCGGCCTCCAAAACCCTCTTGAGCTCCCCACGGGTCTGGGCATGAGGATCCACGGGATCGCTGTACAGGGGCACCTGCGCATGGGTCACCGGCACCTTGTCGTATCCGATCAAGCGGGCCACTTCTTCGGCCAGATCCACTTCCCGGGTCACATCCGGTCGAAAAGAAGGCGGGATGACCTCAAAGGTTTCGGCATCCACGGATTCCACGTCCATATGCAGAGACCGCAGCACATCGACCATCTGGTGCGCGGACAGATTCATGCCCAAAAAGCGATTCACCTTGGAGACACGCAGCCGAATGCGGGGCCGAGGCACAGGCGTGGGATACACGTCCAAACGCCCCTGAGCAATGGATCCTCCGGAAAGCTCTTGCATGAGCTGCGCCGCTCGGTCGACGGCCCGCAGCACCCCTTCGGGATCCACGCCGCGTTCGAAACGGTAACTGGACTCCGTTCGCAACCCCAGTTTGCGACTGCTTCGGCGAATGCATTCCGGTTGAAAATAGGCGCTTTCAATGAGAACCCGCGTGGTGGATGCCGTAATTTCCGACTCCAACCCTCCCATGATGCCCGCAATGGCCACCGGGCCTTGCCCATCACAGATAAGCAGAGTGTCATCAAAGAGGGTGCGTTCCACACCGTCCAGTGTCACAAATTTTTCTCCGGCCACGGCGCGACGCACCACGATGCGCCTTTCACGCAGCCGGTCGAAATCAAAGGCGTGCAAAGGCTGTCCCAGTTCCAAGAGCACGTAGTTGGTCACATCCACGATGTTGTTGATGGAACGAATGCCGGCGGATTCCAGACGGCGTTGCATCCATTGAGGGGACGCTCCGATGGTGACCCCTTCGATGAGGCGCGCTGCGTAGCGAGGGCAGCCCACGGGGTCTTCCACCGTCACAGAAGCCAGCGTTTCGATCCGTGGTCCTGTCTCTTTCACATCAATGACCGGATAACGCACGGAGGTGCCGCAAATGGCCGCCACTTCCCGAGCCATGCCCACCATGGACAGGCAGTCACCTCGGTTGGGTGTGATGGCCACGTCCAGCCGCACATCGTCGAGATCCAAGGCGTCCGCCAACGACAGGCCTATGGGCGTTTCCTGCGGCAGAATCCATATGCCGGAAGCGTCTTCGCCCAGTTGCAGTTCCTTTTGGGAACACAGCATGCCCTGCGACACTTGGCCGCGAATGGTCGCTTCCTGAATCGGCATGCCGGACGGCAACACCGTTCCCGGCAAAGCCAGGGGCACCCTTTGGCCTTCCGCCACATTAGGCGCGCCACACACCACGCGCCGTTCTTGGTGGCCGTCATGGACTCGGCAAATCTTGAGCTTATCGGCTTTGGGGTGCGCTTCCACGGCCGTTATGCGCCCCACCACTACCGTTTGCAGGTAGGCATAGGGTTTTTCCACGGCTTCCACTTCGAGCCCCACCATGGTCAGCCGTTCCGCCAACTGTTCCATGTCCATGGTCAGGGTCACGTAATCGCGAAGCCACTCGCCGCTGACAATCATGGATTATCCCCTTTTGATGAACCTGGGCGGGCGGGCCGGTCTCACCAAGGCAAAGGGCACGACCATGCGCTCTCGTGCCCTTTTGCGTGCTCCGTCCAATCCGCGCCGCCGACCTCGTGAGTTCGTCATCCCCTCAGAACTGTCGCAAGAATCTCAGGTCGTTTTCAAAAAAGAGCCTAAGGTCGTTGATGCCGTATTTGAGCATGGCGATGCGCTCGATGCCCATCCCAAAGGCAAACCCGGTGACTTCATCGGGATCGTAGCCCACCATCTTGAACACTTCCGGGTCCACCATGCCTGAGCCAAGGATTTCAAGCCAGCCGCTGTGGGAGCACACACGGCATCCCGCCCCTTTGCAGATGACACATTGAATGTCCACTTCGGCGCTGGGTTCCGTAAAAGGAAAGAAGCTCGAGCGAAACCGCAGGCCCACATCGGGGCCGAACATCTGATGCACAAAGACGGTCAGGACTCCCTTGAGGTCGCCGAAAGAGACGCCCTGGCCCACCATGAGGCCTTCTACCTGATGGAACATGGGAGAATGGGTCACGTCGGAATCGCACCGGTAGGCCTTTCCCGGCGCGATGATTTTGATGGGCGGCTTCTTGCGTTCCATGGTGCGCACCTGCAGGGGCGATGTGTGGGTGCGTAGCACCACATCTTCGGAGACGTAGAAAGTGTCTTGCATGTCCCGAGCCGGATGGTCCTTGGGAATGTTCAAGGCTTCAAAGTTGTAGTAATCCAGCTCGACCTCGGGACCTTCCACCGTTTCAAAGCCCAGCCGATTGAAAATGGCGGCGATTTCCATGGCGATTTGCGTGATGGGGTGCAGCCGCCCTCGAAGGGGGCGTCGGCCGGGCGCCGTAATGTCCAAAGAATCGCCGCTTTGAGCCGCCTGTTCTTTGGCCCGTTGAATGGCCGCATCCAGGAGCGCCTCCAGGCGGGCCTTGACATCGTTGAGGATTTTTCCTACAGCGGGGCGCCGGTCCGGGTCCACTTGACCCAGGGCCTTAAACAAGGCCGTCAGTTCGCCTTTGCGCCCTAAATAGCGCACCCGCAGCGCCTCCAGCGCCTTGAGGTCTTCCGCGGCGGCGGTTAAGGCCTGTTCCGCTTGATCGAGCAGGGCACGGGCTGTGTCTTCCATGGGTTTTATGCAACTTCTTTGGCCAGGGCCACCAGTTGAGCAAAGGCCTGGCAATCATGAACCGCCAGCCCCGCAAGCACCTTGCGGTCCAAAGCCACCTGAGCCTTCTTCAGTCCGTCCATGAAACGGCTGTAACTCATGCCATGCTGACGGGCGGCGGCATTGATGCGCATAATCCATAGGCTTCGAAAATCACGCTTTCGCGCCTTTCGATCCCGGTAGGCGTAAACCAAAGCCCGCTGCACCGTTTCCTTGGCCGTGCGCAACAGCTTGCTTCGCCCCCCTCGATACCCCTTGGCCATCTGGAGAATCTTTCCGCGCCGCTGGCGCGATTTCACCGCTTTTTTTACACGAGGCATGGTACCAGCTCCTTCCGTCCTTCTTCACGCGCGCCGTGCCACAGACGGCGTTTGCCTTCTCGGTTCGTTTCAGGCATAAGGAAGCATGCGCGAGACAGCCCTGAAATTGGCGGAGTCCACCAGGGTGGATTGGCGCAGAGCGCGTTTGCGTTTCGCCGTTTTCTTGGTCAGAATATGGCTCTTGCCCGCCTTGGCTCTCGCAAATAAACCGCCACCCGTGCGATGAAAGCGCTTGGCGGCTCCACGTTTGGTTTTCAACTTGGGCATGAATTCCTCCACAATTCTTTCATCAGTGGTCGCAACACATCACCTGTGGCTCACGCCACTCTGAACCGCGGTCTTTCGGCGACTGAAGCGTGTAATCTATTGACAGGCCCTATGGGTGTCAAGCCTTTTGTCCCGTGGCACCCGCCTTGAAGGGCGCTCGGGAACCTCAAGACTTGGGGGCGAGAATCATGACCAGGTTGCGCCCTTCTATCTTTGGCGGCATTTCCACCACCACCTCGTCCTTGAGTTCCTCCAACACCCTTTGCAGGACCATCTCGCCTCGATCTTTAAAGGCAATCTCTCGGCCTCGAAAGATCACTGTCACCTTGGCCTTGTCCTTTTGGGCCAAAAAGCGGCGAATATGGCGCACCTTGGTCTGGATGTCGTGTTCGTCGGTCTTAGGTCGAAGTTTGACTTCTTTGACTTGAATGACGGTTTGCTTCTTTTTGGCTTCTTGAGAACGCTTACTCTGCTGGTAGCGGAACTTGCCGTAATCCATGATCTTGCAGACTGGCGGATCGGCAGTAGGCGCCACCTCCACCAAGTCCAGCCCTTCTTCTCGAGCCGCGTTCAGAGCCTCTTCCAAGGACAGAATGCCCAGTTGGCTTCCGTCCGCACCAATGACGCGCACTTGCCGTGCGCGGATTTTTTCATTGATGTTTTCTTGTTCTTTTTTCAGAGCCTGGTCCTCCCTTCGCTTAAGGTCACGCTTGCACACCGCGGCCATGTTACACCGCGCCCAAACCAATCCGTCCACCGGACCCTTCCAGACATTCCTTTTGCAAGAGTTCGATCACCGCTTCGGGGCGCATGATTTCCAATTGCCGCCCGTCTCTTCTTCTGGGACGCACCGCTTGAGCTTCCACTTCGCTGTCACCGATGACCAACATGTAAGGAATTTTTTGCATCTGTGCTTCTCGAATCTTGAAGCTCAACTTTTCGCTGCGTTCGTCGAGATCCACACGCACTCCCGCGGCCTTCATCTGTTCATACACGGCACGGGCAAAGGGCAGCTGTTTGTCCGTCACGGTCACAATCACGGCCTGCACCGGGGCCAGCCATGTGGGAAAGGCGCCGGCATAATGTTCAATGAGCACACCCAGAAACCGTTCCATGGCCCCGAGGATCACGCGGTGCAGCATCACCGGCCGATGCCGTTGACCGTCCGGGCCCACATAGGTGAGGTCGAAACGTTCGGGCAAAGTGAAATCGCATTGAATGGTGGCGCATTGCCACTTGCGTTCCAAGGCGTCTCGAAGCTTCACATCGATCTTGGGCCCGTAAAAAGCCCCCTCCCCTTCGCAGATTTGATAGGGGATGCCCTTGTCCTCTAGAGCGGCCATGAGCGCCGTGGTGGCCCGTTCCCAATCTTCATCGGTGCCGATGGACTTTTGCGGCCGCGTACTAATCTCCATTTCGTAGGAAAACCCAAAGAGCCCCATGACCTCGATGACGAAGTCCACAATGCCTTGAATTTCCGCGTGCAATTGTTCGGGCGTGCACAGAATGTGCGCATCATCCTGCGTGAACTGGCGCACGCGCAAAAGCCCATGCAGCACACCGGATTTTTCGTGGCGGTGCACCGTGCCCAGTTCGAAATACCGGATAGGCAGATCCCGGTAACTGCGCACCTTGGATTTGTAGATGAGCATGTGCGAAAGGCAGTTCATGGGCTTGATGCCGTAGGATTGCCCCTCGATTTCCGTAAAGTACATGTTTTCCCGGTAATTGTCGAAATGGCCCGATCGCTTCCACAAATCGGTCTTGAGCAGCGTGGGCCCCATGACGATCTGGTAACCTCGACGCAGATGCTCTTTCTTTTCAAAAGTCTCCAGAATATGCCGCAAAAGGGCTCCCTTGGGATGATAGATGACCATTCCCGCGCCCACTTCGTCGGAGAAACTGAAAAGATCCAGTTCCCGCCCCAGCCGACGATGATCCCGGCGCTGGGCTTCGGCAAGGAAATCCAGGTATTTTTTGAGCCCTTTGGCATCGGGGAACACGGTCCCGTAGATCCGCTGCAGCATGGGATTGCGTTCATCCCCGCGCCAGTAGGCTCCAGCCAATGACAGAAGCTTATACGCCTTCACGCAGCCGGTGTCGGGAATGTGTGGCCCTCGGCACAGATCCACAAACGTTCCCTGGCGGTACACGGACACCGTGGGTTCCGTGAGCTCTTCCAGAAGTTCCACCTTATAGGTTTCCCCGCGTTGGCGAAACAGTTCTATGGCTTGTTCTCGAGGCATCTCCCGGCGCTCAAAGGGCAAGGCCGCCACAATGATTTCCGCCATCTTGGCTTCAATCTTTTCCAGATCCTCAGGGCTGAAGGACTGGGGTGGGTCGAAATCGTAGTAGAAGCCGTTTTCAATGGCCGGGCCGATGGCGATCTTGGTTCCGGGAAACAATTCCTGCACCGCCTGCGCCATGATGTGGGACGTGCTGTGACGAAGAATCTCCAACCCTTCCGGAGACTCCGGCGCCAAGGGTTCCAAGGCGCCGCCCTCTTCAATGGGCGCTCGAAGATCCAACAGCTTACCGTTCAGCCGAGCCGCCACCCACGTATTCTTGGTTCTTTTCCATTGGGCCAAAGCCTCCGCAACGGCCGTCCCTTTGGGCACTTCCATGGATGTCCCGTCTGAAAAGTTTACACGAACGCTTTCTGCCTGTTCCGCCATGGTTGTTTTCTTCCCCTCTTCCCGCTGCAGCCGGTGTGGGGCTGGGCGCGGTGCCGCATCCATAAAAAAAGCATCAGCCGCCTCAAGACGGATCCGATGCTTTGTACTCCATTCAACCTGTCTGGGCGCTGAAAGGAAAAACCCGTACCCCGTGCTGTTCCACCCGCGAGCCTTAAACCATTCTCTGGTACGTTGGTCTGCGTCCGATTTCGATTCCGTGGACCCCGTCAAGAGGTTCCACATGGTAGGCACGGGCGGGATTGAACCGCCGACTTCTACCGCGTCAAGGTAGCGCTCTCCCACTGAGCTACGTGCCTACGAAGTTGGCTTTCCTATTAGCGAATCGGTGCCCACCGTGTCAAGGAAAATGCTGCCCCTCATCCATGGCTGTCACGGGAATCCGGCCATTCCCGAAGGTCGGCCTTTGTCCCAGAGCCGCATCCCCACAAGGATGTAGTGCAGTCCGCTGGCCATGGTAATGAGTCCAGTGGCCACATAAAGGAGGCGGCGCAGCCCCATGGACCAAGCCATCAGAGGCTGCGACAGTGTGACCAAAACGGTTAGAATCTGGGCCAATGTGGTCAATTTACTCACAAGGCTCGGACGAATTTCCAAAGGAATCTGAAACAACCAAAAGGTCATCACCCCGGTCAAAATCAGCAGGTCTCGGCTGACGGCTACAATCACTAAGGCATTGGGCACCAGGTGCATATGCCCCAGCAAAATGAAGCTGCTCACTAAAAGAATCTTGTCCGCCAAAGGATCTAAGTACGCCCCCAGTCGACTCCTTTGATGAAACACGCGGGCAATGAAACCGTCCAGACCATCGGTGATGCCGGCCACAAAGAAAACCGCCAGGGCGCCCGAGAGTCTCTCGTTCACCAGAAGCCAGACGAGCAGGGGGGTAAGCAGGATGCGCAGGAGCGTCAGGATATTGGGAACAGTCATTGGGTTTTTGATTCCTGGGCCGGGGACGCTTCCGGTTCCACGGGCATGGCTTCCACGGTAAAGGTCAGCGTGCGGGCGGAGGGGTCAATGCCCTCTAAACGCACAACCATGGCCGCGCCTATGCGCATGCCGTCCAGCACCTTTGCCGCTTCAGGAGGCAGGTTCTTGGTTCGCGCGTTCACGCCCTCCGTTTTCAAAACCACCGACTCCACGGCAAATTCCTTGGATATTTCCGAAAGCCTTTTTTCCATGGCCAACCATGCGGCATAGGCCGCATCGCCCTTGACGGCCATTTCCCAGATGCCGACCGGAAGATTTGCCGGAGTCGCAACAGGGGCTGTGGGTGCCGGCTTGGCGGCCACCGGCCCTGGGGTAGTCCCTCCGCGGAAGACCCCTTCCATTTTGGAAACCGTCACCGCCGCCAAAAGAAGCAGACTTTCCAGGACGTCCTGCCCGAGAGCCGAGACCCGTTCGTCCACGATCCCCGCACGCCGCCCGGAACCCACCTCCACCACCTCCAGTCGAACCGCCAAGGCGTCACCCATTTTCTGCGCCGTCCCCATCACCAGGTGGGACGCTCCCAATCGACGGGCCTCTTCCAACCACGGTGTCATATGTTCCGCCGTCAGAGGAAGCTCCTTGGGCAGCATGCCCGGAAATTCCACCTGCCATCCATAGTCCGAGGCTTCGTCGGCCACCCACCGGGCCAGGCCCCCTGAGGTCAATAGGGTGTCTCTGGTAAAGGCAAACCACGACCCGTCCCAGTTTTCCGCCACCACCCACAAAATCCGCTTCTCCACTGTTTCAGGGCGCGAACGATCCAAACCTGTAGGTTTCATCTGTGGAGGCGGCACCCTGGCCGTCACCTCGCGCAGCGCTTCTTCGTGGAAAGCTTCCGAAGCTCCTTCTCCCGTGGAAGGTGGGGCTTGAGCGATCAAGCCCAATTTTTCCAAATCGGCTCGCAGCATTTCCAGGGCCACGTCCACGGCTCCTTGCACGCGGTAAAGATCCCCGTCTGTGTATTCGCCGAGGATTTTATAGCTCTGGGCGTACCGTTCCGCCTGGGAAAGAACATCCTTTCGAATCTCTTTGCTTTTCTGGGACAGTTCCTGCCCCGAAAGGATGGTTCCCACGGCTTGCCACACCGCCTGATGGAGAAGATCCTCAAGGGCTTGAGCGCGGGATTGAGCGCGATTGCTCGGCTGCAAGGGGGCGGTCCCCTGCGCCACAAAGGTCTGGGGACCTGCCTGCGCGGTCCCTGCCCACGGCTCGATCCCCAGGCCAAGCCCCATGACGAGACAAAATAGCCCGAGCACCCATCGGTGGCCGAAATGTCTTTTCATGGGTCCCTCACCCTGTGTGCACCCCGATCCTGTGGAAAAGCCTTTGAGATGCCCTATCCCGAAACATCCTCTCTTTCCTGCACTAATTTTTATTGTTATCATAAGTTGATTCTCAACTCAAAGTTCAAAGTGGCGGGATGTGACTCCATGAACATGGATCGATGTCGGGTTTTTGAGGTGTGGATGGATCCACGACACATCCATTTGCTCACTTCCATCATCGAAGCTTACGAAGGCCTGGGTGTGGTCACCACAGAAGATCCTCGACTGGCACACGTGCGCATTGCCGTGGCTCCGGGCTGTGAAGGGGACCTTTTGACTGTGCTCGATCATGAAAGAGAACGCCTGGGCATTCGATCCTTTGTGCACGGCGTTTCTTGAAATACGCTTTGGGTTGGACTAAGAGGAATGGGACGGTAACGATGACCGGAGACATTGAAAGCCTTGAGCGGCAGGAAACGTTTGAACCCAAAGAGGCCACATGCCATGAGTGACACGCGCTTTCGGCCTGTCCATCAGGCCCCCAACGGCTCAGGTGAACCTCAACCCTATGCGGCGGAAGCCCGCACGTATCAGGAAGGGGAGCTCATCGTGGCGGAGGACGAGCCCCTTGAGGGGTTTTTTGTCATTCTGGACGGCCGTGTGCGACTTTCCAGAGGGGACCGTCGAGTGCGCGTCTTGAGGGAAAAGGATGTCTTTGGGCTGGAGTCCATGGTCTTTAAGAAAAGGTCTCCTCTCAGCGCCAGAGCCCTGACACCGTGCCGCGTGATGTTTTATGAGACGGAAGCCTTTGACGACTTTCTACACACGCGTCCTCGAGCCTTTCGCGAACTGGTCATGTCGCTGCTTCGGCAACTGACGGACACTTCCTTTGCCGTCAACGGTGAAGAACCGCTTGTCCTGTCCAGTGATGTGGAAGTGCGTCATTACGGGGACGGGGAAACCATCATTGTGGAAGGGGAAGACAGTAAGGAATTTTACCGCTTGATTTCTTCGGACGGCGGCCTTCGCGTCACGCTTCGAGGGGTCGAAATCGGTCGCATCGACGGCCTGGGGGATTTTTTCGGGGAGATGGCCTGCTTACTCAAGGTCCCGCGCCAAGCCACGGTGACCAGTATGGGGGAAAGCCTGGTGCAGGTCTATCGGCCACAACGCTTGGAACAGATCGTGTCTGAAAACCCTCAGCTGGCCATGAAAATCATCGGCACTCTCGCCCGGCGGCTTTCATCTGCCAATATTCGTTTGACCGAAAAGGACATCAGGTCGAAAGAATGGAAGGACTTTGTGTGAATCAGGCCGCGCAGCCGCGGCGACTTTACGTGCACACCTTCGGCTGCCAGATGAATACCTACGACTCCCTGCGCGTGCAACGGCTATTGGCGCAAGACGGCTATGCCCTTACCACCAACGCGGCCGACGCGGACGTCATTTTTGTCAACACATGTTCTGTGCGGGAAAAAGCCGAACAAAAGGTTTTTTCCCTGCTGGGGCGCTTGCGGCGTCTGAAATGGCGCAAGCCTTCTCTCATCATCGTGGTCGGGGGCTGTGTGGCACAGCAACTGGGATCCTCCCTTTTGGAACGCTTTCCCTTCGTGGATATTGTTGTGGGCACCCGGGCTTTAGGGTCGTTACCCAACATTGTTCGTTCCGTCCGCAGCGGCGCTCCACGGGTAGCGCATCTGCCGGACCAGGATGAAGAAGGCTGGCGGGAATTGTTCGGGCAAACCGAAGCTTGGGTCACGGACGTGGTGGCTCCAGTGACGGTCATGCAGGGTTGTGACAACTTTTGCACCTATTGCATCGTGCCCTATGTGCGCGGCCGGGAACGCAGCCGTCCCAGCCGGGAAATTCTTCAAGAAGTACAGTTGCTGGTGGAAAAAGGAGCCCGAGAAGTCCTTCTCTTGGGCCAAAATGTCAACAGCTACGGCAAGGGGTTGCAGGAAAAAACACGGTTTTCAGATCTGTTGCGCCTTCTCGCTCAAGAAACCGACGTGGTTCGCCTGCGCTTTACCACATCGCATCCCAAAGACCTGACCGAAGATTTGATCCAGTGCTTTGTGGATCTTCCTCAGTTGTGCCCCCACATTCACCTGCCTTTTCAAGCCGGGTCCGACCGCATTCTTCAAAAAATGCATCGCGGCTACAGCGCGGAAGAATACATCAGAAAAGTGGAACTTCTTCGAGGCGCCTGCCCGGAAATCAGCCTCACCGCCGATGTCATGGTGGGGTTTCCCGGAGAAACACGAGAGGATTTCCAAAAAACCTTGGATCTCATGCGATGTGTGGAATTCGACGCCCTCTTTTCCTTTCGCTATTCGGACCGGCCCTATACGGCGGCCCGTCTGTTTCCTGACAAGGTGAGCGAGCAAGAAAAGGCAAGTCGCCTCACCGAACTGCAGGCCCTACAGGCGGCCATCACCTTGAAAAAAAACCTTTCGGAAGTGGGTCGCACCCGCGAAGTGTTGGTGGAATCGACGAGCAAAGCCGGACGAGGACAAATGAGCGGGCGCACGCCTCAAAACAGGATCGTCAATTTAGAAGGCTCGCAGGCATTGAAAGGCCGCTTGATTCCGGTCACAATTACGGAAGCCTATGCGCATTCGCTCAAGGGACGACCGGTTTTACCGCTTCGCACCTCGAGCGGGATAGGGGCGTAAGGTTCGGCAAGCCCCCAGTGCACTGCCTTCGCTCTTTCCATACGAGGAGATCCCATGTATCGATTGATGAAGGTTGCCGGTTTGGTTATGGACCCGCAGACCAATACGCCCATCGTCATTTTAAACGACCCCAAAGGGGACGACCATTTGCCCATTTGGATCGGTCTGCTGGAGGCCACTTCCATTGCCACTGAACTAGAAAAGATTAAGTTTCCGCGTCCCATGACCCATGATCTGGTGAAAAATCTTCTGGACCACCTGCAGGTTCAGGTGGAAAAAATCGAAGTCTACGACCTGAGGGAAAACACGTACTATGCCTTGATCTACTTGCGGACCGAAATGGGCATCAGTCCCATCGATTCGCGCCCCAGTGACGCCATTGCCATTGCGCTGCGGACCAACGCCCCCATTTACGTGAAAGAGGATGTGCTGCGGCGTTCCCAAAAGGTTTCGGAAAAAGAAACGCCTCCCGTCTTTCGCCAGGAAGACAAGGACAATCTGCAAGAGCTGCTGGAGAAGCTAGACCCGGAAGATTTCGGTAAATACAAGATGTGAGCCTTCACGATGGTTTGTGAGCGCCATGCCGCCATGATGGATGGGGAGACCCTGGCGGATCTCATCGCGGTGGCCCGCGGCACGCAATGCGCCGAACTGTGCCTGAAAAACGCGCGCCTGATCAACGTCTGGACGGGGGAGGTGCTGAGCCAGGATCTGGCCGTGCACCGCGGCCGCTTTGTGGGTTGGGGCACCTACCAAGGCCTTCAAGAAATCCCGTTGAACGGGGCTTACGTGGCCCCTGGATTCATCGACGCGCACCTTCACCTGGAAAGCACCCTGCTGTGCCCGGCGGAATTTGCCGCCGCCGTGGTCCCTCACGGCACCACGGCCGTGGTGCTGGATCCTCACGAAATCGCCAATGTGTTGGGGCTGCGCGGTGTGCGCGCCCTTATACAGGCCTGCGAGGGGCTTCCGCTGGATTTTTTCTTCATGCTTCCCAGCTGTGTGCCCGCGGCTCCCCTGGACCCTGCCGGAGCTGTGCTTCGCGCAGCCGACCTGCAGACCGTGCGGACCCGTTCCAATGTCCTTGGGTTGGCGGAAATGATGAATTTTCCCGGGGTGCTGGCCATGGATCCCGAGGTTCTGGATAAGATTGTTCTATTTCAGGACACTTTGATGGACGGCCACTGCCCGGGACTCAGGGGCTTGGACCTCAACGCCTATATCGCCTGCGGCATCCACTCCGACCACGAAACCACGGACCTTGAAGAAGCTCGGGAAAAACTGGCCAAGGGTCTCGCCCTCATGATTCGAGAAGGCAGCCAATCCAAGGACCTGGCTTCCCTTCTTGACGCCGTCACTGACACCACATGGCCTCGATGCCTGTTCGTCTCCGACGATCGCCACCCCACGGATCTGCTTCACGAAGGGCACATGGACGCCATTGTGAACCGTGCGACGGCTTTGGGTATGGATCCCGTGCGCGCCGTGGCCATGGCGTCTTGGAATCCGGCCCATCTTTTCGGGCTTCGGCGCCGAGGAGCCTTGGCGCCAGGATATATCGCCGATTTTTCCGTCAGCCCAACCCTCACCCCCTGGAATCCCGTGATGGTGTTTAAAGACGGGCGTCTGGTATCCTCGAACGGGTGCCTCTGTGAAACCACCTTCACAGACAAAAACGCTTTGCTGGAAGCCCTGCCCAGCCCCATGGCCGTCCGGAACGTGGAGGTGGAACGGTTTCGCGTTGCCGCGGCAGGACGGAACCTGCGCGTTATCGGAGTGCGGGAAGGCTCTCTGATAACGGATCATCGGATTCTTCCCGCCACGGTTCAGGACGGTTTGGCGGTCTGTGATCCTTCGCGGGATCTTTTGAAAGTGGTGGTCTTCAACCGGTATTCGGGATCCGAAGCGCCCGAGCAGCCGGCGGTGGGTTTTGTGCAGGGCTTTGGACTGAAAGAAGGCGCGTTGGCCGCCACGGTGGCCCACGATGCGCATCATCTCATTGCCGTGGGGGCCAGTGATGAAGCCATCAGTCGTGCCGTGCGGGCCGTGGTGGAAAGCCGAGGCGGTTTCTGTGTCAGTCATTCCAAGGGTGTCGTGGCCCGAATGCCTCTGCCCCTTGCCGGGCTCATGAGCGTGGAGCCCTTGGATCGTGTGTGTGCAGCGCTGGAAGAGGTCACCCGAGCGGCGCACGCCCTGGGTTCAAGGCTTCGGCATCCCTTTATGGCCCTGTCTTTTCTTGCTCTGCCGGTCATACCGGCCCTCAAGATAAGCTCACGGGGGTTAGTGGATGTGGAACGGTTTGCCATTGTGTCCCTGTTTGTCTGAGCCTCAGGCGAAGGCCTGCGCATGGGCTGGAACGTATCTGAAAATGGCTATTCGGGGCCGTTTTCGTTGCATTCTTTGAGAGCTCCGCAAGGCGCGGTCTTTCCATGGACCCAGACGGCCATGGAACCCGCGTCAGTCCGAAGTGCCGCTTGCGCCGCTCCTCCTGAAGGCGTTCTCAAACAAGCTTTAGGGCTTCCGAAAATGCCTATTTTGGTCAAATGCAGCCTTGTAATTCATTGAAAGTTTTGAGCCCACACGAAAGACATCGACGGAACGCATGCGGTGATGGTTTCAAGACAGGTACCCAAGGGCCAATGGAGAAAAGAAAGGGGAAACCAGTTGCTTCGAGCCGAGCGGTTCTGTTATGAGGAATCAAGCTCGCGGCTCGCCGCTTAGAAGAAATTTTTCCAACAATGGACCGAAAGAGGAGGCCACTATGTCCGTCTTGACTTGTCGATCCTTTGCTGACGTGGTGAATTTCGCTATCAAGAAAGAGGAACTGTCCATGGATTTTTACCAGCAGTGCGCCGATAAGGCCAAGAACCCCGGCATCAAGGAATTCTTTCTGGAAATGGTCGAGGAAGAGAAGAAACATCGCGAACTGCTCAAAGGACTGGATCCCGCCGGGCTGGAAAGCTTCAAGCTCGACACGGTGCAAGATCTTAAGATCAGCGATTACCTTATGGACGTTCCTTTTCGACATGATATGACGTACCAAGAGGCACTCACACTGGCCATGAAAAAGGAAGAAAAGGCGCATGCCTTTTACAGTGCCTGGAAAGACAAGTGCATACACGAAAAGACGGCCAAGGTTTTTGAGATGCTTGCGCAGGAAGAGATCAAACACAAACGCAAGATTGAGGAAATCTACGACGACCAGATTCTCAGCTGGGATTGATGGCGGACTGAACGATTCATTCCACGAGAGAACCCGCCGGCTCTTCATGGGGGTTCTCTCTTTTTTTGGCGCTTCAAGCACACCCCATGCATCCAAAGGCAAAAGGTTACTTGGCGGCCCTGACGGCGTGTGTGATCTGGGGAGGATCCTTTGTGGCCACCAAGGTGGCCCTGCTCAGTTTCACACCCCACGGACTGCTCGTTCTGCGCTTCGCCATGGCGTGCGCCATTTTGGTGCCTGCATTCCTGGTGTTTCAAAGGGAGGTGTTGCGTCTACGGGACCTTGGGCTCTTTTGCCTTTTGGGCTTCATGGAACCGGGTTTGTATTTTCTGTGCGAAACGCGAGGTCTGCTCTACACGAGCGCATCCGTGGCGTCACTCATCATCGGGTCTATTCCCGTGTTCGTGATGCTTTTGGCTTCCATTTTCCTAAAGGAGCCGTTGCACCTCAGGACCGCGCTGGGCACAGCCATGACCTTGGTGGGCATTGCCTTTCTCGTGCACAAGGACTTAGCTGCGGCCTCGGTGGGCCCTTCTCTGCTTAAGGGCAATCTGCTCATGATGGGCGCGGCCCTATGTGCTTCGGTCTACACCATCGTCAGCCGCTCTTTAAGCGCTCGGTACCGCCCCATGACCTTGACGACCATTCAAGCGACGTTTGCCACGGTCTTTTTCACCCTCTTGGCCTTTACGGACGAGTCCTCCGTCGTGTTGAGTCCTTTATCGGCATCGGCCCTGAGCAGTTTGATCTTTCTGGGTGTGTTAGCCACACTGGGGGCGTTTTGGCTGTACAATTTTTCCTTGAGTGTTCTGCCGGCATCTCAAGTGGCCGTGCTCATCAACCTGATTCCACTGGTGACTGTGCTGAGCGCGCGTGCGCTCCTCAACGAGACCTTGTCCTGGGCTCAATTGGTGGGCGCCCTCCTTATTCTGGCGGGCGTGCGCGTAAGCACCTCTTCGCACCAAGGGGCCGAGCGCGAGGGCTTGTTCAAGATCTTACAGGTTCTACGATCAAAGAGCCGGCGTGCACACGGGGGTTTTCCCCTTGCGGCGCCGCAGCAACACATAGACGGCTCCAGCCCCGCCGTCCCACGTTCTGGCGCTGGCAAAGGCCAAGACTAGTCCTTTGAGGGGCGCTCGGGTCAGCCATCCCACAAGGTTCCGCTTCAATACAGGTTCCTTGCCTCTGGAATTGAGCCCGCGCCCGCAAATGACCAGCACGCAGCGCAGACCTCGTGTGTGGCTGCACACAAGAAAATCCGTCAAGGCCCTTTGCGCTTCTGGGCGGGTTAACCCGTGCAGGTCCATGTGAGCCTGATAACTGAAGTCGCCGTTGCGCAGCCTTTTGAGGATGTGGGGCGCCAGGCCGATCACCGCACCGTCCATGTATTCATCGGAAAAATGCACGGAAAACCGGCTTTCTCCGCTCACCAGTTCGGCCAAATGCGCCAGCACCTCGGCATCCTCGAGCCGGGCAAAATGAGGAAAACGGCGCGTCGGCCCCTTGGGGGCCACACGACGCCGGGAATCCTCGGGCAAGGGCGTCACGTCGTCCACAGCCCTCAAGAAAAGATTCGCTTCCGTTTCGGGCGGCGCCTTCACCACGGTATCCTTGGGCAGCCCTTGCGAAAGGCTCTCCTGGCTCGCACCCCGCTTCTTCTGGTGTTTCCCGTATTGATTCAAGCAGGAGAAGGGAGTATAGAAGCCGTGCTCTTTGACGGGCGGCGGGCTTTCATGGGCCGACGGGGTCTTGATTCTTTTTCGTCTTCGACTCATGAGCGCACTCCATAGGTTTTGGACACACAACCCAAGGGCATAAACCGGGACACGTATTCATGCGTCCTTACATCCTCATTGCATCGGACCAGAGGCTGGAAGAGGCCATTTCGACGCTTCTCACGTGCCGTCGCATCGCCGTGGACACCGAATCCAACGGCTACTACGCCTATTATGAACGGGTTTGCCTGATCCAGTTGTCCACGGACCAGGACGACTACATCATCGATATCTTAAACATCGCCCACCCGGCGTGTTTGTCAAAGCTTTTTGAAAATCCGGCCGTGGAAAAGATCTTTCATGCAGCGTCCAACGACATCGGAGCTCTCAAAAGAGATTTTCAGTTCACTTTCCGCCATGTCTTCGATACCGCCATCGCCTGTAAACTGCTGGGGGAAAAGCGCCTCGGCCTTTCCCATGTTCTGGAAACTCATTTTCAGGTGCAGCTGGACAAAAAATGGCAGCGTTGCGACTGGGGAGCGCGTCCCTTGAAAGACAGTCAACTCCATTACGCGCGCCTGGACACCCACTACCTCATTCCCTTGCGGGATAAACTGCATGAAGAGCTGGTTCGGCGCGGCCTGTGGCCTCAGGCGCAGGAAGCCTTTGCCAAGGTGTGCGCTCAGGCGCCCCCTCGAGAACGCTTTCCCGCCAACGGCTATGAGCGGCTTCCGGGCACGCGCAGCCTTTCTCGAAAAGCCAAAGCCCTCCTTCGCGATCTGTACGCCTATCGAGACACGTTGGCCAGACGAGTAAATCGCGCCCCCTTCCGCGTGCTCCCCAACGAAGCCCTTGTGCGGTTGGCACAACGCCTGCCCACAACCATGGAAGAGCTTCGTGCCGTCAAGGGATTGCCTCAGACCATTAAGACAGGCACCGAGGCTCGGCAACTCTTGGCCGTGATTCGTGATGCCCTGGAAGCCCATCCAAACGCTGGCGAACAAAGCCTGTTTTCGTGACAACGGCTCAACCCATGGCACGGCACCGCCTTTACGAGTGAACCCCGAACAACTTTAGGACTCATGGAGGGCACTGTGATTCTCGATGCGCACCTTACCTTACAAGACTGTTTCAAAACCTTTCGCCATGACCAGGAAAAGGCCAAAGATCCTCAGGACACCGTGCGCTGGGTTCGTCAACGCCTGGAAAACCTGAACATGGATATTCTGGCCGAGACCCTGCGCATCGATACCGGGCGTCTGAACATTCCCGTCTATATCAGCCTGTGCGGTTCCGACGCATCCCCACTAACAGGCACCAAGAAACAGATGGGTAAAGGCGCGACCCCAGCCCAGTCGGAAGCCAGCGCCCTTATGGAACTCATGGAACGGTTCAGCTTTTTCTCCTTTATTCATGCCCAGAGGTTCCTGAAAGCTTCCATAAAAGCCTTGCGCGGCCCCTTTACGCCACCGGAACGGCTTTTGCAGTCCGTCCATGATCCGGAAACCCCTGTAGAGCGCGTGCGCTCTTTTCTGGAAACCTGTCCCTTGCGCTGGGTTCCCGGCCGGAACTTCACCGACGAACAAGACGAATGGGTTCCCATCGATTGGTTTTATCTCATCAATGAATACAACGGCCCAGCAGCGGGAAACACGCTGGAAGAGGCCGTCTTGCAGGGTTTGTGCGAGGTGGTGGAACGCCACGTGGGGTCGGTGATCTCTCATGAGCGGCGCATCACCCCGGCCATTGATCTTCAAAGCGTCGACGATGCGGCGGCTAAGGAGCTGTTGGAAAAGTTCCAGCGGTGCGGCATTCGCCTGTTTGTCCACGATTTCTCCTTGAACACGGGGATTCCCTCCGTGGGGGTTCTGGCCTACGATCCCGAAACCTTTCCCCAGCGCAGTGAAATCGTCTTTACCGCAGGCACCACGTCTCATCCCGCAAAATCCCTGTGCCGCGCTTTGACGGAAGTGGCCCAACTGGCCGGCGATTTTGAAAACCGCACCACCTACAAGCCGACGCTGCCCAAGTACGCCTCCCTTCAGGAAGCCCGCTATTTTATGGAATCCGACCGCACGGTGCCGCTGACGGCCTTGCCCGATATAAGTCACGACAACATGCGCGTGGAAATTCAGCAGGCCGTTCAGAGCTTGTCCCGACTGGACCTGCCCGTTTTGGCGGTCAATGTGACCCACGAAGCTTTGCAGATTCCCAGCGTGTATGTGATCATTCCCGGAGCGCACTTCTTGGAGCATACGCGCCAGACGGATTTCGCTCAGCACATGGCCCGAACGATCCTTCGAAGCCTTGAGCCCTTTGAGGCGCTGTCCCACCTGCGCCGTCTCGCCGACCTCTTTGGGCCCCGCTTTGACCTCACCTTTTTTACAGCTCATGCTCTGGAAAAATTAGAACAATTTGAAGATGCGCTGGCCCTCTTTCAACAATCGCTTACCCAGAAACCGGACCCCAAGGAAATCGCCAGCATCTATGTCCATATGGCTTCTTGTCACAAAGACCTCGGCCGCTATGAGGAGGCGCTGGAAGCGCTGCAGGAAGCGGAAAAATGGAATGCCACGCTCAAGGAAATCTATAACCTCAAGGGATTCTGTTTCTATCAACTCAAGAAACACCTGCAGGCCATTGAATCCTTTGAAAAAGCCATCGACATCGACCCAGGATCCGCCATCGACTACGCCAATATCGGATCCAACTTGAGAGAAATGGGGCATTTGCAAGAAGCCTTGCGTTTATTTGAAATGGCTTTGGAACTGGATCCGTCCCTGGATTTTGCGCGAGACAACGCGCGCCGATTGCGGGCGCAGCTGGCCGCTCCAAGTCAATGACGAAGGCTTTGCCATGGGCGGGGCCGTGAGGCAATGCGCGAACCCACGGCGGCATCCCCGCGGATCAAGCTTTTCACGGCAAAAGGTATCATGGAACTTCGCCCTTATGGGCCCTCGGCTCGCTGGCGCATGGCCATCAATACCCCACTACATGGGACCATGGGACCACCTCCTTGTGGGCCAGGGGCCACACGGGCAGCCATGAGCCCAAGTTTGTCACTTTTCTGCGTAAGGTAGTGATATTGTTGGGAGTGCATTTTCGATTCTTCACTACAAATTTTTCATTTGACGGTCATCAGCCTTTTGAGGGGCCGAGGCCAGACGGCGAGAGCATTGTCAATTTTCAAGTGAACCGGTTCGGGCTCTGACGTGCGCCGAAGATGGATGACCTGCCCCCTGTCGTTGACCATGCTGGTGGTCACGCGGACTTGGCCGCTGAGATGCGTTCGTAGAGTTGTCCGTTGGAGAGCTTCCAAAGCTTCGTGTCGGAAAGATCCGTTCGTGAGGAGCGCGGTCGATA
>NZ_JBRAHS010000009.1:0-137337 GCF_052743555.1 Desulfosoma sp.
TTCCCCAGCTGTTGCCTTCATGGCGACTCCTCATGCTGTTGAAGAGGGAATCCTCGACGCTCCTGGTAGGCGCAAGACGCATGGCTTTGGCGCTTCTTATTCAACATATAAGAGCTGGCCCGGGAAGTCAAGATGCGAAAAGCTTATCCGCGCTTATCCTGATATTTGCTCGAGACCCTCTTCAGCGGGAGTTGAACACCTTTGGCGGCAACACTTTTTTAAAAAATCTCTCAGGTGATCAGGCTCTCGGCGGATTGTCCGGAAACGGTCGGGTGTTGAGTCTTCCGTGGGAGGCCCTTCGGCGTCCGCGAAGCTTGCGTCATGCGAAAAAGATTGCCTCCTTCAGACGACTTCTCCCATGCGGTTTATCATTGTGCGTCAGGTCTATGGATCGAGAAGGCAGCCTGCGACAGCGGGACGAATCGCCATTCGACGCAGAGCCGTGCGGCTTTCCAAGAAAATGGCAGGCTTCGGCGAAAAGCACACTGTGGAAGCCGTTGTTGTGCAGCCTGTCGAAAGAAAATGGGCTCACCGTCTGAGTCTATGACCCATGAGGCTGTTTCGAAGCTGAGTGGCCGTGTGGTGGGCGGCGCGCAGAGGCTCCGGTAGGCGATATCGGCGGATGCATTGTTCAACGAGCCAAAGGGCGGACTCGCAATCCGCCAAATGGCCGGGTGAAATGTAGAGGGGTTTGACGCCCGTTTTGGAGCGATAGACGTACCCGACCTGGGTACCGTCAAGCCACAGAGCCCGTCGTGCCCCTCGCTCGGCTTCCAAGGGCTCGTGGTCTCCACACAGCCGTGTCTTGGCACATCCCACGGTGGGCTTTTCCAAAAGAACCCCCAAATGGCAGGCCAGGCCGAAGCGCCGAGGATGGGCCAGACCTTGGCCGTCGCACATGAAGATGTCCGGTGGCCGCCGAAGCTGTGTGTAGGCTTTGAGCACAGCGGGGATTTCGCGAAAACTCAACAGTCCCGGCACGTAGGGAAACCGAATGTCCGCTTTCACATGCACGGATTCCAGAGGCTGCAGACTCGGCCATGTAAAGGTGACGATTACGGCGATCAGCTGGTTGGTTTCCTTGATGTACGAGAGATCCGCAGCGCCGAGAACGGAAAAGGCTGCCGGCAGGGGACGCAAAGCCACCCTGCCGGCCAAATGTTCTTGCAACTTGCGCGCTTCCGGTGGGGACAAACGATCCACGAAGCCTCCGCCCCTTACGTACACCGAGAAAAGCCGCAGGCTCGGCACACGATACATCCCCCGTCGTATTCCACCGAAGCCCCGCAGTCTGGGCAGGCTCCCATTTCCTGCAGCGCCGAGGCTACATTGGCCTGCGCATGTCGGTTCAATACCTTGGCAATGGCATCGGTACAGGAAAGGATCTGTTCGCCGTTTTGCCAAACAGGCGATGGGCATCGAATGCCCATGAGCTGCCGAATGATGGCTTCGATGCGCACGCCGGATCGCAGGGCCAAAGAGATGAGGCGGGCCGTTGCTTCAATCTGCGAATAAGCACACCCGCCGGCCTTGCCCATCTGGGCGAACACTTCACAGAAGCCGTATTCATCGCGGTTGATGGTCACATAGAGTTTGCCGCATCCTGTGTTGATCCGTTCCGTGGCCCCAATGGTCTTGTCCGGTCGAGGCCGAGGTTCAACCTGACGGAATTCCGGCTTTTTCTGAATGTTCAACACCTGGATGTCCCGGCTGCCGTCCCGGTAAACGGTCAGGCCCTTGCACCCGAATTTAAAGGCCTGAAAGTAGGCGTCGTAAATGTCTTCCGACGTGGCGCTGTTGGGAAAATTGATGGTCTTGCTGACAGCGTTGTCCGTGTATTTCTGAAAAGCCGCCTGAATGCGAATGTGCCACTCGGGGCTGATGTCGTGGGCCGTGACGAACACACGACGCACATCTTCGGGAATTTCGGAAAAAGTCTGAAGACTTCCTTGGACGGCGATCTTTTTCATGAGGCTCTCGGAAAAGAATTTGCTTTCCTGAGCGACCTTCTGAAAGAGGGGGTGGACTTCCAACAGTTCCTCACCGTCCAGAACCTTGCGGACAAAGGTGATGGCAAACACCGGTTCTACACCGCTGGAACACCCCGCCAAAATGCTGATGGTTCCCGTAGGAGCAATAGTCGTCGTGGTGGCATTCCTCATGTAAGGCCAAACACCGCCCACCTCCGGATCATAAACAGATCCCTTGAAGTTGGGAAAATTGCCCCGCTTCTTAGCCAGGTCGGCGGAAGCTTCTTTGGATTCCCGTTGAATGAAGGCCATGATCTGTTCGGCCGTCGCCACCGCCTCCTCGGCATTGTAAGGAATCCCCAAGGCTATGAGCATGTCGGCAAAGCCCATGACCCCCAAGCCGATTTTGCGATTGGCCAAGGTCATGTCGCGAATGTTGGGCAAAGGGTATTTGTTGACGTCGATCACATTATCAAGAAAATGCACGGCGTGCCACACCACACTTTTCAGGCGCTCGTAGTTCACGCCTCC
The DNA here is from genome assembly GCF_052743555.1 of Desulfosoma sp. Classification (NCBI taxonomy): domain Bacteria; kingdom Pseudomonadati; phylum Thermodesulfobacteriota; class Syntrophobacteria; order Syntrophobacterales; family Syntrophobacteraceae; genus Desulfosoma; species Desulfosoma sp. The sequence goes on from NZ_JBRAHS010000009.1 coordinate 2,502, forward strand.
GTCCTGCACCATGTGCAATAAGTTGATAGAGCCGAGATTGCACGATTCGTAGGGCAGAAGGGGTTGTTCTCCGCAAGGATTGGTGCTCTCGATCTGCCCGACGTGGGGAGTGGGGTTGGACCGGTTGATGGCGTCAATGAAGATGACCCCGGGTTCCCCGTTCTTCCATGCCGACTGCACAATGGCATCGAAAACCTTTCGGGCTGATAAGGTCTTGGTTCGTGCGCCGGTGCGCGGGTTGATGAGGTCGTAGTCCTCGTCGTTTTCCACGGCCCGCATGAAGGCGTCAGTCACCGCCACGGAAATATTGAAGTTGGTGAGCCGGTCGTTGTCATGCTTGCACCTGATGAATTTTTCGATGTCCGGGTGATCGACGCGCAATATGCCCATGTTGGCCCCACGGCGGCGGCCGCCTTGTTTGATGATGTCCGTGGCCGAATCAAAAACGGTCATAAAGCTCACCGGACCGCTGGCCACGCCATTGGTGCTTTTGACCACGTCGCCTTCCGGGCGCAGGCGCGAAAAAGAAAATCCCGTGCCTCCGCCGCTTTGGTGAATCTTGGCGGCATATTTGACCGCTTCAAAGATTTCTTCCAAGGAATCTCCCACAGGGAGCACAAAACACGCTGAAAGCTGGCCCAGTTCGGTTCCGGCGTTCATTAACGTCGGGGAATTGGGAAGAAAGTCCAAAGAGGTCATGAGGCCGTAAAACAGTTCCGCCGTTTCGCGCACCTCCTTTTCCGTCGCCCCATAAAGCGCATCCGCTTCGGCGATGGCTTTGGCCACGCGTCGAAACATCTCTTCGGGCGTTTCCAAAGGTTCGCCCTTGGGCCCCTTTTTTAGGTAGCGCTTTTTCAAAACCACGAGAGCGTTCGGACTCAGCGCAATGGCGCTTCGAGATGCGGAGCGCTTGGGGCGTTTCATGGCAGGTTCCTCAACCGCTGTGGACTTCTGCAAAGCATCTCTGGCCTTTTCCAACACGGCGACATTTTCGGATCGTTCATCCGTCATGGCTTCATAACTCCCTTGAGCGATTCAGAAAAGAAGAGATCCTTTTCCTCAGGAACGGATCCCTCGGGGTTCATGAGCGATGCATTCTAAGCCGGGATTTCTCCGGCGGTAAAGGGAAAGAATTGTTGAATCCCAAAAGGGGTAGGAGCAGCTACTGAGTCTCCCATGGAAAATCCGTTGCCATTTTAGGGGCGTTGCGTTTGTGAAGAAAAAAAGCGACCCGTGCCGCCAATATGACGTCGTCCCGCGGATGGCAAGGCCATTGCGCTCAGGGACGAGCCCAGGTATGTTTAACCTGGGCGTTTGTCGAAAGACGGCATGATCAAAGGTGGATCATACACTGAATGGATGGGCTCATGGATCAGGTTCGACCATCAAGTGCATGGCTTGTGGACACCCACGCGCATTTGGATTTTCCGGAATTAGCCACGGACCTTGAAGGGGTGTTTGCCCGGTGTCGTGCCGCGCAGGTGGCCGTGATCGTCACCATCGGCATTGACGCGGAAACAAGCCGCACGGCTGTGGAACTTAGTGGCCGCTACCCGCACGTGTACGCCACCGTGGGCCTGCATCCTCATGGGGCTCGAAGGCTGAGCGATGATGCATTGCACCACTTTGCCGACTTGGCTACCCAACCCAAGGTGGTGGCCATTGGCGAAATGGGTCTCGACTACTACAGGGACAGGCAGCCTCGGGAACGGCAAAGAGCGTGCCTGGAACAGCAGCTGGAACTTGCCGTCCAATGCCAAAAACCCGGCGTTTTTCATATTCGGGAAGCCCACGAGGATTTTCTATGCATCGTCAGACCCTATGCCGGCCGCTTACGGCCCAGTGTCCTCCATTGTTTTTCCGGAGACTGGAAGATCGCCGTTCGCTGTTTGGATCTGGGATTTTATCTCTCCATTCCAGGAACGGTCACCTACAAGAACGCTCAGGAGCAGCAACGGGTGGTGCGCCTGGCGCCGTTGGACCGTCTTTTGGTGGAAACTGATGCGCCCTATCTGACGCCCATACCCTTTCGAGGAAAACCCAACGAGCCCGCCTACGTACGCTACACGGCGGAAAAGATCGCGGAGTTGCGCCGCTGTTCCTTTGAGGAGGTGGCGGAGGCGACCAGCGGCAATGCACAGAAAGTGTTCGGGTGGACTTTTTGACCTCCTTGGGCTCTGTGGCAGGCCTTGGCGCCTGAGGGCAGGCCGCTGTGCCATGTGCCGCCCTTTCCACCGCCATGCGGCCTTTATGTATGTACCTACAGAGTGTGTTCTCAGGCAAGGCTTTGGGGCGTCAGGCCCTTCAATGCCCTCATGGATGAGCAGAAATGAAAGAAAAACCTACGCCTCTTTACGTGGTGCGCGAGCCTTTCGTGCTCGCGTCCAGATCCCCGAGGCGAAGGGAGCTTCTGGCGCAACTGGGCTTGGATTTTCAGGTGCGTCCCAGCCCAGAAGAGGAACCGTCCATCGGTGCCCGGCCGGACGAAGGAGTTCGACGGGCCGCGCTGTTTAAGGCGCGCACCGTAGCGCAGCAGGAATGGGCATCGTGGGTCCTTGCGGCGGACACCATTGTCGTTTTAGGAGGACATGTTTTCGGTAAACCATCAAGTCCGCAAGAGGCGGAGAGCATGTTACGATCCCTTTCCGGCAGAAGCCACGAGGTTTACAGCGCCGTGTGTCTGGCTCGGGCAGATCGAGGATTTTGCCGGGTGGAAACCGTACTCAGCCGCGTGGATTTTCGCGATGTGACAGAGGCGGAAATTACCGCCTACGTGCGCACTGGTGAACCCATGGACAAAGCCGGCGCCTACGGTATCCAAGGGCTCGGTGGGGCCTTTGTTCGGGCAGTCTACGGCTCCTACACCAACGTGGTGGGTCTGCCCCTTGCAGAAACCCTTGGCATGCTGCAGAAAAACGGAATCATCGCACCGTGCCTCCACCAAGACTCACGGCCCGAAAGCTAGGAGCTTGTTCGAGAATGGCTCTTGGCGACCGTTTTCATTTTATTCGGGGGGCGTTTTCGTTTCATTCAGTAGGAGCGCCGCAAGGCGCGATCCGGCGCCGCGGCTTGCGCCGCTCCTACTGCAGGTGTTTTCGGACGGTCTTCCTGGAAGCCTGCCGGAGAATGGTTTGTTCACTTCTTTCGGCTTGACACTATAGGAACGCCGCAGGGCGCGATAAAGTCTTGCGCTGTGCGCCGCTCTCTCGAGTGTTCAAAGGTTCGAGGTATGAATGACATTAAAGCCAATCTTTCCAGAATCCGTGGACAGATGGAAGAAGCGTGCCGTCGTTCGGGGCGGGACCTGCATAGTGTTCGGCTCATCGGCGTCACCAAGCAGGTTCCCGTGGAACGAATACGCGAAGCCGCGGCGGCGGGACTCAGCAGTTTTGGGGAAAACTATGTTCAGGAGGGCATTCGAAAGATCGAGGCCTTGTTCGACCTCCCTCTTGAATGGCATTTCATCGGGCATTTACAGACCAACAAGGTGAAGCAGGCGGTGCAAAAATTTTCCTGGATTCACACCGTGGACCGTTTGTCCTTAGCCCGGGAAATCGACAAACGTGCCGGAAAGCAAGGCCAGAGGGTTTCCGTGCTCCTGCAGGTGCATCTGGGGGATGAAGAAACCAAAGGGGGCGTGGCTCCCGACGATCTGGAAGCCTTGTTTAAGGCCGTGCAGGCCATGGAATGGCTGAACGTTCGGGGTCTCATGGCTGTGCCGCCCTATTTTGAAGACCCTGAGGCGGTCCGGCCTTTTTTTAGAACCTTGCGTCAATGGCTTGAAAAACTTCGTTCCCAAGCGTTGTATCCCGAAAGACTGACGGAACTTTCCATGGGCATGAGCCACGATTTCCCTGTGGCCATTGCAGAGGGCGCGACAATGATCCGCGTGGGCACGGCCCTCTTTGGCCCTCGAACCTCCAGGATCTGAGGCACCCTTCGCGTGCCGCTGCGTCGCCATTCCTTTGTCCCTTAAACGCGCAGCGTCAGAAGAAGGCCGTGCGGCCCGAAGCCGGTGAGAGAGGCGCCGACGGTCCGTCGAACGTGCAGGACCAGAAGAAGGCCTTCCATCCGTGGTTTGGCCGTCCCTTTTCGGCTTGAGGCTGGAGGAGCGCTGCTAGGCTCGATCAGGAACCGTGGATCGCGGCGCTCCTGCTTTAGGTGTTCTCGTACGTGCTGCGTCGGATCGGATAAATTCCCACATACCTGGTGGCCCACGGCGTTCCTGCTGTAGATGTTCCCGCACGAGCTTAGAAAGAGGTCGCTCGACAATGCCGATGTTGACTAATCATGGCCCCATAGCGACCTGAAAGGGCTCGACCGCCAATGGGTGAAAGCGAGTTCTCGGACCCACTCAGCATGAACTTGTCCGTAAATGGCACCTTTAGCCGACCCGGCCTTCTGACGGATTGAAAGTGCATGGCTGTGAACGAACGCAAACAAGTTCCCAGAAAAGCTCGGGGCAGCAGGCCTGCTGTGGTCGTGACCGAAAGAGGTGCGACGCGGGCTCAGGGGCTAAGCTGTTCTTGAACGTCAGGGGTGAAGAGAAGCGCCGAAGCGCCTTTGCTGGCGGCGTATTTCCGCTAAGGCCACCGCGGCGGCCACAGACGCATTGAGGGATTGCACAGATCCTGTGCCCGGAATTTTAACCAAGAAATCGCATGTCTTTTTCACCAAGGGGCGAAGCCCCGTGGCTTCGCCGCCCACCACCAAACCCACGGGCATGTTGTATTCCAGGTCGTAGATGGACGACGGGCCTTGCACATCCAGCCCCACCATCCAATAGCCGGCGGCTTTGAGCTGTTCCATGGCACGAACCAAATTGGTCACCTGGACCACCGGAAGATACGCCAAGGCTCCGGCGGACGCTTTGTAGACGGCCCCGGTGACAGGAACAGAGCGGTCCTTGGGAAGGATCACGGCGTCGGCTCCCAGAAAACAGGCGCTGCGCACAATGGCTCCCATGTTGTGGGGATCTTGAAGGCCGTCCAGAAAGACCAGAGGCCGTTGGCCCGGTTCCGGGCGTGTGAGCAGGGTTTCCAAGGCCTGGTAACGAAAAGCTTTGAGGCGAGCCGCCATGCCCTGGTGGTCGTCGTGGCCGAGGCGATCGGAAAGGCTGCGGCGATCCACCGTGGACACGGGAATGTTGTGGTCGTGGGCCAGCTGAAGGACGGCTTGAGCCCGCGGATCGTCACGGCCGCAGAAAATTTCCACGATATTTTGCGGGTGCGCTCTCAGGCATTCCCAGACGGGGTTCAGGCCGTAGATCCACAAAGCCTGTTCGCGGATGTCGACCGATGGCTTGCCCAAAGGGCGGCGGCTTTTTGAAAAATTTTTGGCCACGATACATGCCGGCGCAGGATGTTAAAAAAACGCCAAAAAAGGCCCGAGAACGCTGTGAGCGCGAAGCCTGGCGCACCGAGCGGCGCGAATGATGGCCGCCACATCGGCCACGGCCTCTTCGAGGGCATCGTTGACAACGAGGTAATCGTACCAAGGAGCTTCCCGAATTTCCATCTGAGCCGCCTCCAGGCGTCGCTGAATCACGTCCTCGGCATCCGTGGCTCGGCGACGCAGCCGCTCTTCCAAAACATCCATGGATGGGGGCAAGATGAAGAGCGTCGTGGCCTCAGGAACGACGGCGCGGACCTTTCGGGCCCCTTGAACGTCGATTTCCAGCAGAACATCCAGGCCTTGAGCGAGCCACGTTCGCACCAGGTGCCGGTCGGTTCCGTAATAGTTTCCGTAGACCTCGGCCCATTCAAGAAACCGTCCTGCTTCGATGCCCTTTTCAAAGGCTTCGTGGGACAAGAAATAATAATCGACACCATGGGTTTCCCCGGGGCGGGGCGATCGCGTGGTGGAGGAAACCGAAAAGCGCAAACGTCGATCCTGGGCTAGAACGGCCTTGACGATGGTGCTCTTCCCCACGCCGGACGGCGCCGAAAGAATAAACACGTGCCCGGGACCGTTCAACACCATGTCATTTCCCGCTCTTGGGCGATGCCCCATCCTTCTGCCCCTGATCGTGCACAAGCCTTTGGGCGATGGTTTCCGCCTGCACGCCGGACAAAATCACATGGTCACTGTCCGTGATGATGATGGCGCGCGTGCGACGCCCCATGGTAGCGTCAATGAGTTTGTTGGCTTGCTTGGCGTCTTCCTTGAGTCGCTTCATGGGCGCCGAACTGGGCGACACGATGGCGACGATCCGGTTGGCCACCACCGTGTTGCCGAACCCGATGTTAAGCAGCTTAATGTCCATAGGCGGCCTCATTCGATGTTCTGGATCTGTTCCTTAATCTTTCCAATGGCATTTTTCATGCGCACCACGGCTTGGGTCACCTTAAGGTCGGAGGTTTTCGACCCGATCGTGTTAACCTCGCGTAAGAGCTCTTGCGCCATGAAATCCAGCCGACGTCCTTCCACCGCTTCCTCGGCGGCAATCCAGCCGACCATCTGGTCGAGATGACTCTTGAGCCGCACGAGTTCCTCGTTGATGGCCGTTCGATCCAACTGATAGGCCAATTCCTGAAGCAAACGGTTTTCGTCCACCGATCCTTGAAGAGCGGCCAAAATGTCCTGCACCTTGGCGCGAAGCTTTTCTCGCAATTCCGAGGCCACCACCTGAGAGCGTTCCTCCACCACAAGCCGGTCCTGCTGCAGTTCCTGGAGGCTTTGTAAAAGATCGCGGGACAGGGCCTTCCCTTCCACGGAGCGGGCTTCCATGAGTCGATCCAGAGCCTGTTCGGTGGCTTCAGCTACGAGATGGCGGACCTCCTCGGCCTCCGGCACGGTGCTGTCCGTTTCCCAGACACCGGGCAGTTTCAAAAGGTGTTCCAGTTTGGGAGGCTCCGAGCCGGGCAGTTTGAGATGAAGGTGATAGAGCGTGTGCCAGTAGGCACGGGCGGTCTGTTCATGAATGCGTGCCGCCCTAAGCGATGAAGCCAGCGGTTCGATGGCCACATAGCAGTCCACCCGGCCTCTTCGTAACCTCTTGCGCAGGGTCTCGCGAACCACCTCCTCCAAATCCAAGCGTTCCTTGGGCAGGCGAATGAACAAATCCAGGTGCTTTCCGTTGACGCTGCGCATTTCCACGACGACTTGGTAAAGCCCGTTGTTGACGGCGGCCCGGGCGTATCCGGTCATGCTGCAAATCACAACTGCATCTCCTTTGTGCTCTGAGATCGGCGGGGCGCACGGCCCCTTCGGCGAGCCGTGAGGATGCCGCGAAGAAGTCCGAAAAAGCGGCGCGTTGCTTCCTGAGCGTAGTCGGGGTAGGTCCAGGGAAGCGGGCGATAGGCGCCCTCGCGGTAAAGAAGGGTCAGGTCTGCATAGATGCCGTCACGTAGGGGAATGCGATGAGCGGCGTTTTTTCCCGTGGCCAACACCAACCGGTCTTCGCTCAGAAGGCCGGGATCCACATTAATGGTGCGACGTTCACCATTGGCCCATTGCTTTTCCAGGAGATTGGTGCGCTCCTTGATTTCAGGAAGACGCTCGGGATCCACGAGTTCCTCGAAACTTCCAAAAAGGCGCAGGAGGCCCGAGCCCATTTCCTTTTCGTAGAACCGTGTAAAAGTGAAGTCTTGAGGCTGGCTGACGGCGTCCAGAGGCCCAAAGAGTTCGGTCAAGGCGGAAAGCACGCGGGCTTTGACATCCCGGTGAAGATAAAGGAGCCCGAAGACGAGTTTGCAGGGCTCAAAAGCCTTGGGCACACTCATCCTTCGCCGCCTCCACTGTCCTGCAGGGCCGCTCGAAGCCGAGCGTGTTCCACGGCGGCCGTGCCCACTTCTCCCACCACGATGCCCGCGGCCGTATTGGCCACAAGTGCGGCCTCCCGCATGTTCAAGCCGGCGGCGGCGGCCAAGGCTATGGCGGCAATGACGGTGTCTCCGGCACCGGTCACATCGAAGACTTTCTTGGCCACCGTCGGAATGTGCAACGGCGGCGCTCCTGCTTCAAAAAGACTCATGCCTTCAGGTCCGCGTGTGATGAGCACATGCCGGCATTGAAGCTTTTCCAAAAGAAGGCGTCCTACCGCCTCCAAAGAGATGTCCTCCGAGACGGCCACTCCCGCCATGGCCGAGGCTTCCGCGGTGTTCGGGGTCACGAGGGTCACATGGTGATAGAACTCGGCGTGAGGCACCTTGGGATCCACGAACACCGGAATGCCGAATTGTTGCGCCAGAGCCCGCACCGCGTCCATGACTTCAAGGGAAATCACTCCCTTGGCATAGTCGGACACCACCACCGCATCCACGCCACGGACCTGCGTTTCCACCGCGTGCAGAATGGCCAGAAGCCCCTCGGGCTCGACCGGGCGAATGTCCTCCCAGTCCACGCGCACCACCTGTTGATGATGCGCAATGACCCGCGTCTTGACGGTGGTGGGTCGATCATGAACGGTCACCAGGCCAAGGCAGGGAACCTGCGCCTCTTGAAGAAGATTCCGTATTTCCCGACCAAAGGCGTCGTTTCCCACCACGCCCACCATGCGGGCCTTTCCGCCCATGCTCACGATGTTATGCACAACATTACCCGCCCCACCTAAGACGTGGGTTTCCCGGCGCACTTCCACCACCGGAACAGGGGCCTCCGGAGAGATGCGGCGCACATCGCCCCACAGGAACACGTCCAGCATGAGATCGCCCACCACGAGGATGGTGCATTGAGAAAATCGATCCAACCCTTGAAGAAGCCGGTGATAGTGATGGGTATGTGAGCAGGCTGCGGCGGCCATGGATTCTGGAATGCCTCGCTTAGGCCAACGGCTTGGCTTCCTCGGGAAGCATGATCGGAATGCCGTCGCGGATTTCGTACAAAAGCCGGCACCGCTCGCATACCAGGCCATCTTGGGTTTCCGTCAGCTGAAGGTCGCCTTTGCACTGAGGACAGACAAGAATCTCCAGAAGTTCTTGGCTGATGCTCATTTTCATTCCCCCGTCAGCGATTCAGGAAGGTCACCTTGCCGTCAACGCTCTCTTCAGTCTGGTCGTCCTCTCGTTGCGCGTCCAGAAGCTGCCGGTAGGTCTCGATGGTGGATCGCAACTTGGCCTCCAGTTGAATGCGCTGGCGTTTAAGTTCACTGATGTCCCGATGGAGCTGGGCGAGGCGTCGATGAGCACTTTGAAGGATTTTTTCTGCACGAAGTTCCGCGTCGGCGATGAGCAGTTTGGCTTCCTTTTCCGCATTGGCTTTCATGATTTCGGAAGCCTTTTGCACGTTGGTGAGGACGTTGCGAATGGCCTTTTCCCGTTCGCGATGTTCGGAAACCTCTTTTGCCAGGTCCTGCACTTCCCGTTGCAAAGCGGCGTTGTGCGCCTTCACCCTGTCCAGATCGGCCTTCAACTCCTCTATGAAAAGATCTACCTCACGCGGATTGTAGCCTCTCCAGGCACGACGAAACTTTCGTTTGGAAGATTCACCGAGGGACCATTCCATAATGCATCACTTTGTTTTTGCGCCCGTGGAAACACTTTAGGTCCTTAAAACCATTGCCAATTCGCGAAGCGATGACACAAGAAATTTCTGAAGGAAAAGAACCGCCAGAATCACGATCATGGGAGTGAAATCGATGCCGCCGAAAAAGGCGGGTACGCGACGTCGAATGGCGTACAGGACAGGCTCCGTTGCGCCGTAAAGGAAGCGGACAATGGGATTGTAGGGGTCGGGATTGACCCAGGAGAGAACGGCACGGGCAATGATGATCCACATGTAGATGGTCAACACGGTATTAAAAATCTCGGCCACGGCCAGAAGAAGATTGCTGAGAACAAACATGTGTCGCTCCGCTGCACGAGTAAAAAATGGGGCCTTTTGGCTGTTTGGGCCATATGGACGGGCGAAAACTAGCCCTTTTCCGCTTTAGTGTCAACGAGGAAACCCCCTACCAATCCTCACGATACGATCATCACCAAAGCGGTTTGATTGTGTGACAGACAGCAACCTTGCGGAGGAGGAAGGAAGAGGAAGCAAAGTTTTTTAAATACGCGGCGTGAATCGTTTAGGGGGGCACATGACCGTCCTTGCGAGGCTGTGCCGAACTAGCGCGGCGAGGAGCGGAGAGGTGTTGCGGGGCGCCTGGAGGCCGCAAAACCGCTGCCCGCAATGCCTATAGCCAACAGGGCGAGCCCCGACGCGGTAGGAAGTGAGACTGTCTCATGGAAAAGAAGGAACGCCAGGACGGTCGCTCCCAGAGGTTCTCCCAAGGTCAGCACGGCAACGGCTGTCGCGCTCAAATGCTTCAGAGCCCAGGTGAAGCTTGTGTGGCCGACCATTTGGGGAACAGCGGCGAGGAGAATCAGCACGGTGTAGGTCTTCAGGGAGAAGCCGACCAAGGGAGTCTGGCTGATGAGGCACAGCCCCACAAGCACGACGCCGGCAATGCCGTAGGTCCAAAAAATGTAAATGGTCAGGGGTAGGGTGGCTCTGGTATAGCGCCCGGCAAGAAAGTAGCCGGAAGCCATCAATCCGCCCAGGAGGGCAAGCAGGTCTCCAAGAAGGGCATGGGGATCAAGGCGAAAATCCAAACCAGCCACCACGGCGCTACCGGTGACGCACGTGGCGATGGCCCCCCACATCAGAGGCCCGATGCGTTCCTTGAAGAGGAGGGAAGATAAGACGGCGGTGAAAACGGGGCTTGTGCTGACCAAAGTGACCGAACTGGCCACAGAAGTCCCTTGAAGGGATTCGATCCAGAACGCGAAATGCAAGGCCAAAAAACACCCGGAAACCCAGACGGCTTTCCATGGAATGGAACCGGCGGGTTTAGCTTTCAAGGGGAAGCGAAGCGCCCACGGCCCCACACACGCGGCAGCGAGGCTCACGCGATAGGCGGCGATGGCCAGGGATGGCGCCTCGGCAAGTCGGATGAGAATGGAGGCGCTGGAAATGGCCAAGATACCGAATGAGACGATGCTCCAGAGTTTCCAGAGCGGCGGCGATCTGTGGTGGTGCATGAGCGCTTCCGCAACGGGTCTTTTCATGCCGGTGTTTAAAGCGGTTTCCTGAAAAAGGACGCAGATCGGCCCGAAGCCCTGGTTTCTCTAAAAGAATGCCGCACCATGAGGGCGACAAGCCGTTTTCCAAAAGCCTCTCAAGGGCTCGAGCATAGCCAAGGAGGAGGCACAACACAACACCGTTGAGTGTCCGCCGAATGGACAGCCACATTTTGTGCCCAAGAGCCTGTTTGAGAACACCTTCCGTACAAGCGGCGCAAGCCGCGACGCCTTATTGCGCCTTGCGGCGCTCCTGCGGCCTCAGGCTGAAAGCACGCGGCCAAACCATTGCCTAACGGTCTTCCAGAAACCTGCTGGTGCGCTGAAGGGGCACAGTTTGGGTAAGCCGCTCAACACTTCGTTGACCATGTGTCCAAAAGTGTGCTAAAAGAAATAATCCGAATCGAGCTGGCGTAGCTCAACGGTAGAGCAGCTGATTTGTAATCAGCAGGTTGCGGGTTCGAATCCCATCGCCAGCTCCACCATCTCGGTCGACCCGGTGCACTTTTTGCTTGCCTTCGCCCGTTCCCTGTGATAGGGAGGGCTGCTCTCGCACCCGGGTTGAAAAAGCGGGAACGCGGTTTGATTGGGGAGAGGTTCCCGAGTGGCCAAAGGGAGCAGACTGTAAATCTGCCGGCGAAGCCTTCGGAGGTTCGAATCCTCCCCTCTCCACCATCTTTGAGCACATGTAGGAGATAGTGGCAACCGAAGCGGGCCATTGTCGTTCGAACTGCATGTCTAGTCGAGCACAATCCCGTCTCGCATGTCCGCCCTCTGGGGTGTGAGCCCACGTAGCTCAGGAGGTAGAGCACTTCCTTGGTAAGGAAGAGGTTCACCGGTTCGAGCCCGGTCGTGGGCTCCATTTTTTTTGGAGCCGTCAGGGGGTGCCTTTTGCCACAGACTCCGCGCCGTCCGGTTTATGCGTATCACCGTTGAGGCTTGAGGACCAAAGGGTCCAAGACGAAGACCGATCTTTGACGTGAGGAGGAAGTGCGATGGGGAAGAAGAAGTTTGAGCGGACGAAGCCGCACGTGAATGTTGGGACCATTGGTCACATTGACCATGGGAAGACGACGTTGACGGCGGCGATCACGAAGCAGTTATCGCTTCGTGGGATGGCGGAGTTTGTGCCGTTTGATCAGATTGACAAGGCGCCGGAGGAGCGGGAGCGGGGGATCACGATAGCGACGGCGCATGTGGAGTATGAGACGGACAAGCGGCATTATGCGCATGTGGATTGTCCGGGGCATGCGGATTACATCAAGAACATGATCACGGGTGCGGCGCAGATGGACGGGGCCATATTGGTGGTGGCGGCCGATGATGGTCCGATGCCGCAGACGCGGGAGCACATTTTATTGGCGCGTCAGGTGGGTGTGCCGAACATTGTGGTGTTTTTGAACAAGGTGGACATGGTGGATGATCCGGAGCTCATTGAGTTGGTGGAGTTGGAGCTTCGGGAGTTGTTGAGCAAGTATGGTTTTCCTGGGGATGATGTGCCGATCATTAAGGGTTCGGCGTTGAAGGCGTTGGAGTGTGATGATCCGTCGGCGGCGGATGCGGCGCCGATATTTGAGTTGATGGATGCGGTGGACAGTTACATACCGGATCCTGTGCGGGACATTGACAAGCCGTTTTTGATGCCCATTGAGGATGTGTTTTCCATCAGCGGCCGTGGGACGGTGGTGACGGGTCGTGTGGAGCGTGGGGTGATCTCGGTGGGTGATGAAGTGGAGATAGTGGGGTTTCGGCCGACGATGAAGACGGTGTGTACGGGTGTGGAGATGTTTCGCAAGACCTTGGATCGCGGGGAAGCGGGGGACAACATTGGGGTGTTGCTTCGCGGGATCAAGCGAGACGAGGTGGAGCGGGGGCAGGTGGTGGCGAAGCCTGGGAGTATCACGCCGCACACGAAGTTCAAGGCTGAGGTGTATGTGTTGAAGAAGGAGGAGGGGGGGCGGCACACGCCGTTTTTCCCTGGTTATCGGCCGCAGTTTTATTTTCGCACGACGGATGTGACGGGTGTGGTGGCGTTGCCTGAGGGTGTGGAGATGGTGATGCCTGGGGACAACGTGAACATGGAAGTGCATTTGATTGCCCCGGTGGCATTGGAGAAGGAACTTCGGTTTGCGATTCGCGAAGGCGGACGCACCGTGGGCGCCGGCGTGGTCACCGACATCATTGAGTAGGGCGAAGCCCGTGGGGGCTTTGCCAAAACAAAAGGTGAAGGACGATGCGAGTATTGGTCACTTTGGCGTGCCAGGAATGCAAACGGCGCAACTACACGACCACGAAAAACAAAAAGACAACCCCGGATCGTCTGAGTTTTCGCAAGTACTGCAAGTTCTGTAACGCTCATACGGTTCATAAGGAAACCAAGTGAACGTAGCCAAGACGATGAAGGCGCACAGAGTGAATCGCGGCGTGGACGAAGGTGGGCGAAGCTTGAAGATGAACAAGAAAGTCCCGGTGAAAAAAGCGAAAGACGGTTCCGGGGAAGGCAAGGACGCGATGGCCTTGAAAAAAAAGGCACCGCGCAAGGCCGGGCCCGCCGAGCCAAGCCTTTGGAACCGTGTACAGACCTATTTGCGCGAGGTGATCTACGAACTGCGCAAGGTGGTCTGGCCGTCCCCCAAGGAAACCATCGGCTCCACGTCCGTGGTGGTGATCATTGTGATCCTTTGCGGGATCTATTTGGGCTTTGTAGATTTGCTTTTGGCGCGTTTTGTGAGGTTTCTCATCGGCTAAGTCGCCGGGCCCCAGGGGGTGAGGCGCTGAGGGAGTGGGAGAAAAGGCGTGGCAAAGCAGTGGTATATTGTCCATACCTATTCCGGTTTTGAACAAAAGGTTAAGGCGAGTCTGGAAGAGCGCATCAAGGCGGCGGGCAAGTCCGAGTATTTCGGGCAGATCCTTGTGCCCACCGAAAAGGTGGTGGAACTCGTCAAGGGGGAACGCCGCTCTTCTTCGCGAAAGTTCTATCCGGGCTACATCCTGGTCCAGATGGAACTTAACGACGAAACCTGGCATCTGGTGCGCCACACGCCGAGAGTGACCGGCTTTATTGGCAGCCAAGAAAAGCCCATTCCGCTGACCGAAGAAGAAGCCCAAGCCATCCTGCAACAGATGGAAGAAGGGGTGCAAAAGCCTCGACCCAAGTACCAGTTTGAAAAAGGCGACGAAGTGCGCGTGGTGGACGGACCGTTTGCCAGTTTTCACGGTGTCGTGGACCAGGTTATTCCGGAAAAGGGTAAGGTTCGCGTGCTGGTGACCATTTTCGGCCGGTCCACCCCGGTGGAATTGGATTTTGTGCAGGTGAACCGCCTGTAGGCCCTTGGCGGGCGCCTGGGCCGCGGGGTTGGTTCGGCGCGGCGACGCCACGAGGGAAGAAGATCATAGGGGAGTTGAGTTCAGATGGCAAAAAAGGTCAGAGCAAACGTCAAACTGCAGATTCCGGCCGGCCAGGCCAATCCGTCCCCGCCCGTGGGTCCGGCTTTGGGCCAGCATGGCGTCAACATCATGGAATTCTGCAAGGCATTCAATGCCAAGACCCAGGGTCAGGAAGGCATGATCATTCCCGTGATCATCACGGTCTATGGAGATCGATCCTTTACGTTCATCACCAAGACGCCTCCCGCCTCGGTGCTGCTGAAAAAGGCGGCCAAGATCGCCAAGGGGTCCAGCGAGCCCAACCGGGACAAAGTGGGCAAAGTCACCAAGGCACAGGTGGAAGAAATCGCCAAGCTCAAAATGCCCGATCTCAACGCTCGAGACCTGGCGGCGGCCGTCCGCACCATTGAAGGAACGGCTCGCAGCATGGGCATCGTCATCGAATAATCCGTGGCTGTCGCCCCAAGGCGGCGACAGAGTGCGTCGGTTGGAGAGAAGGAAATGCCGAAGCGAGGGAAAAAATATCGCGCTGCGCTTGAAAAAGTGGATCGAACCAAGCGCTACACGTTTGAAGAGGGCCTCAATCTGGCGCTCCAGTGCGCCTACGCATCCTTTGACGAGACGCTGGACATCGCTGTCAGGCTGGGGGTCGATCCCCGCCATGCGGACCAGATGGTTCGCGGCACTGTGGTGCTTCCCAACGGCCTGGGCAGGGTGGTGCGCGTGGCCGTTTTCGCCAAAGGGGAAAAGGTCAAGGAGGCGTTGGACGCGG
Source organism: Desulfosoma sp. (assembly GCF_052743555.1). NCBI lineage: Bacteria > Pseudomonadati > Thermodesulfobacteriota > Syntrophobacteria > Syntrophobacterales > Syntrophobacteraceae > Desulfosoma > Desulfosoma sp. Next base: position 17,661 of record NZ_JBRAHS010000009.1, read on the forward strand.
GAGCTGATGTGGCGGGCGGTGACGAACTCATCGAAAAGATCAAGGAAGGTTGGATGGAGTTCGACAAGGCGGTGGCCACGCCGGACATGATGGGCCAAGTGGGCAAGATCGGAAAGATCCTTGGGCCTCGAGGCCTGATGCCCAATGCCAAGCTGGGCACGGTCACTTTTGATGTGGCCAAGGTGGTCCAGGAAATCAAGGCGGGCAAGGTGGACTTTCGTGTGGAAAAGACCGGCATTGTCCACGCCCCCATGGGCAAGATTTCCTTCGGCCCGGAAAAACTCATGCAAAACATTTCCACCTTTATCGACACCCTGATTCGACTCAAACCCACGGCCGCCAAAGGGACCTATCTGCGAGGCATCGCCATTTCCACCACCATGGGACCGGGCATTCGCATCGACCCCTTGGCCGTGAAAACCATCCTGGGCTAAAGGCCAGGCAAGAAGACACTCACAGAAACTGCCGTTGGGTGCTTTCACGCATCTGAGACCGTAGGTACATCGGGAAGGTGTTTAAATCCGTTCGGGAATCCTGGCGCCGCCGAGCGGGACCTACCGAGGTGGTGAAAAGACCAACGGGATGGAGCCATGCGGACCATGCGTTTGAAGAAAGCACGCCGGCAGAGGAAAGGAGGGATGAGAGAGCTTGGATAGGGTCAAGAAAGAACAATTGGTCGCCGAGCTGCACGAAAAACTGCAGCGAGCCACCGCCGCCATTCTCACCGATTTCAAGGGCTTGAGCGTGGCCGAGATCACGGCGCTTCGCGACAACCTGGCCCAGCAGGGCGTCGAGTTCAAGGTTGTCAAGAACACGCTGATGCGCATTGCCGCCAAGGGCACGGGAGCCGAAGCGGTGGAGCCCATGCTGAAGGGGACCAACGCGGTGGCCATCGCTTACGATGACCCCACCGTGTCAGCCAAGATTCTCAAAGCCTTTGGCAAGACGAACGATAAATTGGTTCTGAAGGGCGGCGTGTTGGGCACCCAAGTGCTCACCGTGGAAGACGTGTTGGCTCTGGCGGACCTGCCCTCCCGCGAAGAACTCTTGGCCAAACTGCTGGGAACGCTGCAGGCCGTCCCCACGGCTCTGGTGCGCGTGCTCAGCGGTGTTCCGCGGGCCTTTGTGGGCGTGCTGGCTGCCATTCAACGGGAAAAAGAAAACGCATAGGACGCAAGGAGGACAAAGCTGATGTCGGAAATTACCAAGGAAGACGTTGTCAAGTTCATTGAAAATATGACCGTGCTGGAGCTGAGCCAGCTGGTGAAAGAGTTGGAAGATCGGTTTGGTGTGAGCGCGGCTGCTCCGGTGGCCGTGGCGGCCGTGGCCGCCGCTCCCGGTGCCGAAGCGGCGCCGGTGGAGGAAAAGACCGAGTTTGACGTGGTGATCACCGCGGTGGGTGACAAGAAGATCAATGTGATCAAGGAAGTGCGGGCGGTGACCAGCCTCGGGCTCAAGGAAGCGAAAGACTTGGTGGAGAACCTTCCCGGCGTGGTCAAGGAAGGCATCCCCAAGGCGGAAGCCGAGGAGATCGCCAAGAAACTCAGGGAAGCCGGAGCCACCGTGGAAATCAAATAAGGCAAGCCGCTGGCCTGCCGTGTATCGGAAGTCCCCCCGCAGGGTGGGGCTTCCGATTTTTGCCTTTATGCATGTCGGTGCCACCAAGGGTTTCGCCGGAGGCGAAATCGCGGTGGCTTTGTCGCCCTTGTGACCGCAAGGCGACGATATTTCTCAAGAGTGGCAGGAGATGTCATGGCAACTGCTTTGAGCCAAGAGTATCGGGTGCGAAAGAGTTTCGGGAAGATCAAGAAGATCGTCGACATTCCGAACCTGATCCAGATGCAGAAAGAGTCTTATGCCGGCTTTCTTCAGATGGACGTGCCTCCCGATCAGCGGTTGAGAAAAGGCCTTCAGGAAGTCTTTGAAAGCGTTTTTCCCATCGAAGACTTCAGTCAAACGGCCTCGCTTCAGTTCGTCCAATACAGCTTTGGTGAAATCAAGTATGACGTGGAAGAGTGTCTGGCCCGCGGTATGACCTACGAGGCACCCCTGAAGATCGTCGTGCGTCTGGCGGTCTTTGACGTGGACAAGGAAACGGGGCATCGCTCCATTCGGGACATCAAGGAGCAAGAAATTTATTTCGGCACCTTGCCCATAATGACCGAAAACGGCACCTTCATTATCAACGGCACCGAGCGGGTCATTGTCAGTCAGTTGCATCGGTCGCCGGGAATCTTTTTCGACCACGATCGCGGCAAGACCCATTCCAGCGGCAAGATCCTGTATTCGGCTCGCATCATTCCTCTGCGAGGTTCCTGGCTGGACTTTGAATTCGACCCTAAGGACATCCTTTACGTGCGCATTGACCGGCGTCGAAAACTTCCTGCCACGGTCTTTTTGAAAGCGTTGGGCTACGCCACCGAGGAACTGCTCAACTACTTTTACCGCACCGAAAAGGTCTTTTTGATTGACCAGGACAACGCGGAAAAGGAGCTCAACAGACAGACGCTTGAAGGCACCAAGGCTTCAGCAGACATCCTGCACCCGGTCACCGGCGAAGTGATCGCCAAGAAAAACCGAAAGCTCGGAAAACAACTTCTGAAGAAGATGGAGGAATTGGGGATCACGCGGTTGCCCATGAAGACCGAGGAGATTGTGGGGCAGGTTCTGGCCCATGACGTCATTGACTACAGCACCGGGGAAATCATTGCGGAGTGCAATGAGGAGATCACGCCGGCCCATCTGCATCTGTTTCTCGAGAAGGGCATCAAGGAGCTGGAGCTTTTGCACCTGCAGGGCCAGGATGTGAGTCCGGCGTTTCGAAACACCTTATTGCAGGACAAGGTAACCAGCCGCAAAGATGCCCTCATGGAAATCTATCGAAAGCTGCGCCCCAGCAATCCGCCCACGGAAGAGGTGGCCACGGAATTTTTCAACAACCTGTTTTTCAACCCCGAACAATACGATCTTTCCGAGGTGGGGCGTCTTAAATTGAACCACCAGCTCGGGTTGCACCATCCCCTGGAACAGCGGACCCTCACGCGGGAAGACATTCTGGAAGCCGTGCGAGGCCTCATTTACCTCAAAGAAACCCAAGGCCCTGTGGACGATATCGACAACCTGGGCAACCGCAGAGTGCGCGCTGTGGGGGAATTGCTGGAGAACCAGTACCGTATCGGGTTGGTGCGAATGGGGCGGGCCATCAAAGAGCGCATGAGCCTTCAAGAAATTGAGGCCCTTATGCCCCACGACCTGATCAACGCCAAACCCGTCTCGGCGGTGGTCAAGGAGTTTTTCGGGACAAGCCAGTTGTCGCAGTTCATGGATCAGACCAATCCGCTCTCGGAGGTCACCCACAAGCGGCGGCTCAGCGCCTTGGGGCCCGGCGGCCTGACGCGGGAAAGAGCAGGCTTTGAAGTGCGCGACGTTCATCCCACACACTACGGCCGCATCTGTCCCATTGAGACGCCGGAAGGTCCTAATATCGGGTTAATCGTTTCTCTGTCCACCTATGCGCGCGTGAACCCTTATGGCTTCATTGAAACGCCCTACCGCAAGGTGCAGGACAAGACCGTCAGCCAAGAGGTAGTATACCTCACGGCCATGGAAGAAAAGGACTACCCCATCGCGCAGGCCAACGCCCCGCTGGATGATGAGGGGCGCTTTATTCGCGATGAGGTGTCGGCGCGGGTGGCCGGGGAATTCATGCTGGTGGCCCCGGAAGAGATTCGCTACATGGACGTGTCGCCCAACCAGCTGGTGAGCGTCTCCGCCTCGCTGATTCCCTTCCTGGAGCACGACGACGCCAACCGGGCCCTCATGGGCTCCAACATGCAACGCCAGGCCGTGCCGCTCATTCAGACGCGCGCCCCTTTGGTGGGCACAGGCATGGAACGCATTGTGGCTCGAGACAGCGGCGTGGTAATTGTGGCCAAAAGGGATGGCATTGTGGAGTACGTGGATGCCACCCGCATCGTGGTGCGAGCCGAGGAGACGGAGAGCAGCCGGGACAGCGGTGTGGACATCTACAAACTCATCAAGTTCAAGAGATCCAACCAAAACACGTGCCTGAACCAAAAACCTTTGGTCCGCGCCGGACAGACCGTGCGCAAAGGCCAGATCATCGCAGACGGAGCGTCCACGGATCACGGCGAATTGGCTTTGGGCCGCAATGTCATGATCGCTTTCATGAGTTGGGGCGGATACAATTTTGAAGACTCCATTTTGGTCAGCGAACGCATCGTTCGAGACGACGTGTTCACGTCGATCCACATCGAAGAATTCGAGGTGTTGGCTCGCGACACCAAACTGGGCAAGGAAGAAATCACTCGGGACATTCCCAACGTGGGCGAGGAAGCCCTAAAGAACTTGGACGAAAGCGGCATTGTGCGGATCGGCGCCTACATTCGCCACAATGACATTCTGGTGGGCAAGGTGACGCCGAAAGGCGAAAGCCAACTCACTCCCGAAGAAAAGCTTCTGCGGGCCATCTTTGGAGAAAAGGCCAGCGACGTTAAAGACACCTCCTTGAGGGTGCCCCCGGGTGTGGAAGGCATCGTCATTGATGCCAAGGTTTTTTCTCGCAAGGGCGTGGACAAGGATGAGCGCACACGCATGATTGAAGATGAAGAGATTGCGCGTCTGGAAAAGGATCAGCGCGATGAGCTGGAGATCATTCGAAAGAGTGTGGCCAAGCGCATCGCCGCTCTTTTTGCCGGAAAGACCTGCGCCAACACGATCAAAGACGGCAAGAAGACGTACGTGAAAAAAGGCGATCCCATCACCGACGAGGTGCTGTTGGATCTGCCCAGCCGGCTATGGAACCAATTGCAGGCCGCGGAAGACCCTGCCCTGACCATGGAAGTGGAGCGCGTCAACCAGCATTATCGACAACAAGTGGAACTGGTGCAGTCCCTTTTTGAGGAAAAGATCAGCAAACTGAGAAAAGGCGACGAGCTCCCGCCCGGTGTCATCAAGATGGTCAAGGTGTATGTGGCCGTCAAACGCAAATTGCAGGTGGGTGACAAGATGGCCGGCCGTCACGGCAACAAGGGCGTGGTTTCCAGGATTCTGCCCATCGAAGACATGCCCTATTTTGCCGATGGGACGCCTGTGGACATCGTGCTCAATCCCCTGGGTGTGCCGTCTCGAATGAATGTGGGCCAAGTCCTGGAAACACATTTGGGGTGGGCGGCCAAGGGCTTGGGCGAACAGTTGGCCCGACTTATTGAAGCCTACAAAGAAAAGGAAACGCTGGAGGAAAAGCTGCGGCGCATTTACAACCAGCTGGAGTTCGACAACTACTTTAAGGACGCGGACCCCACGGATCTGCAGGCGCTCGTTCCACATCTGCGGGAAGGGTTGCATGTGGCGTCCCCCGTCTTTGACGGCGCCGAGGAAGCCGAGATTCGCGATTTCCTCAAGGAAGCAGGACTTCCCGAAACAGGACAGACCATTCTCTATGACGGGCGCACCGGCGAGCCCTTTGACCAACCGGTCACCGTGGGCATCATGTACATGCTCAAGCTGCACCACCTGGTGGACGACAAGATTCATGCTCGATCCATCGGACCATACTCCCTGGTGACCCAGCAGCCCTTGGGGGGCAAGGCCCAGTTTGGCGGCCAAAGACTGGGTGAGATGGAAGTGTGGGCCATGGAAGCCTACGGGGCGGCCTATGCTCTGCAGGAGTTCTTGACAGTGAAGTCGGACGATCTGGCAGGTCGAACGCGCATGTATGAGAAGATCGTCAAGGGGGACAACACGTTGGAGGCCGGGTTGCCGGAGTCCTTCAATGTCCTTGTCAAGGAACTCCAAGCCCTCGCCCTGGACGTGCAGTTGCTCAGCGAAGAGGAAGGCGAGGCAGAATAGATTCGTGTCGGCTCAGGCCCGGAGCACGACGCACAAGGAGGAACCCTTGAAAGAGCTGTATCCTTACTTCATGAAACCCACTGATCCTTTGCACTTTGATGCCGTGAAGATCATGCTCGCGTCTCCGGAAAAGATCCGCGAATGGTCCCACGGTGAAGTGAAAAAGCCGGAAACCATCAATTACCGCACCTTTAAGCCGGAACGGGACGGGCTGTTCTGCGCCAAGATTTTCGGCCCGACCAAGGACTACGAATGCAACTGCGGCAAATACAAAAGAATGAAGCACCGCGGCGTGGTTTGTGAAAAGTGCGGTGTAGAGGTCATTCAGTCCAAGGTTCGTCGTGAACGCATGGGGCACATCGAACTGGCCGCTCCGGTCGCCCATATTTGGTTTCTGCGCAGCCTGCCGAGTAAAATCGGCAATCTGCTGGATTTGACCATGCGGGACCTGGAAAAGGTCCTCTACTTCGACTCCTACATCGTGTTGGATGCCGGAGAGGTTCCTGGACTCAAGAAATATGATCTGCTCAGCGAGGAGAAATATCGCAACCTGGTCCATGATTATGGAGCGGGCTTTCGCGCGGGTATCGGGGCTGAAGCCATTCGGGAATTGCTGGCCGACTTGGACCTGGCGGCGCTGGCGCAGGAACTGCGCGCTGAAATGATGGAAACGGTTTCTGTGGCCAAGCGCAAGAAGCTGGCCAAGCGCCTCAAAGTCATTGAGGCCTTTAAGGATTCCGACAATCAGCCGGAATGGACCATCATGAACGTCATTCCGGTCCTGCCTCCGGACCTGCGTCCCCTCGTGCCGCTGGATGGAGGCCGTTTTGCCACGAGTGACCTGAACGATTTGTACCGTAGAGTGATCAACCGCAACAACCGCCTGAAACGCCTCATGGACCTTAATGCGCCCGACATCATCATTCGCAATGAAAAGCGCATGCTTCAGGAAGCCGTGGATGTGCTTTTTGACAACGGGCGGCGCGGCAAGACCATCACCGGGGCCAACAAGAGACCCCTGAAGTCCCTAAGCGACATGCTCAAAGGTAAGCAAGGCCGGTTTCGGCAGAACCTGCTGGGCAAGCGCGTGGACTATTCGGGCCGTACCGTGATTGTGGTCGGGCCGAACCTCAGACTGCATCAATGCGGCTTGCCCAAAAAAATGGCCCTCGAGCTTTTCAAACCCTTTGTCTACAACAAGCTTGAAGAAAAGGGCCACGTGGGCACCATCAAAGCGGCTAAGAAGATGGTGGAAAAGGAAACCCCGGAGGTCTGGGACACCCTCGATGAAGTGGTGCGGGAATTTCCCGTGATGCTTAACCGAGCGCCGACTTTGCATCGATTGGGCATTCAGGCCTTTGAGCCCATCTTGATCGAAGGTAAGGCCATCCAGTTGCATCCTCTGGTGTGCACGGCTTTCAATGCCGACTTTGACGGAGACCAGATGGCAGTGCACGTGCCGCTGTCTATCGAAGCCCAAACGGAAGCCCGCGTGCTCATGATGTCCACCAACAACATCCTGAGCCCGGCGCATGGGGGTCCGATCATTGTGCCGTCCCAGGATATTGTCCTTGGGCTGTACTACATGACCCGCGAAAGACCCTTTGCCAAAGGTGAAGGGCGCATTTTCTGCGGTGTGGACGAAGTGCGTTGTGCCTATGATGCGGGTGAAGTGCATTTGCATGCTCGAATCCAAGTCCGCCTGCAGGAGCGTCTGGTGCAAACCACTGTGGGCCGGGCGCTGCTGTGGGAGACCATCAGTGGCATTTTGGATGAACCTCTGGCCAAGGACCCCTCCCTCTTTTCCGAGATCTTTGAGCGGATCAACAAGGTCATGACCAAAAAGGCCATTTTGGACCTTATTGATTTCAGCTACCGCAGGGCTGGCGAGAAAGCCACCGTGATTCTGGCGGACCGCCTGAAAGACTTAGGCTATGACCAAGCGACGCGATCGGGATTGTCCATTGCCATTAAGGACATGATCGTGCCGTCGCGCAAATCCGAAATCATCGAAAAGGCTTTTGAAGAAGTTCGAGAGATCGAGCGCCAGTACAATGAAGGATTGATTACCGGCGGTGAAAAATACAACAAGGTCGTGGACATTTGGGCCAAAGCCACGGACAGCGTGGCCGCCGAAATGATGAAAGAGATCGAAACGGAGATCGTGGAGAGCCCTGACGGACAAAAGGCTCAGACCACCTCTTACAATCCCATCTTCATGATGGCGGATTCCGGAGCCCGCGGCAGCAAGGACCAGATGCGGCAGCTGTCGGGCATGCGCGGCTTGATGGCCAAACCTTCGGGGGAAATCATTGAAACCCCCATCACGGCCAATTTCCGTGAAGGCTTGACCGTGCTGCAGTACTTTATTTCCACGCACGGCGCTCGAAAGGGTCTGGCAGACACGGCCCTCAAGACGGCCAACTCGGGCTACCTCACTCGCCGCCTGGTGGACGTGTCCCAGGACGTCATCATCACCGAGCAGGACTGCGGCACCATGGACGGCATCATGGCCGAAGCGCTTCTTGAGGCCGGGGAAATCATTCAGCGGCTGGGCGAGAGAATCCTTGGCCGCGTGGCCTTGGAAGACGTGGTGGATCCCGTCACAGGGGACGTTCTCATTCATGCGGGAGAAGAAATCGACGAGGAAGGCGTCAAGAAAATTGAAGACGCCGGAATCGAAAAGGTTCCCATCCGCTCCATCCTCACGTGCCAGAGCCGCCACGGGGTGTGTGCCACCTGCTACGGTCGGGACCTGGCCCACGGCAAGAGGGTTCAGATCGGGGAAGCCATCGGCATCATCGCCGCGCAGTCTATCGGAGAACCGGGCACGCAGCTCACCATGCGCACCTTTCACATTGGCGGCACGGCGAGCAAGCGCATCGAACAGACATCCATTCAGAACCGTTATCCGGGTCAGGTGAAGTTCATCAACCTGCATACGGTGCTCAACCGTGAAGGCGATCTGGTGGCCATGAATCGCAACGGAGAAATCGCCATCGTCAGTGAAACGGGCCGTGAGCGGGAACGCTACATCATCGTCTATGGGGCCAAGCTCAAAGTGCGAGAGGGCCAATGGGTGGACCCGGAAACCCTTTTGGCCGAATGGGATCCGTATTTCACGCCCATTTTGACCGATGTGCAGGGAACGGTGAAATTCGGGGACATCATCGAAGGATTGACCATGCAGGAAAGGCTGGATCCGGTCACGGGCAAATCCAGCAAGGTGGTGGTGGAAGTGCGCGAAGGGGATATGCGGCCTCGCGTCTCCATCAAGGACGAAAAGGGGAAAACAGCCCGCGTGGGCGATGGCGGCCATGCGCGATACTACATGCCTGTGGGCGCCATTCTCATGGTCAACGAGGGCGATACAGTCTTTCCGGGCGACGTGTTGGCCCGCATTCCTCGGGAAACCACCAAGACCAAAGACATCACCGGCGGTTTGCCTCGAGTGGCCGAGCTCTTTGAAGTGAGAAAGCCCAAGGAGCACGCGGTCATTACGGAAATCGAGGGGGTGGTGAGCTTTGGCAAGGATGCCAAGGGCAAACGCAAAGTTATTGTGACGCCGGAGGTGGGAGAGCCTCGGGAGTACCTCATTCCCAAGGGCAAGCACATCAGTGTTCACGAAGGCGACTATGTGCGGGCCGGCGAACCGCTCATGGATGGATCACCCAACCCCCACGATGTGCTGAACGTGCTGGGCGAAAAGGAATTGGCCAAATATCTGGTCAATGAAGTGCAGCAGGTCTATCGGCTTCAGGGCGTCAAGATCAACGACAAGCACATCGAGGTTATTGTACGCCAGATGCTTCGTCGCGTCCGCATCACGGATCCTGCCGATTCCGACTTCTTGCTCGGGGAACACGTGGAAAAACATGTGTTTGAGGAAGTGAACCGCGCCCTGGAAGCGGAAGGCAAGAGGCCGGCGGCGGCCGAGCCGCTGCTGCTCGGCATCACCAAAGCGTCCCTGAGCACGGAAAGCTTCATTTCCGCAGCGTCTTTTCAGGAGACCACCAAAGTTTTGACCGATGCCGCCGCTGCGGGCAAGTTGGATCGGCTGCGAGGCCTAAAAGAGAATGTCATTATGGGACGCTTGATTCCGGCGGGAACAGGCATGCGGCGCTACCGAAAACTCCACATCGGTGCCGATGCCTTGCAGGAAGCCTGAGGGGAAGGTCGGCCCGAAAAGGCTGAAAAGGCTTGACAAGGTTCAGGTGACTCTGTAGATAGAGGTGTTTCTGAGCCTAGGGGCTCTGAGTCAATAAGTTTTTGAAATCAAAGCGATCTGGACGTGGCGGAGAAAACGAGGATGCCCACGATCAATCAGTTGGTGCGTAAGGGAAGAGAGAAGGTTCGCAGGAAATCGAGCACCCCGGCGCTTCAAGGCTGTCCGCAAAAGCGGGGCGTGTGCGTGCGCGTCTACACCACGACCCCTAAAAAGCCCAACTCGGCTCTGCGTAAAATCGCTCGCGTGCGGCTGACCAACGGCATCGAAGTGACGTCGTACATTCCCGGAATCGGCCACAACCTTCAAGAACACTCCGTGGTCCTGATTCGTGGTGGTCGTGTCAAGGATTTACCCGGTGTGCGATACCACATCATTCGCGGAACTTTGGATGCCCTAGGTGTTGCCAATCGCAAGCAGGGCCGATCCAAGTACGGGGCCAAGCGGCCAAAGTAAGGCGTTCAGAGAAGCCGAGGCGGGCCATGGTCCTGCTGAGGGCCATGGCTTCTCTTTTGCCGTAAACGTCGGACGAGGTTGAGGAAGGCAATGCCACGTAGAAGAGAAGTCGCGAAGCGGGAAGTGCTTCCAGACCCCAAATACAACAGCCGGTTGGTGGCCAAGTTCATTAACAACATCATGCGTCAAGGCAAGAAAAGTGTGGCGGAACGGATTCTTTATGGAGCCTTTGAGGTCATTGAAAGGCGCAGCAAGCAGGATCCGCTGGAAGTTTTTCATAAGGCCATGGAGCACGTGCGGCCCATCATCGAGGTGAAGTCAAGGCGTGTGGGGGGAGCCACCTACCAGGTGCCCGTGGAGGTGCGCAGCGAGCGTCGGGACGCTCTGGCTATGCGTTGGATTATTTCCTACGCCAAGAACCGTTCAGAAAAGACCATGATCGATAAACTGGCCGGCGAACTTTTGGATGCTTCCCAGAACCGGGGCGGCGCGGTCAAAAAGAGGGAAGACACGCACCGCATGGCCGAAGCCAACAAGGCCTTTGCGCATTATCGCTGGTAGGCCGCTACAGGGCCTTTGGCATCTGGGACGACGCCCCGTTGGCACGGCGAAAAGACGCTTGGCCGCCTCATCCGGGCGCGAGAACAGAAGGGCATCCCGATACTTTGGAGAGAAACGGACGCATTCATGGACTTGGTGTGGACGTGAGGAGGAAGTGCGATGGGGAAGAAGAAGTTTGAGCGGACGAAGCCGCACGTGAATGTTGGGACCATTGGTCACATTGACCATGGGAAGACGACGTTGACGGCGGCGATCACGAAGCAGTTATCGCTTCGTGGGATGGCGGAGTTTGTGCCGTTTGATCAGATTGACAAGGCGCCGGAGGAGCGGGAGCGGGGGATCACGATAGCGACGGCGCATGTGGAGTATGAGACGGACAAGCGGCATTATGCGCATGTGGATTGTCCGGGGCATGCGGATTACATCAAGAACATGATCACGGGTGCGGCGCAGATGGACGGGGCCATATTGGTGGTGGCGGCCGATGATGGTCCGATGCCGCAGACGCGGGAGCACATTTTATTGGCGCGTCAGGTGGGTGTGCCGAACATTGTGGTGTTTTTGAACAAGGTGGACATGGTGGATGATCCGGAGCTCATTGAGTTGGTGGAGTTGGAGCTTCGGGAGTTGTTGAGCAAGTATGGTTTTCCTGGGGATGATGTGCCGATCATTAAGGGTTCGGCGTTGAAGGCGTTGGAGTGTGATGATCCGTCGGCGGCGGATGCGGCGCCGATATTTGAGTTGATGGATGCGGTGGACAGTTACATACCGGATCCTGTGCGGGACATTGACAAGCCGTTTTTGATGCCCATTGAGGATGTGTTTTCCATCAGCGGCCGTGGGACGGTGGTGACGGGTCGTGTGGAGCGTGGGGTGATCTCGGTGGGTGATGAAGTGGAGATAGTGGGGTTTCGGCCGACGATGAAGACGGTGTGTACGGGTGTGGAGATGTTTCGCAAGACCTTGGATCGCGGGGAAGCGGGGGACAACATTGGGGTGTTGCTTCGCGGGATCAAGCGAGACGAGGTGGAGCGGGGGCAGGTGGTGGCGAAGCCTGGGAGTATCACGCCGCACACGAAGTTCAAGGCTGAGGTGTATGTGTTGAAGAAGGAGGAGGGGGGGCGGCACACGCCGTTTTTCCCTGGTTATCGGCCGCAGTTTTATTTTCGCACGACGGATGTGACGGGTGTGGTGGCGTTGCCTGAGGGTGTGGAGATGGTGATGCCTGGGGACAACGTGAACATGGAAGTGCATTTGATTGCCCCGGTGGCATTGGAGAAGGAACTTCGGTTTGCGATTCGCGAAGGCGGACGCACCGTGGGCGCCGGCGTGGTCACCGACATCATTGAGTAAAGCCAACGTGACGAAAGCCATGGGGTCTCTGACCGCACAGGTTCGGCAGGGACCCAAATTATGGGAACAGACGCCATGATGAATCAGAGAATACGCATTCGCTTAAAAGCCTACGACCACAAGCTTCTTGACCAAGCGGCCGCAGAAATCGTCAACACGGCAAAGAAGACGGGAGCTCACGTGGCTGGCCCCATTCCTCTGCCGACCAAAATCCATCGTTATACGGTTCTGCGTTCCGTGCACATTGACAAGAAGTCGCGGGAGCAGTTTGAGATCCGTGTCCACAAGCGGTTGGTGGACATCTTGGAGCCGACCCAGCAGACCGTGGATTCGCTCATGAAGCTGGATTTGTCTGCTGGAGTCGATGTGGAAATCAAACTGTGAGGCCGCTTTGAGCGGAAAAGCCTAGCCCAAGAGAGCTGAGAAAATGGTGAAGGCATTACTAGGACGCAAGCTTGGGATGATGCAGGTCTTTGCCGAGGACGGCACAGTGGTGCCTGTCACCGTGGTGCAGGCCGGGCCTTGTGTCGTCACACAGGTCAAAGTTCCCCCACGCGATGGATACAGCGCCGTGCAGATCGGCTTTGGAGAAAAGAAGGAAAAGAAGATCACGCGACCTCTAAAGGGCCATTTGGACAAGGTGGGTAAGGGCTACTTTGCGATGCTGCGAGAGGTGCGTGTGGAGAACCCCGAGGCGTTTGAGCTGGGGCAGGTGTGGGACTCCAGTGTTTTTGCCATCGGAGACCGAGTGGACGTAACGGGGGTCAGCAAAGGAAAGGGGTTTGCCGGCACCGTCCGGCGTTGGGGGTTCAGCCGAGGTCCCGTGACGCACGGATGCAAGAATATTCGAGAGCCAGGCTCCACCGGATGCGCGACCTTTCCGGGGCGCGTCATCAAAGGCAAAAAAATGGCGGGCCAAAAAGGCAACAGGCGGGCGACCATTCTTAACCTGAAGATCATTGACGTGCGGCCCGAAGAAAACCTCATTCTGATTAAGGGGGCCGTTCCGGGAGCTCGGAACGCTTACCTCATGATTCGTAAGACCAATCGGGTTCGATAACGCTCGTGGCCCGCCGGGTGAAGGACGAGAGGAAACACATCATGCCAACGGTGGATATTTTCGACATGAATCGGCAAGTCGTGGGGCAGATGCAACTCCGCGATGACATCTTTGACGTTCCGGCCAACAGACATGTGGTCCACGAAGTGGTGCTGTACCAGCTGGCTAAGCGGCGTCGTGGCACGGCGAAGACCAAGGGCCGAAGCGAAGTCTCAGGTGGAGGCAAAAAGCCGTGGCGCCAGAAAGGCACGGGCCGGGCTCGAGCCGGCACCTCCCGCTCGCCTTTATGGCGGGGCGGTGGCACGGTGCACGGACCGCAACCGAGAACCTATGACCTGAAGGTGCCTAAGAAAGTGCGGCGCCTGGCCGTGAAGGTGGTGCTGAGCCAAAAGCTGCGCGAACAGGCTCTGGTGATCGTGGACCAATTGCAGCTTCCGGAAATCAGGACCAAGCATTTTTACGCCTGGATGCAACGTTTCGGTTTGGAAAAGCCTCTGGTGGTCATTTCGGGCAAGGACGAGATTTTGGAAAAGTCCGCGCGCAACATTCCTGACGTGAAGGTGCTGCGCTGCGAAGGCCTGAACGTTTTTGACATGCTCAAGCATAGAAACCTGGTGCTCACCAAAGACACGGTTTCCAAAATAGAGGAGTCCTTGGGGTGATGCGGGACAAAACCTATGGCATTCTCAAGCGCCCTTTGATCACGGAAAAAAGTACGACAGACAAAGAGCAGCACAACAAGCTGCATTTTGAAGTGGATCGGCGGGCGAACAAGATTGAGATCAAAGAGGCCGTGGAAAAGTTGTTCAAGGTGAACGTGCTGGAAGTGCGGACCTTGACTGTCAAAGGCCACAACAAGCGCGTGGGGCGCCACACGGTGCGCACCAGCGACTGGAAAAAAGCCATTGTGACCATCAAACCCGGCCAGAGGGTCGAATTCTTCGAAGGTGTTTAAGCAGGCGACGGGCGCGCCCAAGAGGGCTGGGCCGTGAAGGGGCGGTGTGAGGCTCGCTCGATCGCCGAATGAGGATGAGCTATGGGGATTAGGAAAGTGAAACCACGTAGCGCCGGAACCCGTTTCGTGACCTATGCCACCTTTGAGGAGATCACGAAAAAGGAGCCGGAACGCAGTCTCTTAGAGCCGCTCAAGAAAAAGGGCGGACGCAACAACTACGGGCGGGTGACGGCGCGGCATCGCGGCGGGGGCCACAAGAGGCTGTATCGCATCATCGACTTCAAGCGCGACAAAGAAAATGTGCCAGCCAAGGTGGCCAGCATCGAATATGACCCGAATCGGTCGGCGCGCATTGCCCTCTTACACTATGTGGACGGCGAGAAGCGTTACATTTTGGCGCCGCTGGGTCTTCAGGTGGGCGACACCGTCATTACGGGGCCGGAAGCGGACGTGAGGCCGGGCAACTGTCTGCCCCTGGAGAACATTCCGCTGGGCACCGTGGTGCACAACGTGGAGCTGATCCCCGGCAAAGGCGGCCAATTGGTACGATCCGCCGGCGCTGCTGCTCAACTCATGGCCAAGGAAGGCCGCTATGCCACCTTGAGGCTGCCTTCCGGAGAGATGCGCATGGTGCTGGCGCGATGCAAAGCCACCGTCGGCCAGGTGGGCAATATCGATCATGAAAACATCAGCCTGGGCAAAGCCGGTCGAAGCCGGTGGCTCGGACGACGGCCCCATGTGCGCGGCGTGGCCATGAACCCCGTGGATCATCCCATGGGCGGTGGAGAAGGTCGCAGCTCGGGGGGTCGGCATCCGTGTACGCCGTGGGGTAAACCGACCAAGGGCTACCGCACCCGCAAGGCCAAGAACAGCGATCGGCTCATCGTGCGACGCCGAAAATAGATGACGTAAGGAGGGTAAGGTGCCTCGCTCGTTAAGAAAGGGACCCTTTGTGGATGAGCACCTGCTGAAGAAGGTGCTGACCGCCAAAGAGACTGGAGATCGCAAGGTGATCAAGACCTGGTCTCGGCGTTCCACCATTCTTCCCGATTTCGTCGGGCTGACCGTTGCCGTGCACAACGGCAAGAAGTTCATTCCCGTTTTTATCACGGAAAACATGGTGGGGCATAAGCTGGGTGAATTTTCGCCCACACGCACCTTCTACGGTCATGCCGGGGATAAGAAATCCAAGGTCACGGGGAAAAAGTGATGGAAGTGAGAGCGGTTTCCAAACACCTGCGCATCTCACCGCGCAAGGCACGACTGGTGGCCGATCTGGTCCGCAGCAAGAACGTGGGGCAAGCATTGACCATCCTGAAGTTCACCCCTAAGAAGGGGGCGCGGCTGCTGAGCAAGACCCTGAGGTCGGCTATGGCCAATGCGGAAAACACCAAGTCCATGGACATGGAAGGGCTCTACATCAAAGAGATTTACGTCAACGAAGGACCCAGACTGAAGCGCTGGAGACCTCGAGCCATGGGCCGGGCCACTCGCATTATCAAGCGCACCAGCCACATCACGGTGGTTCTCGGGGAAAAATAATCCGTACGTCACAAGATCTCGGAGGTGGAGATTGGGACAGAAGGTCAATCCTAAAGGTTTTCGTCTCGGCGTCATACGAACGTGGGATTCCAAGTGGTTTGCCGCCAAGGGATACGCCAAATTGGCCTATGAGGACCGAAAGATTCGCGATTTCATCAAGAAGCGATTGTACCACGCGGGCATTGCCAAAATAGAGATCGAAAGGGCTGCCAACAAGGCCAAGATTCGCATCTTCACGGCACGCCCGGGCATCGTCATCGGTAAGAAGGGCGCGGAAATCGAAGCTTTGAGGAAGGAATTGGAAAGAAAATTTTCCCGGGAGATCCTCATTGACATTCAGGAAGTGCGCCGCCCCGAACTAGACGCTGTCCTCGTGGCCGAAAACATCGCGTTGCAGCTGGAACGCCGCGTGGCCTTTCGCCGAGCCATGAAGCGGGCGGTGACTTCGGCACTTAAATTCGGGGCCAAGGGGATTCGGGTGGCCTGTGCCGGGCGCCTCGGTGGAGCGGAAATGGCGCGGCGGGAATGGTATCGCGAAGGTCGAGTCCCTCTTCACACGCTTCGAGCCGATATCGACTATGCCGTGGCCGTGGCCCGAACCACCTATGGAGTGATTGGGGTCAAGGTGTGGATCTTTAAAGGGGAAGTTCTTCCGTAGGGACGGCCGATCACTGCGGGCTGAAGCGCAGGCACGGCCCGGGAAATGCGCCGTCGGTGCGGGGAAAAGTCGAGGAGACGATCCATGTTAGCGCCCAAGAGAGTCAAATATCGAAAGCAACAAAAGGGCCGCATGAGAGGCATGGCCTCGCGAGGACACCAGCTGAATTTTGGGGACTTCGGGATCAAGGCCCTGGAGCCGGGCCGCATCACATCGAGACAGATCGAGGCGGCTCGTGTGACCATTACGCGTTACGTCAAGCGCGGCGGAAAGCTTTGGATTCGTATCTTTCCGGATAAACCGGTGACGAAAAAGCCAGCAGAAACCCGCATGGGAAAAGGTAAAGGCGCGCCCGAGGGGTGGGTCGCCGTGGTCAAGCCGGGACGAATCCTCTATGAACTCAAAGGCGTCACGGAAGAGATCGCCAAGGAAGCGTGTCGGCTGGCGGGTCATAAACTGCCCGTGGCCACGCGGTTTGTGTCAAGGCAGGATGTGTTATGAAAGCAGCGACCTTGCGGGACATGAGTGTAGACGAATTGAGGCAGAAGCTGGCGGAATTGCGCGAGTCGCTTTTCAGTTTGAAGTTTCAGCACGCGACGGGGCAGTTGGAAAACACGGCCCAACTCAAGCGGCATAAACGCGACATTGCCAGGGTGTTAACCATTTTGCGTGAAAAGCAAAGCGTCGAAAACGCGTAGAGGGCAAGGCCATGGAAGAGCGCACGACCAAAAGGAAGACCCGCGTCGGCACCGTGGTCAGTGACCGCATGAACAAAACGGTGGTCGTCAGCGTGGAGCGGCTGGTCAAGCATCCCAAGTACGGAAAATACATGCGACGCCGCAACAAATTCAAGGCGCACGACGAAGAAAACCAGTGCCGCATAGGGGATCGCGTGTTGATTCAGGAAAGCCGTCCCTTAAGCAAAACGAAGCACTGGGTCGTCCTAAAGATTTTGGAGCGGGCCGCCGTCTAGAAAGCCCGGGACGCGGCCCCGCGGGGCCGGGCTTAGGGTTTGGGTCGAGGCGGTGAAGGGAGGCCATCATGATTCAGGCGGAGACACAGCTGAACGCCGCGGACAATTCGGGTGCTAAGCGGCTGTATTGTATCAAGGTTCTCGGTGGGACTCGCAAACGTTATGCCACGGTGGGAGACATTATCGTGGTTTCGGTCAAGGAGGCCATCCCCAATTCCAAGGTTAAAAAAGGGGATGTCATGAGGGCCGTGGTGGTCAGGACCAGAAAGGAAGTGCGGCGCCCGGACGGGTCGTACATCAAGTTTGACGACAATTCGGCCGTTCTGATCAATGCCGCAAAGGAACCCATCGGAACCCGCATCTTTGGCCCTGTGGCTCGTGAACTGCGTGCGAAGCAGTTTATGAAAATCGTCTCGTTGGCTCCGGAAGTGCTCTAGCGAGGCGGATGGGGAAGGTCGCCAATGGCTGTCAGGAAAAAGTACCATATCAAAAAGAACGACACGGTGATGGTGATTGCCGGCAAAGAAAAGGGCAAATCGGGCAAGGTACTGCGCATATTGACCAAGAAGGATCGAGCCGTTGTGGAAAAGCTCAACATGGTCAAAAGGCACATGCGACCGGGAGCCCACAGTCGGCAAGGGGGAATTGTAGAGAAGGAAGCTCCCATTCACATTTCCAATCTGATGGTGATTTGCAGCAAGTGCACGGATCCGACCC
Source organism: Desulfosoma sp. (assembly GCF_052743555.1). Classification (NCBI taxonomy): domain Bacteria; kingdom Pseudomonadati; phylum Thermodesulfobacteriota; class Syntrophobacteria; order Syntrophobacterales; family Syntrophobacteraceae; genus Desulfosoma; species Desulfosoma sp. The sequence goes on from NZ_JBRAHS010000009.1 coordinate 36,032, forward strand.
GTGTGGGCTATAAGATCCTCGATGACGGGCGCAAGGCTCGCTTCTGCAAGAAATGCGGGGAGATCATCGACGGGTGACGTCCAGGGCGACGGGCGGAGTGGAGGCGTTCATGGCACGTTTGCGTGAGTTGTATTTTAAAGAAGTGGCCCCGCAATTGGCCCAGAAGTTTCGTTACAAGAGCCCCATGCAGATTCCGAGGCTGAGCAAGATCGTGCTCAACATGGGCCTGGGTGAGGCGATTCAGAACGTGAAAATTCTGGAGACGGCTTCCGAGGAGCTGGCCCAGATCAGCGGCCAAAAGCCCGTGATCACCCGGGCGCGTCAGAGCATCGCGGCTTTTAAGCTGCGTAAGGGCATGCCCATCGGATGTATGGTGACCCTGCGCGGGAATCGCATGTACGAGTTCTACGATAAGCTCGTCAATATCGCCCTGCCGCGCGTGCGCGACTTCCGCGGTGTATCTCCCAAGTCCTTTGACGGACGCGGCAACTACACCTTAGGGGTGCGGGAGCACATCATCTTTCCGGAAATCGACTACGATAAGATCGACAAGATTAAGGGACTCAACATCACCATCGTGACGACGGCCGAAACCGACGACGAAGCTCGAGAGCTGTTGGCCTTGTTGGGAATGCCGTTTCGAAAGTAAGGGGACAGGGGAGAGAAGGAGGCAGCCTTGGCCAAAAAATCCATGATCGCAAAAGCCCAAAGAAAGCCGAAATTCAAGGTGAGAGCCTACAATAGGTGCCCGCTGTGCGGACGGCCACGAGCTTTCCTTCGCAAATTCGGCATGTGCCGTATTTGCTTTCGCAACATGGCCCTCAACGGCGAACTTCCCGGCGTGGTCAAAGCCAGTTGGTAGGAGCCGGAACGAGAAGGAGTGAAGTTGTATGGTGATGACGGATCCCATTGCCGATTTGCTGAATCGCATCAAGAACGCCCACAAGGCGCGCTTTGATAAGGTGGATGTGCCGGCGTCGCGCATGAAAGTTGAAATGGCGCGCATCCTTAAAGAAGAAGGCTACATTAAGCATTTTAAGCTCATCAAGGACAACAAGCAGGGTGTGTTGAGAATCCATTTGAAATACGGGCCGGACCGCGAGCCGGCCATTCGAGACATGCGCCGCATCAGCAAGCCCAGCCGCCGAATCTATGTGGGATTTAAAGAAATTCCGAAGGTTCTTAACGGCCTTGGCATTGCCATTCTGTCCACCTCTCGCGGCATTCTCACCGACAAACAGGCAAGGCAAGAGGGTGTGGGCGGCGAACTGATCTGCAGCGTGTGGTAAAAAGCCAAAGGAGTCGCAAGATGTCGCGCATCGGCAAAAAACCCATTGCCATTCCCAAGGGGGTAGAAGTCACTCTTCAGGGGGACGCCGTTGTTGTCAAAGGCCCAAAAGGTCAATTGAAGAGGGGCGTACCGTCAGAGGTGACGGTAACGGTGGAAAACGGTCAGATTGTGGTTCGCCGGAAGGACGATGAGCGCCGATCCAGGGCGATGCACGGCCTTATGAGGGTTTTACTGCACAATATGGTCACGGGCGTTAGCCAGGGCTTCACCAAGGTGCTTGAGATCCAAGGGGTGGGCTACCGCTGCGATGTGGCCAACAACGTGCTGACCTTGAACCTGGGCCATTCGCATCCAATGAGTTTTGCCTTGCCTCAAGGGGTAAGCGCCTCCGTCGAGAAACAGACGGTGATTCGCCTGCAAGCCGTGGACAAGGAGCTTCTCGGGCAAACGGCGGCCAACATCAAGGCGTTGCGCCCGGTGGAGCCGTACAAGGGCAAGGGTATTCGATACGCCAATCAATGGGTCCGGCGAAAGGCCGGTAAGACGGGCTCCAAGAAGAAATAGGAGAAGGACGGCTTATGGGTTCCAAAATGAATCCCAGCGTCGCGGCGCGCCTGAAGCGAAAACGTCGCATCCGCACCAAGGTGCATGGCACGCCGGAGCGCCCTCGACTGACGGTTTACAAGAGCCTAAAGCACATCTACGCGCAGATCATTGACGATACCACGGGAAGGACCCTGGCGGCCTCATCGACTTTATGCCCGGAGTTTAAGGCCTTTGGCCCTGTGGAAGGCAAGGTCGGGGCGGCGGAAAAAGTCGGGCAGATTGTCGCCAAGAAGGCCCTGGACATGGGGGTCACCAAGGTGGTTTTCGACCGCAACGGGTTCGTTTATCATGGAAGAATCCGGGCGGTGGCGGACGGTGCGCGAGCGGCAGGGCTGGAATTCTGACCTTTATCGGCGGGCAAGGAGGCATATCTTGGCACCTCTCGATTCACAAGATGTTCAATACATCGACAAGATTGTTCATATCAGCCGAGTGGCCAAAGTGGTCAAAGGCGGGCGTCGGTTCTCCTTCAGCGCCATTGTCATTGTGGGTGATGGCAACGGGCGGGTGGGTTTTGCTCTGGGAAAGGCCAACGAAGTGCCGGAAGCCATTCGCAAGGGCCTCGAAGGGGCCAAGCGAGACATGTTTGAGGTCCCCCTGATCCAGGGGACGCTGCCCCATGAAGTTTTGGGCAAGTTCGGAGCCTCCTCCGTGGTGCTCAAACCAGCCTCTCCCGGTACGGGGGTCATTGCTGGTGGGGCCGTACGGGCCATCATGGAAGCGGCTGGAGTGACGGACGTGCTCACCAAGTGCCTGGGATCCCGCAATCCGCACAATGTTGTCAAGGCGACCATAGCGGGACTGAAAGCCCTGCGAAGTGCCGACCACATTGCCAAGAGTCGGGGTGTGGATGTGATGGAGGCGAAGGTTCAAGGAGCCGGGAGGTGATCCATGGCGCAAATGATACGCATCAAACTGGTGCGCAGCCCCATCGGCAGGCCTGAGAAACATCGAAAAATTCTTCAGGCCCTAGGGCTCACGAGACTGCAAAAGGAAGTGACACTTCCCGCGATTCCGCAGGTCGTCGGGGCTGTCAAAAAGGTCTACCATTTGGTTCAGGTTACAGAGGCATAATCTGGACCGGAGCTGACATACAGGTGAACGATATGCGATTGAACGATTTAAAACCGGCGGCGGGTTCCCGCAAGGATAAGAAGCGCATTGGTCGAGGCTCGGGTTCGGGCCTCGGAAAGACCTCGGGAAAGGGTCATAAGGGCCAGAAGGCGCGTGCCGGAGGCGGCGTGGTGCCGTGGTTTGAAGGCGGTCAGATGCCCCTGCAGCGTCGAATTCCCAAGCGGGGCTTTCATAACCTGTTTCGGCGGGCCTACGCGGTGGTGAACGTGAGGGATCTAGACCGTTTTGAGCCGGGAAGCACCGTTGGCCCTGAGGAATTGGCTCGAGCTGGTCTGGCCAAGAAAAAGGCTGACGGCGTTAAGCTTTTGGGAGACGGGGAACTGAAAGGGGCGCTCTCGGTGCGCGTGCATAAGGCGAGCGCCGCAGCCGTGGCCAAGGTGGAAGCGGCCGGGGGGCGGGTGGAAATCCTAAGCTGAGAGGAAGAAGCGGGTGCTCACTGGTTTTCAAAATATCGGGAAAATCCCGGAACTCAAAAGGCGTATCGGCACCACACTGCTGCTGCTGGCGGTGTACCGCATCGGCGTCCATGTGCCAACGCCCGGCATCAACCGGGAGGCCTTGGCGGCTTTTTTTGCCGCGGCCCAAGGCACGCTGCTTGGGCTGTTCAACATGTTTTCGGGCGGCGCCATGAAGCAGCTGTCCGTGTTTTCCCTCGGGATCATGCCCTACATCAGCGCGTCGATCATTTTGCAGCTGTTGACCGTGGTGATCCCTCATCTTGAGCGTCTAAGCAAGGAAGGTGAGGCAGGCCGAAAGAAAATCACTCAGTACACCCGGTACGGCACAGTGGTGCTCAGCATTATCCAAGGCTTTGGGATCTCCTTGGGGCTTGAGGGCATGACCGGGCCCGGCGGTGAACCTGTGGTGTTGGTGCCGGGTTGGGGCTTTCGCATGATCACGGTGATCACGCTGACTGCGGGTACGGCCTTTATCATGTGGCTGGGTGAGCAGATCACCGAGCGCGGGATCGGCAACGGTATCTCGCTGATCATCTTTGCGGGTATCGTGGCCGGCATGCCGGGCGCCGTCGGCAATACGCTGCGTCTCATGCAGACGGGCGAAATGAGCGCTTTTAAGGTGCTGATCCTTCTGGTCATCATGGTAGCCGTGGTGGGGCTGATCGTGCATGTGGAAAGAGGCCAGCGCCGCATCCCTGTGCAGTATGCGAAGAGGGTGGTGGGAAGACGAATGTACGGCGGCCAAACCACCCATTTGCCGCTCAAGATCAATACATCGGGGGTCATTCCGCCCATTTTTGCCTCGTCCATCATCATGTTTCCGGCAACGGTGGCCAATTTCATTCAGGTTCCCTGGATGCAAAAAATTGCTCAAATGCTCATGCCGGGCCACTGGCTGTACTCAGTGCTCTACGTGGGCTTTATCATCTTTTTCTGCTATTTTTATACAGCCATCGTCTTCAACCCCGTGGATGTGGCCGATAACATGAAAAAGTACGGAGGCTTTATTCCGGGGATTCGCCCGGGACGTTCCACGGCCGAATACATCGATCGCGTGCTGAGCCGCATTACCTTAGGGGGAGCCATCTACGTGTCCCTCGTGTGTGTGCTCCCCACCATCTTCATTCAAAACTTCAAAGTGCCATTCTACTTCGGCGGTACGGCCCTCCTGATCGTGGTCGGGGTCGCCATGGACACCGTCGGGCAGATTGAAGCCCACATGCTTACACGGCACTACGAGGGCTTTTTGAAATCCGGACGCATTCGAGGCCGCCGTTAGGAGGGGAAGGGCCGAGGACGTGGCGCCTCATGGCCAAGGGCCGTGGGTCTAGGCATCAGATGTGAGTCGTGGCAACGATGGTGAGGCTGAAGGACAGGGAGGGAGACGATGAACATCATTTTGTTGGGACCCCCGGGTGCTGGAAAGGGAACACAGGCGAAACGCATGATCGAACGCTACGGCATTCCGCAAATCTCGACGGGAGATATGCTGCGGGCGGCGCTGAAGGCGGGAACTCCGCTGGGCCTGGAAGCAAAAAAGTACATGGATCAAGGTGCCTTGGTGCCCGACGTCGTGGTCGTGGGGCTCGTCAAGGAACGTATCCAGCAGCAGGATTGCAAGAAGGGCTATATGCTGGACGGCTTTCCCCGCAATGTCAGCCAAGCCGAGACTCTCGACGGTATGCTCAAAGAGCTGGGGCAAAAAATCGATCATGTGGTATGCATTGACGTGCCGGACCAGGAGCTTGTTCAGCGCCTGACCGGGCGGCGCACGTGCCGGGAATGCGGCGCTGGCTTTCACGTGATCTTTGATCCGCCGAAGAAAGAGGGCGTGTGCGATAAGTGTGGCGGGCAGCTCTATCAGAGGGATGACGACAACGAAGCTACGGTCACATCCCGGCTGAAGGTGTACGCCGACCAAACAAGGCCGCTCATCGATTACTACGAGAAACAGGGCAAACTGCGAAAGATCAACGGGCTGGGTTCCATCGACGAGATTTTTGAGCGCATCAAGATGGTGTTGGGTTAGAGGTCGTTTTGATTATTCTGAAGACGCGAGAAGACGTTGAGAAAATAAGAAAAGCCTGTCTGATCGTGGCGGAGGTCCTGGAGCGACTTCGAGAAGTGGTGGCTCCTGGAGTGAGTACGTGGGATCTCAATGCCATGAGCGAGGAGGAGGCAGAGAAGCGGGGAGCCGTGCCAGCCTTCAAGGGCTATCACGGCTTCCCTTATGCGCTGTGCACGTCCGTCAATAATGAAGTTGTCCACGGGATGCCGAGCAAGAAGCGCATTCTGCAGGAAGGCGACATCGTTAGTGTGGATTTTGGTGTGGTGGTGGAGGGCTTCTACGGGGATGCGGCGTTAACGCTTCCAGTGGGCAAGATATCGGATGAGGCGGAGCGGTTGTGCCGCGTGACACAAGAAGCTCTGGAGCGTGCCATCGCCCAGGCCGTGGTGGGCCATCGGCTTTCGGACATCTCCCACGCCGTGCAGGCCCATGTGGAACAGTTCGGGTATTCGGTGGTGCGGGAATTTGTGGGACACGGCATCGGGCGCAAGCTCCACGAGAGCCCCCAGATTCCCAACTTCGGCCCTCCGGGACGCGGCGTGAAGCTCAAAGCGGGTATGGTGTTTGCCATCGAACCCATGATCAACCAAGGGGTTCCGGACATTCGCATCCTGGAAGATGGGTGGACGGCGGTGACGGCAGATGGAAAGCTTTCGGCCCACTTTGAGCACACGGTGGCTGTGACGGAAAACGGACCGGACGTACTTTCCCTTGGAAGGTAAATCCTCTTTACAGAACCACTACGGGCGTCTATAATTTCTCGCTTCTATGGGTACGGCAAAACCCTGAACTGAGGAATGGTGCATGGTAAAGGAAGAAGCGATTGAGGTGGAAGGCACGGTGATCGAGCCTCTGCCCAACGCCATGTTTCGCGTCGAGCTGGAAAACGGCCATCGAGTCCTTGCACACATCTCAGGCAAGATGCGCATGCATTTCATTCGCATTCTGCCGGGCGACAAGGTGACAGTGGAGCTATCCCCATACGACCTGACCCGAGGGCGCATCATTTACAGAGCCAAGAGCTGACGGGTTGGAGTGCGTGGGGGAGAGGGAGTGAATCATGAAGGTGCGGGCGTCAGTGAAAGTCATCTGCCGCAAATGCAAAATCATTCGTCGGCATGGCCAGGTGCGCGTCATCTGCGAGAATCCGAAGCACAAACAGCGTCAAGGTTAATTGGAGGAAAAGGCATTGGCACGGATTGCAGGCATTGACCTACCCAAAAACAAGCGCATGGAAATCGCCCTGACTTATATTTACGGCATTGGGCGGTCGACGGCTTCCAAGATCTTGGAAGAGGCGAAGGTGGATCCCGGAACGAAGTCGGATGATTTGACGGAGGAACAGATCACAGCCATCCGTCGCATCATCGACACCCAGTACAAGGTGGAGGGGGATCTGCGTGCCGAAGTGTCCATGAACATCAAGCGTCTCATGGATCTGGGATGCTATCGAGGGCTGAGGCACCGCCGCGGGCTGCCCGTCAGGGGGCAGCGCACTCATACCAATGCTCGGACGCGCAAAGGTCCACGTCGAGCGGTTATCGGCAAACGCAAAAAGTAGGAAAGTGGAGGCACAATGGCACGGGGCAGAGGTGGTCCGCGAAAGAAAAAAGAGCGCAAAAACATTCAGAACGGCATTGCCCACATCCGTTCGACCTTTAACAACACTATCGTGACCATCACGGATATGAGCGGCAACACCCTTTCGTGGGCCAGTGGTGGCAACCAGGGTTTTAAAGGTTCGCGAAAGAGCACGCCTTTTGCCGCCCAGACGGCGGCCCAGGCGGCGGCCAAGGCGGCCATGGAGCACGGGTTGCAAAACGTGGAGGTGTACGTGAAGGGGCCGGGGTCTGGCCGCGAGGCGGCGCTGCGGGCGCTGCAGGCAGCAGGATTAAACGTGACGGTCATTCGTGACGTGACACCCATTCCTCACAACGGATGTCGGCCGCCCAAACGGCGCCGCGTGTGATCAGCGAGATGAAGAAGGAGGCCTAAGGGCCTCTGGGGATATAAGGAGGAATCAGTCTTGGCGAGATATACAGGTCCGCAGTGCCGGCTGTGTCGGCGGGAAAGCATGAAATTGTACCTCAAGGGAGATCGCTGCTATTCGGATAAGTGCGCCTTTGAGCGCCGCAATTACGCGCCAGGTCAGCACGGGCAGCGGCGCGCCAAACTGTCCGACTACGGGGTGCAGCTTCGGGAGAAACAAAAGATCAAAAGGATGTACGGCCTGCAAGAAAAGCAGTTCAAGGCCTACTTCAAGGAAGCGGATCGCCAAAAAGGTGTGACCGGAACGAATTTTCTGATCTTGCTGGAGCGCCGTTTAGATAACACAGTTTTTCGGCTGGGGTTTGCCAACTCCCGCTCCCAGGCCCGGCAACTGGTGCGGCACAATCATTTCCTCGTTAACGGGCGCAAGGTCAACATTCCATCCTACCTATTGCGGCCTGGCGACGTAATCAGCGTGCGGGAAAAGAGCCGTCAGTTGGAGGTGATCAACGAGGCTCTGGATGCTCTGCCTCGGCGTGGTTTGGTTCCATGGCTGGAGTTGGAAAAGCAAGCGTATCGAGGCACCTTCAGGAGCCTTCCGGCTCGGGAAGAGATGCCGCTGCCCGTGCAAGAGCACCTGGTGGTGGAATTTTACTCGAAGTAATCAGAAACGTCATTTTCAATGGAGGGCAGAGGGTCTGCCGATGGGGCGGAATCCTCTGTCCGTTTTCTGAGGCCGTGCGTTGTGCCGATGACGCTCATGGGTCGGCCGAAGGTATGATGAGGGCGGGTATGGAGAAAAACTGGCGCGAATTGATTCGACCGAAACCCCTCGCGGTGGAGCCTGGGGAAGACCCGAGGCGCTACGCCAAATTCACTTGTGAACCGTTGGAGCGAGGGTTCGGGACGACTCTTGGAAATGCGCTGCGACGAGTTTTGCTGTCGTCCTTGAGAGGTGCGGCCATCACGTCCGTAAAGATCGAAGGTGTGCTTCATGAATTTTCCTCGGCCCCTGGGGTTGTGGAGGACGTGACGGACATCATTCTCAATCTCAAGGAAGTGCGTCTACGTCTGAACGGGGACGGCCCCAAGCAATTGGTGCTCGAAAAGTCGGGGGAAGGTCCTGTGACGGCCGGCGACATTCGCACGGATTCCTCGGTGACCATACTGAACCCGAACAAGCACATCTGCACCTTGGCACGAGACGGCAAGGTGCGCATGGAACTTGTGGTGGAAGAAGGCAAGGGGTATGTGCCGGCGGAGTGGGATCCGGAAAAGGTGGGAATCATCGGGACCATTCCCATTGATGCCATCTTCACTCCAGTGCGCAAGGTGAGCTACAATGTCAGCCAAGCCCGCGTGGGGCAACGGACCGACTACGACAAGCTGACCATGGAAATCTGGACTGACGGCAGTGTCACGCCCGAAGATGCCCTGGCTTTGGCGGCCAAGATTCTCAAAGACCAGCTCAGTGTCTTCGTCAAGTTTGAAGACGATGAGGCGCCGGCCTTTGCGGAAGAGGAGGCCCAAGAACCGACCTTTAACGAGAACCTGTTTCGCAGCGTGGACGAGTTGGAGCTGTCCGTGCGCAGTGCCAATTGTCTGAAGAACGCGGATATTCGCTACATTGGCGAGCTGGTGCAAAAGACCGAGGCGGAAATGCTTCGAACGAAGAACTTCGGGCGCAAGTCACTCAACGAGATTAAAGAGATTCTTCAAGAGATGGGCTTGACGCTGGGGATGAAACTAGAGAACTTTCCGAGCCGGGAAGAGATCGAACAGAGAAGAAAGGAAGAGGAATAGCCATGCGGCACAGGAAATCGGGTCGCAAGCTGAACCGCACTTCCAGCCACCGAGCGGCCATATTTCGCAATATGGTGACGTCACTGCTGGAGCACGAACGAATCGTGACGACCATTCCGAAGGCCAAGGAAATTCGCCGATGGGCGGATGCCATGATTACTCTGGGCAAGCGCGGTGACTTGCACGCGAGGCGGCAGGCTCTGGCTGTCATTCGCACCAAAGGGGTGGTGCATAAGCTTTTTGCGGAACTGGGACCTCGATACCAGGTGCGTCAAGGGGGCTATACGCGCATCGTCAAGATGGGATTTCGTAAAGGCGATGGCGCCCCCATGTGTCTCATCGAACTCACGGGAGCCGAAATCAAGGCAAAGGCAAAGAAAACGCACGCCAAAGAACAGAGCGCCGTATAGCGCTAGGAGCCTGTCCGAGAGCTCAATTGTCAAAATCAGCGCCCTTCCAATTTCAATCAGTTGCAAGTCTCCATCGGCCAAAAATCGGGATGGTCGAAGGGCTTCTGAAAGGCTGATGGATGGCCCATTTGGACGAGCGGTGCAAGAGTACCGGAGTGGCATCAGGCGCGTGGGGTGATGCTGCACAATGAAGCTAAAGGCAGAGAGGCTCCCGAGCAGCGGGCTCGAATGGCTGGTGAGGCATGGTTCCCTTGGGTTCTCCAGGAGCCATATGCGGCGGGGTTCAATGTCCGCGGCGTGAGATCCGCCCTGTGTGTCCGGGAAGGCGAGGCAACCGGAGACGTCTTGCCCCCAGGGTACTGCACAAGAGCCTGCCGTTGCATCAGAGGGGTAGGGCCATGGGATTCACAGGGGACAGCCCGGCGCCCGAGGCGACGGGCTGTTTTTTTATGCCGTGTTGGCGGGATGCAGGTAAAAGGGGCAATGGGCACAGGTGAAGCCCGTCCAGTGGGCTTTGGCGGCCTTGTCCAGACAGTCGTCATAATGAGGGCAATCGAAGAAGCGCACACCGCGTCCTTCACGGCAGGCGACGGGATGCGGCACGGCCTGCAAGGGTTTCGAGGCGGCGGCATCTGTGGGTTGGGATAAACTCTTGGCTCTAGGCATATACGACCTCCTTTGCCGGACAAAATGCACATACGGTATATGAATAATCACGGGCGCACCGAGAGCAAGGGGGGCCATTCGGGGGTTGCGTGGCGTCCGCAACGAGGTGATGGCATGAAGACGGTTTCGCAGCGTCTCAGAAGGATTCGCAACATCGGCATCATCGCCCATATCGACGCCGGAAAAACGACGGTGAGCGAGCGCATTCTCTACTACACGGGGCGATCCCACAAGATCGGCGAGGTCCATGAAGGCACGGCTGTCATGGATTGGATGGAACAGGAACAGGAACGCGGCATCACCATCACGTCCGCCGTGACCACCTGTGAATGGAAGGGATACCAGATTCAGCTGATCGATACCCCCGGGCATGTGGACTTCACCATCGAGGTGGAACGGTCCCTGCGTGTTCTAGACGGTGCCATTGCCGTGTTTTGCGCCGTGGGTGGCGTGGAACCCCAGTCGGAAACGGTCTGGAGGCAAGCGGACAAGTATAAGGTGCCCAAGATCGCCTTTGTGAACAAGATGGACCGCATCGGTGCCGATTTTCATCAGGTCCTGGAACAAATGAAGGAAAAGCTCCATGTCACGCCCATTCCTGTGCAGATTCCTGTGGGCCGGGAGTCGGATTTTCGCGGCGTGGTGGACCTTCTTCACATGCGCCAGATCGTCTGGAAGGATGAAACCCTCGGTGCGGAATACACCTATGTGCCTCTGGAGGGACAACTCTTGGCCGCCGCATCGGAAGCTCGGGACGCGTTGGTGGCCAAGGTGGCCGAGTGGGACGATGGCCTGATGGAAAAATACCTGGAGGGACAGGAGATCGCTGCAGAAGAGATTGAACGCGTTCTAAGGCGCCTGACCTTGAATCTAAACGCCGTACCGGTGTTATGCGGGGCCGCTTTGCGCAATAAGGGCATTCAGCCGCTCTTGGATGCCGTGGTCCAATTTCTTCCATGCCCTTTGGACATTCCGCCGGTGCAAGGTGTGGATCCCGTCAATCAGGAGACGGTCCAACGATTGGCCGACGATAGCGAACCTCTGGCGGCCTTGGCTTTCAAGATCTTTATGGATCAAGGGCGCAAACTCACTTATGTGCGCGTTTATTCGGGTCAATTGCGCGCCGGAGATACGATCTATAACGCGCGGCAAAAAACGCGGGAAAAATTGTCGCGCATCTTTCGCATGCATGCCAACAAAAGGGAGCGCCTTGAAGAGGCTGGTGCGGGCAGCATAGTTGCCCTAATGGGCCTCAAATCGGCCGCTACCGGCGATACCCTCTGCGATGAAAAACACCCGATTTTGCTTGAGCCCATTGAGGTCTATGAGCCGGTTATGGCCGTGGCCGTAGAACCCAAAACACGGACGGATCAGGAAAAGCTTCCCGATGCTTTGGCCAAGCTGGCTGATGAAGACCCCACGTTTCGTTATAAGGAAGACCCGGACACGGGGCAGTTGGTCATTCGCGGCATGGGAGAGCTGCACCTGGAAATTCTGATCAGCCGCTTGGAACGGGATTACGCCGTCGGGGTCAATGCCGGAAAACCTCAGGTGGTCTATCGCGAAACCATTCAGCAACCGGCTTTGGGCCGCGGCGTTTTTGAGCGGGACATCGGAGGAACCAAACATTTTGCGGCGGTGGAATTGCGTGTGGAACCCAGAGAGCGGGGCAAGGGGAACCGTGTGGTCCATCGTGTTAGGGATGGCTCCATTCCCGAATCGTGGTGGCCCGCCGTGGAAGCGGGTATCCAGGATGCCCTGACCAGCGGAGAACTTATGGGGTATCCCGTGCTGGATGTGGAGGTGGCTGTCATTGGCGGCGAACACCGGGAAGGCATGTCCACGGAATTGGCCTACCGTGTGGCGGCAGGTATGGCCTTTCGAGATGCCTTTACGAAAGGGGAGCCCTTGTTGCTGGAGCCGTACATGCGTGTGGAGGTGCTGACCCCCGACGAATTTCTTGGTGACGTCATTGGGGACTTGAACCTGCGCAGGGCCCGCATCGAAGGCATTACAGCCAAAAAGGGTATTCAGGTGGTGGAAGCCACTGTGGCTCTCTCTAAAATGTTTGGATATTCCACGACGCTGCGATCGGCTAGCCAAGGCCGGGCGACTTTCACCATGCAGTTTTACCGCTATGATGCGCTAAGTTCTTAAAAAGCCGTTGCCTTTGGAAAGATGCTGTGCTAAACAGAACCGCTCCACAGCATGACGGCAGGCTCACGAGGTGATACCCCTCCGCAGCGTGCCGGACGCCGCGGAGGAGGATTCCAACGAAGACCCCGCGAGGGTTTTTTTGTTGCTGAAAGGCAGGTGAAATCTGAATGACCGAACCGGAGGCCAGGGAGAGTTTTGAAAAAAAGATCCGCAAGCTGCGCAAGGATTTTCAAAAGAATGTGCAGCCCGTCCTGCGGCGACACAACTATTATCTCTCCAAAGGTGAGCGCCGCCGTATTAAGCGGAAAAAAGCCATCAAAAGGATTCAACGCCGGATGCGGCGCCTTCAGGGCATGTAAAGGCCCCATGGCGTTGCCGTCGGCATCGTGACTGTGAGGGGGCCACGCAAAGGGCCCTGGTCGATGAGCCTGCAGTTTGCCATAAAAAAACCCCGGATTCGAGCCGGGGTTTTTTATGGCCTATGGTTAAGGGCAGCGACATCGCAGCGCCTTGAAAGACCGCGGGCTGCTCGCCCGCGGTCTGAAATCGGCCCAAGGGAATGCCTTCCTTAAGAAGACGTTGCTTTAGATTTTTCCGAGTATGTTTCGGGAGATGACAAGGCGCATGATTTCGTTGGTGCCTTCATAGATCTGCGTGATCTTGGCATCGCGCATGTGGCGTTCCATAGGATATTCTTTGCAGTAGCCGTACCCGCCGAGAATCTGAACGCCTTCGATGGCGGCCCACATGGCCGTGTCGGAGGCGTACATCTTGGCCATGGCCGCTTCTTTTTCATAACCGCGCTTGTTTTGTTCCAACCACGCCGCTCGAAGTGTCAGCAATTCCGCCGCATCCAACTGGGTGGCCATGTCGGCCAGTTTCCACTGAATAGCCTGAAAGGAGGCGATGGGCCTGCCGAATTGTTCCCGAGTCTTGCTGTAGGCGATGGCTTCTTCCAACACAGCCCGGCCGATGCCGATGGCCTGTGCGGCGATGCCGATGCGGCCGCCGTCCAAGGTGGTGAGCATCTGCTTGAAACCTTCGCCTTCCTTTCCCAAAAGGTTTTCTTTGGGAATGCGGGCGTCTTCAAAAATCAATTCGGCCGTCCCTGAAGCGTTGATGCCTAGCTTCTCTTCCACGCGCCCCACACGAAACCCCGGTGTATTGTGCAGGTCCACCAAAAACGAGCTGATACCCTTGTAGCCTTTTTCCTTGTCGGTGACCGCGGCCAGCACGCAGTACCTGGCCACGTTTCCGTTGGTGATGAACTTCTTTTCGCCGTTGATGACCCATTCGTTGCCGTCCAAGACCGCCGTGGTGCGCATGCGGGCGGGATCGGAACCCGCGCCGGCTTCTGTGAGCCCGTAGCAGCCTAAGTATTGGCCGCTGGCCACAGGAGTCAGGAACTGCTGTTTCTGCTCTTCCGTCCCGTAAGTGTAAACGGGGAAATTATACAGACTGTTGCACACACTCATGATGACGCCGCACGAGGCGCATGCTTTGGAGATTTCGATCATGGCCAACACGTAACAAATGTAGTCCATGCCAGCGCCCCCGTATTCGGGCGGAATGTTGATGCCCATGAGGCCGAGTTCCCCCATCTTCTTGACGATTTCTTCGGGGTGGCGATGCGTGCGGTCCAATTCTGCGGCCACCGGCGCAATTTCCCTTTCGGCAAACTTACGCGCCATGTCTTGGATCATCTTTTGTTCTTCGGTGAGCTCGAAATGCATGGTCGTGTTCCTCCCGGTCCGCTCTAGGCGATGAAAGAGCCCTTGAAGTTGGGTTTTCTCTTTTCCAAAAAGGCGGAAGCCCCTTCCTTGGCGTCTTCGCTGGCGAAGCACAGGCCAAAGGCCTCGACTTCAAGGGTGCATCCGGCCTTGAGGTCCGCATCCACACCCCGGTCGATAACATACTTGATGGCCCGCAGAGCTAAAGCGCTCTTGGAGGCCAGGGTCCTCGCGGTTTTAAGCGTCTCTTCCAAAAGGTTTTCGGCAGGGAAAACCTTCGCCACCAATCCCCATTGTAAAGCGGTGGCCGCGTCGATCATTTCCCCCGTCATGCAGAGTTCTTTGGCCTTGGCCCGTCCCACAAGCCTCGCCAGGCGTTGGGTGCCCCCAAAACCGGGAATAATGCCAAGATTGATTTCCGGCTGACCGAATTTGGCCTTTTCGGACGCGTAGATGAAATCACAGCTCATAGCCAGTTCCAGTCCGCCTCCTAGAGCGAACCCATTGACGCAGGCGATCACGGGTTTTGGCAGCTCCTCCAAGGCGAAAAAGACGTCCTGGCCTTTTTGGGCGAAGAGTCGGGCTTGCAACGGATTCATTTTGGGAAATTCGCTGATGTCCGCTCCGGCCACAAAAGCCTTCTCTCCGGCTCCCGTCAGCACCAGAACACGTAACCCATCGTCTTCGCGCACCTGGTCGACGGCACGCTTGAGTTCATCAAGGGTTTCGGGATTCAGGGCGTTGAGGGACTTGGGGCGATTGAGGGTCACAAGGGCGACCTGATCATGCACGTCGAAAAGAATGTTCTGAAATGCCATGGCGGGACCTCTCCTCTGGAGAAATTAGCGTTCGATCGTCACGGCACAGCCTTGGCCGCCCCCGATACACAAGGTGGCCAGGCCCTTGTGCACCTGACGCCTTTTCATTTCGTAAAGGAGTGTTGTCAGAATGCGCGCGCCCGAGGCGCCAATGGGATGGCCCAGAGCGATGGCTCCCCCGTTGACATTCACGATGTTCGCATTCCATCCCATCGCCTTGTTGACGGCCAGCGCTTGGGCTGCAAAGGCTTCATTGACTTCCACCAACTCCAAGTCTTCGGCGGACCATCCAGCTTTCTGCAAGGCCTTGCGACTGGCGGGAATGGGGCCGGTTCCCATAAGAGCCGGATCGACGCCGGCTGAGGCGTAGGATCGAATGCGACCCAGTGGCGAGAGTCCCATAGAGGCGGCTTTTTTTTCGGACATCACAATGAGAATGGCGGCACCGTCGTTGATGCCGGAAGCGTTTCCGGCCGTCACCGTCCCGTCCTTTCGAAAAGCCGGAGCAAGTTTCGAGAGGGCTTCAAGGGTAGTGCCGAACCGCGGATGTTCGTCGGTATCAAACACCACGGGGGGGCCTTTGCGCTGAGGAATCTCTACAGGGACGATTTCCTCTTTGAAACGACCCGCCTTGATGGCGGCTTCCGCCTTTGTCTGGCTGGCCAAAGCAAAGCGGTCCTGTTCTTCGCGGCTGATGCCGTATTTGACGGCCACGTTTTCCGCTGTAATGCCCATGTGATACCCATTAAAAATATCCCATAGACCGTCGTGAATCATGAGATCCAGAATCTGTCCGTGCCCCATGCGCTGGCCCCACCGGGCCTGCGTGAGAGCGTACGGGGATGCGCTCATGTTTTCGATGCCGCCGGCAACGACGACTTCGGCGTCTCCCAAGGCCACGGCCTGAGCCGCCAGGATCACGGACTTCAACCCGGATGCGCACACTTTGTTGATGGTGTATGCAGGCACCGCATAGGGGATGCCGGCATGCACAGCCACTTGGCGCGCGGGATTTTGCCCCTGAGCCGCCTGAAGGACGTTGCCTAAAATGACTTCGTCCACCTGCTCAGGAGCGAGCCCCACGCGGGCCAGGGCTTCCTTCAGGGCAATGACACCGAGCTGCACAGCGGGGATGTTGGCGAGCGATTTCCCAAAGGAACCGACGGGCGTTCGAACGGCACTGACGATGACAGTTTGTTCCATAGGCACCTCCTGAGCTTGGACTGGCCACGGGCGGCTCAACGATGAATAGACCGCGGCGGCGGATCCATGGTGTGAGCTTCTTACCTGCCGCATCCCATATATGGGATGGCTTTGAGGTTGTCAAACGCAAGAAGAAAAACATTTCCTCATGAAGTCTTTGCGGTTCAGGGTCTAGGAAAGTCCGGGCTTCGGTGGGCGGAGTTCGTCGAAGGGGTCGTTCGGGGGTGCTGTATGAGGGCCCGTGTGTTCGTATCACGGAATTCCAAGCTCCGGTTTCGGAGGATGCCCTTCCGGCTACCCACGAAGGTCCGCAACGGCAGAGGCCGGTCCACTCGAATAAAACGGACCAGGAAGACGCGGTTCCTTTTAAGCGAATCGGGTGAGCGAACCCTTAGGGAGGTGCTGCTACGCGTCCTGGAATGGGCGAACTGAAAAGAAGGTGGTTCCTGCGTTGAGACATGCGGGCCCGCACAAAGGGCAAGGGAAGGCATTGTCGCACAAGCCTCTGTGAAGGAGCGTATCGACCGTAGTTTTGCCGTGCCCTTTCGGCTCGCTTCTGGAGGAGCGGCGTAAGCCGCGACCCCGGGCTGGCCCGCGTTCCGTGGGTCTCCGGGTTGATGTAAAGATCGCGCCTTGCGGCGCTCCTACAGCACAGACCGAAGCAGCCCCAAAAAGCCATCTCGAACACGCTTCTATGAAGGCATTTTGTGGGAGCGACGCCAGCCGAAACAGCTCATCGCGCTTTGCTGGGCTTTCAAAGAAATAGAGGGAAAAGGCCTGCGAAGGAGCCTTCTTTGGCGCGCTCCAAAAGGCTAAGCCGTCACCCTGCAAGTTTCCATGTTTATTAGCCGGATCGTGACGGCGTTTTGCTCTCTGTGTTGTGCCGCCAGGCACGATGAAAGGCAATGGATGGGGATCGGGTGCCGTAGAGCTTTTCCGCAAAGCGGTCCAAGTTGTTGCGCGGGCCGATGGCAATAAGGGTATCTCCGGATTGGAGGATTTCACGGGGTGAGGGGTTATAGATCATGGTGCCCTCCGGTCTTTTGATGGCCACAATGATCAAGTTGAAATCGCTTCGAATTCCGGAATGCATGAGATCCTTGCCGTCCATGTCCGCCCCTTCAGGAATGATCAGCTCTTCCATGGACAGTTCGATCCCTTCGCTGGAAAGAGCCAATTCCAAGAAGTCAGTGACAGTGGGGCGCAGAATGTTCTGGGCGATACGCATGGCCCCCGTGGCGTACGGGGACACCACACGGTCGGCTCCTGCTTTGAGAAGCCTTTTTTCTATGCCGGATGAACCGGCGCGGGCACAAATGAACAGGTTACGGTTGAGGTCGCGAGCGGTCAAAACGATGAACACATTGTCCGTATCGCTGTGCACCACGGCCACGAGCCCCTTGGCCTGAAGGATGCCGGCGGCCATGAGGTTTTCCTCCTCCTTGGCGTCCGCCACCAAGTGGGGGACTCCCAGTTCCTGCAGGTTTCCCACAGCGCCTTCGTCCATCTCAATGACCACCATGGGAATACTGTATCGGAGCAGCTGGTCTACGATGTATTTGCCCATCTGTCCGTAGCCGCAGATGATATAATGATTCTTGATGCCCTGAAGTAGTTTCTTCACACGCCGCCTCCGATACACTTCTAAAATATTACCTTCCACAAGCAGCTGCCCGAAGTAGGCGATGTGGTATGCCACAAGACTGACGCCGCCTCCAATGAGCACGACGGTAAAGAGTCGGCCGGCGGTGTCCAAGGGGCGCACCTCGGTGTAACCGACAGTGGTGAGGGTGATGACGGTCATGTAGAGGGCTTCCACAAAAGTGTAGTCGCAGAGCTGCATGTAGCCGACGATGCCGAAAGCCACAACGGCCAAAGAGGAAGCCAGGATCACCAAAATCCGTCGGCTCATGATCGCAGATCCGTGGGCCATGGATACCCCCGCTTTTTGTGAGCGTCACACAGCGGTTTCAGACGAGCCATGACCTTTTTGCCGCTTTGGGGGTGCCACGGGCGGCGCGACAAAAAAAGCCGCCTCAGCACTGGCGGCCTGATATCTTTCATGGGGTGAGTGATCGGACTCGAACCGACAGCCTCTGGGGCCACAACCCAGTGCTCTGACCTATTGAGCTACACCCACCACACAAGGTTTTCCCTTGGAAAGCACACGATTCCTAACACAGACGCCGCGGCGTCGGCAAGAAAAAATTTTTTCAAAACTTCAACTCAAGTCTTCGTCACCGCATGCCGATACGTTCTGTGACAGGCGTTCCCGACAAGATCGTGTGGAAGTGGTGTGGAGAGCCACATGGGGTTCCGTCGACAAAGACGTCGAGGCTGGCCCGGAAGAAATCATGCTCCGAGGCTTCCCTCCATGGAAAGAAGGGTGCGGTGAATCGAGGGCGATCTCCGTGTTTTCATTAGGTCGAAGGACAGGGCGTCCTCATTCGGGGCAAAAATGCGCAGAACAAGAGAGGGAGGATGATGATGGACGTTATGGCAGCGAAGATTCAGGAAGAAAACGAAAAGCGCGAAGGCAAGTACCTGACCTTTTCCCTGGGAGGCGAAGAGTACGCCATCGGGATTTTGAAAGTGAAAGAAATCATCGGCATGATGCCTATTACGCCTGTGCCCCAAACGCCGGTTTTTGTCAAAGGGGTGATCAACCTTCGAGGAAAGGTGATTCCAGTGATTGATTTACGACTCAAATTCGGCATGGAATCCATGGCCTACAACGAGCGCACGTGCATCATCGTGGTGGAAGCTTCAGGGTTGGCCGCCGGGCGCGTCATGATGGGCCTTGTGGTGGATTCGGTCTCAGAAGTGGTCAACATCAAGGAAGAAGACATCGAAGACACGCCGACTTTTGGAACACGTCTTTCCACCGAATATATTCTCGGCATGGCTAAGGCGGGAGAATCCGTCAAGATCCTTTTGGACATTGACAGGGTACTCACGACCCAGGAGATGAGCGTTTTGGAAAAGGCGGCTTAAAACCGACATTCATGATCCCATGGGAGGAGAAACATCCATGCGAACGTGGACACTGAGTGGAAAACTACTGGTCATCGGCGGAGTGTTGGTTTTCTTGAGCCTAACGGCCACGGGATCCTTTTCCACATGGAAAGTGGCTTCAGCCCTGAAGGGCAATGCGGAACAAGCCGCCACCTCGCAAGCCCAGGGGCTGGCGGACATGGTTCGCACGGCGCTGAGTAAGGAGAAGTGGTCGGCGCGGGCCTTGGCCTCCATCGACACCTTGAAGGCGGCCACGGAAAAGGTGGCCGCACAAGGCACCGAAGCCGCCCAGACGGAAATCGGTGCCCTGAATCGGGAACTCCAAAGGCTCCTCACCAACATCGGCGACAACTATGAGGGGGTTTTTGTCTCCGATGCCGCTGGAACCGTCTATGCGGGCATAACTCCCGACGGCAAAACCGATGTCTACAAAGGAGTTAAGATTTCGGAACGGCCGTATTTTCAAAAGGCGAAAAATGCCGGTGAAGTGGTGATCGGGGAACCGGTGATTTCCAAGGTTTCCAATCAGCCCGTCGTGGTCGTGGCGGTGCCTTTGAAAGGAGAAAACGGTTCTTTTCAAGGAATCTTGGGCCTGACGGCTCGAATCGATATTTTGATCGAGACTCTGAGCAAAACCAAGGTGGGCAAGACCGGATACGCCTACATGGTGGACCGGCAGGGTGTGGTCATTTCCCATCCTAACAAGGACCTGATATTGAAGCTCGACCTGAACAAGACCCCGGGGCTGGAAAATCTGGCCAGGGCCATGGCGTCCGGAACGTCGGGCGTGGTGGATTATGTTTTCAAGGGCGATAAGAAGATTTCCGGCTACGCGCCGGTAGGGATCAACGGGTGGATGGTCGGGGCGACGCAGCCGGCCTCGGAATTTCTTGAGCCGGTGCGCCGCCAGGTCACAGGCCTGCTTAGCATCGGCGCGGTGGCGCTCCTGATAACCCTTGGCGTGTTCTACGTGTATTCACGAAAAGTGACTGCCCCCATTATGGAGTCGGTGACGGGACTTAGGGAAGGCGCCGAACAGGTGGCCGCCGCAGCATCCCAGGTCTCTTCGGCCAGTCAACAGTTGGCGGAAGGATCCAGCGAACAGGCGGCATCCCTTGAGGAAACGTCGTCGGCCCTGGAAGAGATGGCCTCCATGACCCGCCAAAACGCCGATAATGCCAAGCAGGCGGACGCCATTGTGAAAGCGGCTTTGCGCGACATTCAGGAAGCCCAGCGATCCATGGAGGCGTTGACCCAATCCATGAAGCAAATCGCTTCGGCCAGCGAAGAAACGCAAAAAATAATTAAAACCATTGATGAAATTGCTTTTCAAACCAATCTTCTGGCCTTGAACGCCGCCGTGGAAGCGGCGCGGGCCGGGGAGGCCGGGGCCGGGTTTGCCGTGGTGGCCGACGAAGTGCGGAACCTCGCCATGCGGGCCGCCGAAGCCGCCCGCAACACGGCCCAGCTTATTGAAGACACGGTCAACAAGGTGCACCAAGGAAATCGCGTCCTTGGGGAAGCCAACGACGCCTTTGGCAAGGTAGCTCAGGGTTCCAGCCGCATCGGGGAATTGGTGGGAGAAATCGCTGCCGCCTCCGGCGAACAGGCGGAAGGTATCGACCAGGTGAACCGAGCTGTGGCGGATATGGACAAGGTGGTGCAAAGGAATGCGGCCAACGCCGAAGAATCGGCGTCGGCGGCCGAAGAATTGAACGCTCAAGCGGAGCAGATGCGCCAATACGTCACACAGCTGGCGGCACTGGTGGGAGGGAGCGACAAGGAAAGAGGATTCAAAATAGGACGAGGGAAAAAAGACTCCTCAGTGACTCGACCTTCCTTGGATGCCAAGGCAAAGGCCTTGGGACAGAAAAGGGCCAATATGGCGGGCAACGGAAAGGCCCGTGTGGCTGCGGCTAAAGCGCAAAAACCTTCAAAACCGGAAGAACTCATTCCCTTTGACGAAGACTTCGGCGACTTTTGACACGTGTGGGTGCGCGTTTTCTGCGAACATGTTCGAGATGCTGGGTGAGGGCTCTTAAATCCATAAAAGGGGTTTTCTGGCCGGCTCTTTCAAAGGGACGGCGTGCGGAGCGGCAAGAAGCCGGTTCCTTCGAGGGAAATAGGTCAAGTCAATCTTTGCATGAGTGGATTGCGCACTTAAGCGTTCAAAAATTTGCGAAATTTGGTCCGAAGGAGCCTTGTAACCCATTGGAGTTGCTCGGCTGCCAAACGTCAAAGTTGCGTTCTCAAACAGTGTCTTAGGACCTGTTTGAGGATGGCTTTTCGGGGCCGTTTTTGTTTCATTTTGTCGGAGCGGCGCAAGCCGCGATGCCCATGAGGAGCTTACGACTGATTCACCGTCGGCCTTGACGACACGTTGGAAAGGGCGCCTTCAAGACTAGGCTCGTCGGGTTCCTTGGCTGTGACGGTCAATTAAGGTCTCACACGCTTCCAAAAGAGCCGTCCTGGCCGATCCCCAAAGCACAAACCGCGGTGCGTCGATTTTTCCGATGAAATTGGTTACGAAAAAAGGGATGCAGACGATGGTGCCGAGTGCTGGTTTGCGCCGATGATGCAAGCAGCGCGTTGGGTTAGGGTTTAGTTTCGAAGAAGAGACGAAGTGCCCATGAAAAGTGCCGCGCATAAAAGCCTTTGGCTGTGGGTCCTCCTTTTGGGTCTTGTGGCTTGGGGTTGCCAAAGGGAGCCGATTCGGTTGGGCTTGGCCGGTGTCCTTACCGGGCCTTATGCGGACCTCGGCATTCACGCGCGCAACGGAGCTCGGCTGGCCGTGGAAGAAATCAACCGGCGAGGTGGTGTGGGCGGGCGTGCCTTGGAACTTTTCGTTCAAAACGACGAGGGGACGGTGGAAGGGGCGAAAAAGGCCCGCGAACTTTTGGTCCGTCAGGGGGTTTCTGTGATCATCGGCCACATGCTGAGCACTCAATGCCTCGAGGCGCTTCCGGAATTGAACCGATGGGGTGTACCGCTTGTCTCACCTACGGCCTCCAGCCCTCTCTTGTCGGGAAAAAAAGATCTTTTTTTCCGCCTCAGACCCGATGACACAGCTCCGACCATGCATCTGGCCAAACATCTTATCAGCCGTGGCCTGCTCAAGGCTGGCATTCTTTACGACACCAAGAATCCGGTTTACACAGAACCGTGGGTTGGCGCCTTTGCACAGGCCATGGAATCTTATGGAGGAAAGATTGTGTTCACCACAGGTTTTTCTCGCCTCGACAACGGCGCGGATGTCTCCCTTGCCGAATGGGTTTTGGACAGAGAACCCGAGGCATTGCTTCTTGTAGCATCAGGGCAAGAAACAGCCCGCCTGGTCGTTTCCATGGTTCGTTTGAGAGTTACCTCTACGCTTTTCGGTGTGGGATGGGCCCAGACCGATCGTTTGATCACTGAGGCAGGGAGCGCGGCCCAGTACCTCGTTCTGGCCACAAATGACCCGCCGGTGGAAGAAGCTCCCGGGGCGGCGGAATTCGTGCGCTTTTACAAAAAGCGTTTTGGTACAGTACCGAATTTTGCCGCCGTGCGAGCTTACGATACCGTGCGTTTTCTTGTGCAGGCGCTGGAGAGCGTGGCAGGCCGACCGGAGCGGCTCGTTGAGGCCTTGGGGCAGCCGAGGGAATTTGACAGCCTCTTTGGGCGGCTTGTTATGGACCCTTACGGCGATGTGCACGCGGAAAGCTACCTGGTGGGCGTGCGCGGGAACCGATTCGTGCAATTCACTGGCCGGTGAAGCGCCATGAAGGATCCTCGGCTTTTTGAAGTCGTTCGACGTTTTTTACTCCGAAGGCTTTTCTTTCCCCTATTGGCCTGTGCGGTGATGACCACGTGCGGGCTGGCCGCCTGGCGTATCGTGCAACTGGAAAAAGAACACGATGTGATCAGTTGGAGCGTCGACAATTACATATCAAGCTTTCTCACTGCAGCGGATGAAAGCCTTTTGTTGCTGGCCAGCACCTTATCGGGAGGGGACATAAGGGCGACGCGATCGCGCAGTGTGAAACTCCCGATGCCGTACCACCGAGCGTTTTTTATTGGGCCGGATGCTTATACCTATACGGTTTACCCTCAGGATATGGCCGAAGGAATAACTGAGGACGTTTCGCTCCCGTCAGCATTGTACTTCCCCACCACGAGAGAATGGCCCAATTATTCGGTGCCGTATTATCGGTCCGATTTGAAATCAGTGACCGTGGCCACCAGCATATCCACGCGATTGGGAACTGTTGTCGGGGAACTGGATTTGGGGCGCGTGCAACGAATGGTCGAGGTCTATCTTCAAAAGGTGCCCCATCGCGTTATCTGGATCATGGACCGTTACGGCAACCTGATCGTACATCCCGACGCCCACATGGTGCAGGAACAAGAAAATGTGGGCCATGAATCCCTGGTGGCGCGAGCTCTCGCCCATCCTGAAGGGACAAAGCTTTTGGGGCGACTGTCTGGGACCATTGTTTATGGAACCAGTTGGCGTATCGATCCCTGGGGATGGGTGGTGCTTGTGGCTTACCCGCTTTTCCCGGCGCTTTACCCAGTAGTCGTAGCGGCTTCGATAGGGTTCTGTCTTTTTTTTGGCTTTATGGGTGTCATCCACTGGCGCCTCATTCGGCGGCTGCATAAAGTCGTGATCGTTCCCGTGGAGCAGCTCACCCGGGTTGTCACCCATATGGCCGAAGGCCGAAGCGACGCTGAGGATTCATGGCCGGATTTTCATGGGACCTTTGCCGAAGTAAGACTTTTTGCGCAACGCTTTCGAGAGATGAGCCTAGCGGTTCAAGAGCGGGAAGAAGCGCTGCTGCTGCGGCAAAAGGCTTTGGTAAAGATCCAGGAATCCTTGGCTCGCAGTGAGAAGCGCTACCGAGAGATTTTGGAGAGTATCGACGAAGCTTACTTCGAGCTGGATACGGAAGGCGTTGTGATGTTTCACAACAGTGCCTTTGTGCGCCTGCTGCGTCTGGATCCGCCGCCAGCCCATCCTTTTTCCCTGGACGAAGTGGTGGATTCGAAAACGGCCGAAGCCCTGAGAGCCTTTTTGCGGGACGTGGCCGAAGATCGAAGCACCGGCCGGCTTCAAGTGTTTGCCTTTCATGATACGCAAGGGGCCTCTAGGACGGTGGAAATTTCGGCGAAACCCATCCGTGCTCAAGACCGGACAACTTTGGGCTTTCGAGTGATGGCCCGGGATATCACAGAAAAAATCCAGGCGGAAAAAAGGGCTCAGGAACTGGAAAGGGTCATATCGCACGCGCAAAAGATGGAATCCTTGGGGACTCTTGCCAGTGGCATCGCGCACGAATTCAACAATCTGCTGCAGCCCATGACCGGGTACTTGGACCTTTTGGCCCGGCACATGGAGGCGGACGATCGCAAGAGCCGTTGGATTACCCATATTCGGGAAGCGGTGGATCGCAGCGCCGAACTGGTTCGTCGCATGCTCACCTTTGCCCGGCAGGATGAGACGAGGTTCGAGGTGGTGGACATCAACCGCCTCGTTGAGGATACCCTCGATTTTCTTCGGCGCAATATTCCTCGAAGAATTCGCCTGGAGAAGAACCTGCAAGAAAATCTTCCCGCGGTTCATGCAGACCGACTGCAAATGGAGCAAATCCTCATCAACTTGGTGGTGAACGCTCGGGATGCCATTGGCGAGGGTGAGGAAGGGTGCATTCGCGTATCCACCGGAAGAAGGGAAGCCCAGGATGGTGTTCAAGACGTTATTTTAACCGTTTCCGATACGGGCCAGGGAATTCCGGAATCCATTCGGGAACGCATCTTTGATCCTTTCTTCACCACGAAGGAACCCGGCAAGGGGACCGGGCTGGGACTTTCCACGGTCTACGGCATCGTGCGGCGACATGGAGGGACGATAAGGTGTCACAGCGAGTTGGGGAAAGGCACCACCTTCGCCATCACTCTTCCGGCCCATGCTTTCAAGGAGGCCGTTCGGGTCATGAAAAAAGATTCTGCCCAAGGGCAAGGATTTGAAGACCCACAGCCGAAAGGAGACATGCCCAGGACGATTCTCGTCGTGGACGACGAGAGAGACATTCGAGAGTACATCCTGGAGGCTCTCGCCGAGGAAGGTTTTCGTGTGCTTGCTGCCTCTTCAGGTGAAGAAGCCCTGGCTATTCTTAAAAAAAACCCCGGCGCTGTGGATGCTGTGATTCTTGACGAGAACATGCCCGGCATGGGAGGGCAGGCCTGTTTAGCCGAGGTTCGGCGACACTATTCACATATACCTGTCATCATGGCGAGCGGTGACAGAACTGGTTCGTTGCGGGAAAGCTCCGAACCATCGGAAAACACGGCTCAGTTGCTGAAACCCTATCGCCTCAAAGACCTCATAGAATTGCTCCGAGATCTCGGCGTTTCGTGACGCTGAAGCCAATTGTTTCCACGTGCTTTTTGGCGGAGCGGCGTCGGGTCTCAGCGCCTGTCCCATTCTGGAGCGCTTCTGCAAAATAAGTCGGAAAATGCGATCAAACATCCTTGAGGGGCAACCCCTCAATGACCGGGAATGTCCCTGAATCTCCGCTGGATCTCCCTTTCACCATTGACAGTCCATGGGTCCGGCGCTAGGAAAGTGTGCGATGCACAACATGCACAACTTTCGGAACGACTTTGTTTCATGAATGAACGAAGCCGTTTGTTTTCGGCGACGTCGGTGGTCTTGGGGTGTGGCAACACCCTTTTTGGCGACGATGGTTTTGGGCCTGCCGTGGCGCAGCCCTGGCGGTCCACCCCTTGTGTCCGGCCGGCGCCTGTGTCCTGGATGCAGGAACCGGGGCCAGTGATCTTCTCTTTGACGTGGTGTTGAGTCCCCAAAAGCCTAGAGCCCTTTTCATCGTGGATGCGGTGCAGATGAGCGGGCGTGCGTCCGGGGAGCTCTTT
The DNA here is from genome assembly GCF_052743555.1 of Desulfosoma sp. Lineage (NCBI taxonomy): Bacteria > Pseudomonadati > Thermodesulfobacteriota > Syntrophobacteria > Syntrophobacterales > Syntrophobacteraceae > Desulfosoma > Desulfosoma sp. The sequence goes on from NZ_JBRAHS010000009.1 coordinate 62,289, forward strand.
TGGCTTTCCATCGAGGAGCTGCCGACGCCGAAAAGGGCGGATTTTCTCATGCATCAATTCCCATCGGCCGATCTGTTGCGGGAATTGGCCGAAGAAGGTGGGGTGCAAGTGGCCGTCTTGGCCGTGCAGGCGATGACGATTCCGGACCACGTGGCGGTTGGGCTTTCACAGCCCGTGGCTGCGGCGCTTCCACGAGCCATCGAGGAGCTCTTGAGAGTCTTGGGTTTGGAAGATCCGACGGTTTTATAAAAAATTTTCGGCCACATTGAGGGGAGAAACGCGGTGATTGTGGTGCAGATCGGGCGCCTTGCGGAGCAGTTGGGGGTGCACCGCAACACCATTCGCAACCGGATACGCAGTGGTCGGCTGCCGGCGCGTCGTGTTTCGGGCAAGCGCTATTTGGTGGACGAACAGGAGTTTATCAAGCTGTGCCATGCGTACGGCTTGGATTCCTCGGCCCTTCAAGTACGGCAGGTGCCTTCGCCTTCGGTGCCGTCCGTTGATCCCAGGGAAGATGAAGAAGGGGCGGTGGTTCTGGGTTGGCGATCCCGCACCTTTCGCTAGCTGCCCCAAGGGGTCGATGTGTGCGTGAACTGCGGCAGTTGTGCGGGCGCGTGCCCCTTGGCGGGCGTAGACGGCTGGGATCCTCGTAAAGTGGTGCGCATGGCGGTTCTGGGCATGGAGCGGGAATTGTGCGAATCCTTGTGGCCCTGGAAATGTACTTTGTGCGCTCTATGCGAACAGGTGTGCCCGGCGGGGGTGAACATCACGCGACTGATGATGGCCTTGCGCCAAAGCTGGGATCGGGATCAGGTGCCCGGGGCGTTGCCCAAGGGCGTGGTGACTTTGTTGGAAACTGGAAACAATTTGGGGATTCCTCGGGAGGACTTCACGGCCTGTTGTCATGCCGTGGCTCGGGAATTGGCGCAGACGACGTGTCCCGGATTTCGGCTTCCTCTGGATGTTCAGGGAGCTCGACTCTTGGTGACGGTCAATTCCAAGGAGCCCTTTGGGGAACCGTGGCAGATGAAGCACTGGTGGAAGATTTTTTATGCCGCTGGAGAATCCTAGACTCTTTCTTCGGAGTACTGGGATGGCGTGCAATGGGGCTATTACACGGGCGATGAGGACGCGGTCCGCGTGTCTGTGGGCCGCGTGGTGGCGACGGTGCGCCGGCTGGGCTGTAAAGCCTTGCTCTTGCCCGAGTGCGGTCACGCCTATTATGCTTTTGGACTGGCTTTGAATCGATGGTATGCGGAAGAAGCCAAACAATTTCAGGTTCTGACCCTGTTTGATCTTCTTACGGACTACCTCCATACGGGACGCCTGAACGTCCGCACAGATCGCGACGCCGGCGTGGTCACGTATCACGACCCCTGCCATTTTACACGAAAGGCCTTGAAAACCTTTGGACAAGCCTACGATGAACAGGCTCGGGACATTGTCCGCCGGTGTGGAGGCCATTTTGTGGAGATGGTTCCCAACCGGGAGGAAGCTTATTGCTGCGGCGCTGGAGGGGGGGCTTTCCGCCTTGCCTTTTCACGAGGAACGGGTCTTTTTCGGCCGTCACTAAGCCCGCCAGATTCAGCGAACAGGGGCAGACCTGGTGGTGACCGCCTGCCACACGTGCCGGGATCAAATCCTCAAAAACCTGCGTAAGGAATACAATCTCAACGTCGATGTCAAACTCTTGTGGGAACTTGTGGCGGAGGCTCTAGTGATGCCCTGAGCCGCGAAAGGTGAGGTGTGGTGATGATTCGCCAAAAAGTGGGCGCCGTTTTGGTCATCGGGGGCGGCATTTCCGGGCTTCAGGCGGCTTTGGATTTGGCTGAAGCTGGCTACTTTGTCTACCTTGCGGAAAGGACCGGAGCCATCGGCGGCACCATGGCGCGTTTGGACAAGACCTTTCCGACCAACGAATGTGCCATGTGAATTTTGGCCCCTAAGTTGGTGGAGTGCGGTCGGCACTTCAACATTGAATTGATGACCCACACGGAGCTGGAGCGGCTGCAAGGCGAGGCGCCTCGGTTTCAGGCCACCTTGCGGCGTCGGCCTCGATATGTGGATGCCAGTCGTTGCGTGGCCTGCGGCGAATGTGCGCGCGTATGCCCGGTCCGCATCGAGGATCCTCGATGTGGCCCTCATGCTCGCGTGCCGCCATTTTCCTGAGTTACCCTCAAGCTGTGCCCATGGCCTATCAGATCGATGCGCGCCGATGTCTGCACGTCACACAAGGAAAATGCGGCGCCTGCGCGCAGGTGTGTCCGTTGGATGCCGTTCGCTTTGACGATCGAGAACGGTTGGTGACGGTTTCCGTGGGATCGGTGATCTTGGCTGTGGGATTTCGGCCTTTTGAGCCCCCCTGGACGGAACCCATGGATCCATGGCGTCCATGCCGACGTGGTGAACTCCGTAGTCTGGGAGCGCACGCTTTCCGCCGCGGCCGCCGATCGACGGCCTGTGGTGCGCCCTTCGGACGGAGCTCCTGTTCGCAGGGTGGCTTTTGTGCAGTGCGTGGGCAGTCGGAACGAATCGGCAAATGGGCATGCGTACTGTTCTGCGGTCTGTTGCATGACGGCCGTCAAGGAAGCGTCCATGGGCTTGGAATGCGATCCATCCTTGAAGGTGACGGTTTTCTACACGGACATGCGAACCGTGGGTAAGGATTTCGAACGGTACTTTCATGCCGTTCGAGATCGCGGCGTGCGGTTCCTACGATACCGCGTGCCCCGAGTGGATGTGGTCGAGGACGGACACAGCCTAGTGATTCAGACGGTCACCGAGGACGGCCGCCGTGCCCGGCAGGTGTTTGACCTGGTGGTCCTTTCCGTGGGCATGGAGGTGCCGACAAATGTGCGGGCCTTGTGTGATCGGCTCGGTGTGCAAACGGACGAGCACGGATTTGCGGAAACATCGTCCTTCGAACCTGTGAAAACATCCCGAGCCGGCATTTATGTGTGCGGCACCATGGCGGGTCCCAAAGATATTGCGCAAGCGGTTTTGGAAGGGTCGGCGGCGGCTGCGGCGGCCGCCGTTCCCTTGGCGGATGTAAGGAACAGCCTCTCAAGGGTGAAGGAATTTCCCGAGGCGCGTTCGGTGGCTGATGAGGCGCCTCGAGTGGGGGTTTTCATTTGCCATTGTGGGTCCAACATTGCCGGAGTGGTGGATGTGGCAGCTGTGGCCGAGGTGGCTTCCCGACTGCCTTACGTGGTCCACGTGGAACGCAAGCTCTTTGCCTGTGCCCAGGATAGTCAGGAGCGGATTCGGCGAGGCATTCACGACTATCAGCTCAACCGGGTCGTTGTGGCGGCCTGTTCACCGGTGACCCATGAAAACCTTTTTCGAGAGACTCTCAAGAATGCCGGGTTGAACGAATATCTCTTTGAAATGGCCAACATTCGAAACCAAGCCGCATGGGTGCACGGGCGTGACCCTCAAGCGGCCACCACCAAGGCCGTGGACCTGGTGCGCATGGCGGTAGCCAAGGTCAGTTTGCAGGAGCCGCTGCCTGCGGTCACGGTGAACGTGAATCCAACGGTTTTAGTGGTCGGCGGCGGCGTGGCGGGCATGACCACGGCGCTGGGACTGGCGGACCAAGGTTTTCCTGTCCATTTGGTGGAAAAGAGTTCCCAGCTGGGAGGCAACGCACGCCATCTTTACCGCACGTGGAAAGGCGAAGACATTGCGAAGTTTGTGGAAAATCTCTCCGCCAAGGTCAAGTCCCATCCCTATATCAGTGTGTACCTGAAGAGCGAAGTGGTCGCCGTGGAAGGGTACGTGGGGCATTTTCGATCGAGCGTTCAAAAAGGCGGTGCGACTTTTATCGTAGACCATGGTGTGACGGTTCTCGCGGTGGGTGGCATGGCCTATAAGCCCAACGAATACGGGTATGCCGAATCCCAAAGGGTGCTGACGTCTTTGGAATTCGACAAATTGCGGGCCGTGGGGGATGAGCGCATTACGGGAGCCAAGAGCTTTGTGTTCATTCAATGTGTGGGGTCTCGAGAACCCCATCGGCCCTATTGCTCCTGCGTGTGTTGTACCCATGCCATTCAGGCGGCGGTGGAACTCAAAGACGAAGATCCCACGAGGGACATTTACATTTTATATCGCGACGTGCGCACCTACGGACTGCGAGAATCCGTTTATCGACAGGCTCGAGAAAAGGGGGTTGTCTTTGTCCAGTATGACCTGGAACACAAACCGGCGGTGCGCCTCGGCCCCAACGAACTGTACGTGCGCGTCATGGATGATGTCCTCCAGAAGCCTTTGAGTCTACGGGCCGACGTGATTATTTTAGCCACGGCCATTGTGCCTCAGCCAGCAGTGGCCGAATTGGCCGCCATTTACAAACTGCCTCTCAACGCCGACGGGTTTTTTCAGGAAAGTCACGCCAAACTGCGGCCTGTGGAATTCTTGTCGGAAGGGATTTTCATGGCCGGCCTGGCGCACGCGCCAAAGCCCTTGGATGAGGTTATCGTGCAAGCGCAAGCCGTGACGGCGCGAGCCGCGGCGATTCTGGCCAGGCGCCGAAGATCCCTGGACGCCGTCAAAGCCCACGTGGTGATCGACAACTGCGATGGGTGCGCCTTGTGTCTGGACGTCTGCCCCTTTGAGGCCATTGACTGGCGGAATGGATCCCCAAAGGAGTGCGAAGCCAAGGGCACGGTGCGGCTACCCGTCATCAACTCGGCCTTGTGCAAAGGCTGTGGCATCTGCCAGGCCACCTGTCCCAAAGCCGGCATTCGTGTGGGAGGATTTGGTGGACCGCAACTGTCGCGACAGCTTCAGGCCCTTTTCAGGCCTGAACAAGGCGGAGCGGCATAATGGGCAGCGTCAAGCGTGGCAAGGAGAGGGTCGTCGTTTTTGCGTGCCATTGGTGTGCTTACAGCGCCGCGGATCTAGCGGGGATTCGCCGCATGGAATATCCCGAAAGTGTGCATATCGTGCGGGTCATGTGTTCCGGCATGGTTCATCCGCATTTGGTTATGGAAGCTTTCTCGCTGGGAGCGTCCGGGGTTCTGGTCATGGGCTGTCGGCCGGGGGAATGTCACTACAAGGACGGAAACCTCAAAGCGGACGCTCGTCGGTTGGTGATTCATGAAATGTTGGAAACCATGGGACTGGATCCGGAACGGTTTCGTATGGTGTGGTGCGCGTCGTCGGAGGCGGAAAGGTTTGTGGAGGCGTGCCGAGACATGGTTCGGCTGGTCCGGACCTTGGACAACGGCGGGAATTGAACGGGAGGGGCTGAAGAGGACAGACCATGGCAGAGGAAAGAACCTTTCCCTTTCGTGTGCGTGCGCGACGGGTGGATACCAAATGCGGGCTTCTCGCCCATATGACGGTGGATGAAATACGGGAACGCACCATCGGAGATCAGCTCAACGTGACGTGTCCGGAGTGCGGGGAAATCCATTTGACCGTGGAAGAGGCGGAAGCGGCTTCTTTTCGCCGCGTGCGGGATTCCGCTCGTTTCAAAAGACTGCTCGAAGAAGCGGGAGAAAGAGACCTCGAGGGATGATGGAGGCAGCCCCTGAGCTTCAGGACACGGCTGTGGCTAGGCAGGGGACTTGACACAAGCCCGATGAAGATTACTTTTGTAGCGAAAGTCGCACCTTAAGCTACTCAAAAATAATACCGAAGGAGGTATGGATCATGTTCGGATTGGTTCCTCGTTCTCGAGAGGAGTCGCTCCTGGCATGGCCGAGGGCCTTCGACTGGATGGATCGGTTCTTTGAGGAAGCCTTTCCCGCCGTGTGGGGCGACGAAAAAATGCTGATGCCAGCCTTTGACATTTCCGAAACCGAAGAAAAGATTGTGGTGCGCGCCGATCTCCCCGGCGTGGATGTGAAGGATTTGGACATCAGCATCACAGACAACGTGTTGACTGTCAAAGGGGAAAAGCGCCAGGAAAAGGAAGAAAAGGGAGAATCCTTTCACCGAGTAGAACGCCGCTACGGCTCTTTTGCTCGATCTTTGAGTCTGCCGGCGGAAGTAAAGTCGGAAGGCATCGAAGCGGTTTACAAAGACGGTGTTCTGCGTATCGAGATTCCTAAAGCCGAAGCTTCGCGGCCAAAGAGGATCGAAGTCAAACACTGAAACGGTAGTAGACAGTGAGCCTTCTGTCACGGGTTCACTGCACCAAGCGGGGCCATGCCCCGCTTGTTTGTTTTGGGCGGCGAAATCGTCGCTGCCCTGGGGCTGCGGTCACTTGTATGGGCAAAGTTTATGAGCTTTGCAGGAAAGGCCCCTATGGTTTGGATCTTGACAAGGCCAGGGCTTCGTGGCAGAAGGGCCGTGAATAAGGCGTCGGTTTTCCAGCATCCCGGAACACGGTGAAAATCCGTGGCGGTCCCGCCGCTGTAATCGGGGATGAAGGGGCGCGAAGGTTCGAGCGTTCAAACCGGTCACTTTCGGGGAGCACCCCGAGGGGAAGGCTGCGGCCCTTCAGAAGATCCGAAAGCCAGAAGACCTGCTGGAAGACGTGAAGCCGGGCAACCGATGGCAAAGGAAGCCCGGAGGGCATCTGCGTCAGCGGATGGCTCCGGGCTTTTTCTTTGGTCCGCGGCCGAAATACGATCTTGCCATGACAAAAACTGAGGAGGAGGACGATGCAAAAGGTGAAGCGCATCATTGCGTACCGCCGTCGATGTCGAAAGCTGGGCGACACCACTGGGTTGTCCCATTACATTATGCTGACCCCCAGCACCAAGGAAAAACAGGACAAATAGATGAACCAGGAAATTTTCCTCACTGGCCGTCCCCGTTATGCCAACAGCGGCTTTGGGCCTTCTTTTGCTGTGCTGGACATTGGTCTGCCCAATCGCGTCGCGGTCGTTGAGCCGGACAGTGCCTATTGGGCCGTTGTGGACACGGCCTCGTTGCCGGATGCCTTGTCCGGACGTCTGCTCCAGGACTTTCTGGCACAAGGCGAGGCGTTTGAGGCCGAGATGCAGCGTCTGCGTTTCGGGTTGAAGCCTTCCGCCGTTTATTTCAACCCGACGGAACGCTGCAACTTCAACTGCACGTACTGTTATCTTCCGGAAGACATGCGACGAAACGGCACAACCATGACGCCGGAAGAGGTGGTGAAAGCCCTGGAGCGTCTGGCAGCATATTTCGAGCGAACACTGGAGCCTGAAGCGACACCGCAGCTCATCTTTCACGGTTCAGAGCCCATGCTGGCTCGGGAAGCGGTCTTTTCGGCCATTGACCGCTTTCGAGGGAAATTCCTGTTTGGGATTCAGACCAATGCGACCCTTTTGGATGACGAGGCGATTGATTTTCTCACCTCGCGAGGGGTCGGCATCGGCATCTCTCTGGACGCCCATGAAGCCGGCGTGGCAGACAAGGTTCGAAAGAATTGGCATGGACAGGGGGCGTTTATTCGAGTGCGTCGCGTGATGGAGCGGCTGGCTTTCTATCCGGCCTTTAACGTGATCACGACGGTGACTCGAGAAAATGTGGCGCTCCTACCGGAGTTGGTGGATTTTTATCACGACGCCGGCGTCGGTGTGGTGATGTTCAATCCCGTCCGTTGCACCCGCAAAGGCGGCATGGATCTCAAGCCCGATGATGCCGTTCTCGCCGAAGCGTTCTGTGCGGCCTTGGATAGAACCTACGCCTTGTTTGAAAAGACCGCAAGAAAGCTCGTCGTTGCCAATTTTGCCAACGTTCTGGCTGGTGTGGTTGGTCCAACGGGCCGGCGGCTCATGTGCGACATCTCCCCGTGTGGGGGCGGCAGGTGTTTCTTTGCCGTGTCCGCCCAAGGGGATTTGTTTCCGTGCAGTGAATTCATCGGGTTTCCCGAATACCGGGGCGGCAACCTGTTTCGGGACGACATTGCGGGTGTTTTGGAAAGCCATCCCTTTCAAGCCGTGACACGCCGAATGGTGGAAAGTATCGAGCCTTGTCGGCAATGTGCCGTAAGGCACTTTTGCGGGGCACCTTGTCCTGCGGAGGTGCAGGCGGTCAGTGGCCGTCTGGAAGCGCCCAGTCCTTATTGTAGGTTTTACGAGGAACAGGTGCGCTACGCCTTTCGCGTGGTGGCACAAGGGCGTGAAACCGCGTATATGTGGAATGGTTGGGAGTCGGAAACGGAAGAGACCTATCGGTATGCTTGAAGACGACAAGGCCGCGGACGCAAACCCTGCGCCTGCGAACGCAGAAACCTCTGGGCTGCAGGCGCAGGGGTTTCACTGCCAACTCACCACATCGGCGTTTTCCCCTTCGCCACCCTCCTGCCCGTCCGCGCCCAAGGAATACAGGTCATAGTCTCCGTGTTGGCCAGGAGATCGGTAAATATAGTCACGACCCCAGGGATCCTTGGGAACGTCTTTTGGCAGATAGGGCCCGTCCCATGTGTCGACACCGGGATTGACCCGCAAGGCTTGAAGGCCCTGTTCGGTGGTGGGGTATCGACCCACGTCTAAACGATAGGCATCCAGGGCCGTGCCCAAAAGAGCGATCTGCGCTTTGGCGGTTTTAAGCTTGGACGCGCCAACCTTTTGAAACATCTTGGGAGCCACCAGAGCGGCCAAAAGTCCCAAGATGACCATGACGATGAGCAATTCAATGAGTGTAAAGCCACGAGAGCTTCTTTGTGGGGACTGATTTTTCTTGCGTCTGTGCTCTTTCCATACGTGGTGCATCGCCCTGCCTCGCTCATAGAAAAGGATGACTCCGTAGTTTCACAACCCGGCTAAAAGCCTGCACGACACGGAATATTCAGGAGCCTTCCAAGTCACGACTCCTGATCGTGCCTTAGGACACCAGCCCAGACCCCAATGGCTGCAAAAACACCTTCCTCAGACAGGATCTCGGCGCTTCCTGACAGCATAGCGCCGCCAGCGTAGAAGCTTTGGGTCCGACTGTCAACTGCTTGAAGCTTTTATACGCGTTCTGGATGGGTTTTAAACTGCACAGAAAGCGACCACCGGAGGGGCACAAGAAATGGGAGGGATTGAAATCATCCGGAAAATGCAGAGCGAATCGCTGAATGCCGCGAAGCTCCAGGCCGTATTGTAGGAGGTGATGCACTAAATCGAACCCTTACAGGGTGTGGCGAGAAGATCGGACTCTCAACAACTTATCACCTATATGGACAGTCTGGCGAAAGCTCAGGAGCAGACGGAAAAGAGGATTGCAGAGCTGGCGGAAGCCGTCAGGGGAACCGAGAAAGGCCTGGAGAGCATGGCCCTAGCCCAAAAACGCACAGAGGAGCGCGTCCAAGAGCTGGCAGCGGCTCAGAGGCGCACGGAAGAGCGCGTCGAAGAGTTGGTGCAGGCGCAGAAGCCCACGGAAAAGGCTCTGCTGAAGTCGGCGCGGCGTGTGGACATGATCAAAGAGCGTTTGGAGGACATTTCCAATTCCGTGGGTTATAGTTTGAAGAATGCTGGTTTCAAGGCTTTGCCGGGACTCCTTCAGGACTGGTATGGGATAGAGGTGCAAGGAAGGCTTTTGCGCCGGGATGTGGAAGACCGGCAGGTCAAGATTTGGGGACGCGGTCGGCGCAATGGGCGAGACGTGGTGATTATGGGTAAGAGTAAAGTATGTCCGTCGCGCAAAGAAATGGATCGATACCTGAAGATCGCTCATGGGCTGGCCGCCCAAGAAGGTTGGAAAGAGGTTGTGCACGTGTTCGTGGCCCACGACATTCCGACCGTAGTGGAACAACATCTTGAAGAGAAGGCTATTCTGCCGTTTTGGTCCTATGAGTTTTGAATATTCTGCGAGCCGGATGGCGTGGATGCGCTGAGGATGCCGCTGGCAACACCCCAGCTGCGCACCAGGCTCATAAAAGATGCGGGCAAAGGCACCTCTCGTTCTAGGACGAGAATGTCCAGCATTTGAGCCTGCTTGAGAATGCTTGTGGAGTCTTTCCCTTCAAGGCGGTCACATAGACATTGCATGCGAAGGGCATCCGTGATGGGAGCCCTTAACGGGGCTAGATTCTTTGGGATTTCGCGAAGAAGTCCTTGAATGTGGTCGGCGTGGCGCAGCGCAAAGGACAGGTGGGGTTCTTCGGCAGGCACGTGTCCGAAAAGCTCGTTGACCGCAGCGCCCGTAAGGCGCAAGCCCTCATCGGGCGGCATCAGGGGGCGGCTTCGACGAACATATTCTTTCAGGTGCTTGAAAAGCACCATCTTGATCACATCCACTCCTTCTCTCAGAATGGGCAGGAGTTTTTCGGGCGCTCCGTCCATGGGTTCTCCTTGGGAGTGTTTCACCAGGATTCATTTTCTCGCATGGTTCGAATGGCCTTGGTCTCACGCAACAGTCTCCAGGCCACCAAAGGATACGAAAAAAATCGTCCTTCACTGGCGGCAACGCCAGCTCGAGCAATCCAGTAGAGGTCCGTGAGGGCCACGGCCCAGAGCCAAAGCGTTGCCGCGATGCCGGGAAGCAGTACAGCCCCAAGGGCGCCATATGCGGACATATTGATTTGAAAGTTTAGGGATTCCCTTCCGGCCCAGTCGATTTTCGGCGATTTTTTACGCTTGACGAACCAGACGATCAGGGGGCACAGAAGATGGCCCACAGGAACCCACAGAATGCTGGTGGGGATCCACCAAATCGCCCCAAGGAATGCGCTGAAGTGACAGAGGGACGCCCAGGTGCCGACCTCGTCCTTATCGTTTGACGGATCTGCGGTCATGTTTGTGCCCTTTTGGTCGTAATCGTGTCAGGCTGTCTTTGGTGTGAGCGAACCATACCGAATTTAGATGAAAAATAACACAGACAGAACTTCAGGGCAAAAGCTTTTGAGGAGACTGTTTCCGGGGCCGGGCTGGGGCTTCGGGCGGCGCACAGCCCCCATGGGAGATTTGGATTTTTGTTTTCGTTAGGCATGAACGCGGCATGCACGGTAGGTTGACGGATCTTAGCGAACATCTTTTTTGGGTAGCGCGCCCCACTGTGGTCAGCAGCAGCCCGGCGGTTTCCATTTGGCACATATGAGTTTTGGATCCCTGAAATTTTGGAGCCTAAGATCGTGCCGCAGATCGAAATGACTCTTGGAGACTTCATATTCTACATTTTTCGAGCGCAAGGGCCGGGAGGCGGGCTACGTGGTTTCGGGGACGGGGACGGCGCGTCCGAAGAACAGAACCCTTTCGGCACAAAAGAGTAATGCGATGACTCTGGTTGCGGCCATTCCCTCGCAGTAGCGCGATATGAATCCAGAAGCCGCTCGAGTGTTGTCGGTTACTGCCCGAGAAACCGGCTAACGGACAGAGTAGAAGCTTATTTGAATATTTTTACCTGTGCAAAATTGGATAGTTCCACAGGGGCCAAAGGACGTGGCCCCGGCGGTTTTTCATCAACGGTGTAGGTGATTACGCGTCTTTCATGAAAGAGGCTGCGGACTTGTTTTGGAGAGCCTTGAAGCCAAAAGCGACACAGGCCGTTTTGCAGGATCCGCAACCGGTACATTTTTCCGTTTCGATGAGAACCATTTCTGGGAGTTCGGTGATGGCATGCACCGGGCACACATGGCTGGCATAACACGACTTGCATAGATGGACGCAGACGTTCTTGGACATGGTAGACTCCTTCCTGGTCCAGGCTTTTCAGGGAGGCACCAGGCCCCCCCCACGTCTTTAGGTGCCGGTAAAGCCGCCTCTTCAGTCCTTAACCGAGAATTTTTTCAATCTCTTCGGCATCGCTGTCCATTACGTAGGGGATTCCGGAAATGTCGGCAGCTTCTCGGGTCAGGGCAACGAGGTCGTTACGGTCAATGTACTTGAGCGCAAATTTGCGTGCTCCAGCCATGAGCTGCTGCAGGCCTTGGCGGAGTCGGTCAATGTAGGAATATATGCCGATGGCCCCCGCCGGAAGCTTTACAAAGTCATTCCCGAAGCGTTCCTTGAGCAACCCGCCGACAGCAAACAGCGACAAATAACCATCTTCCAGGGAACGTCCCTTCTGAGCCATTTTTTCAGCCATGAGCTTGCCGTGCGTCTTGCCCACCATGGCGGCGGTAAGAATGGCCCGTCCGAGGCAAATGGCTTTCACATGCGGCGCTCCCAACGCGATAGCCTTGAAAAGGTGATCTTCCAGGCTCAACCCTCCAGCAATGGCGATGGGGGGAATGTAAGCCCCCTTGGCTCGGAGTTTTTCACACATGGCATAGGTCATGCATTCCAGGTAAACAGTGGGTATGCCCCATTCGTTCATCATCCGCCAAGGGCTCATGCCCGTGCCGCCGCCGGCGCCGTCGATGGTCAGGAGATCGATCTTAGCTTGCGAGGAATATTTAATGGCGCGAGCCAAATCCGCCGGTCGGTACGCACCGGTCTTCAAGGTCACGTATTTGGCCCCGATCTTGCGCAGCCTTTCGACTTCCTTATAAAAGCCATCTTCGTCCACCATGCCAAGCCGGGAATGACGTTCAAACTCCCTGATACCGCCGGCTTGAAAGGCCTTTTGGACTGCTGGCCTGGTGGGATCGGGCAACACGATGTAACCGCGTTCTTTAAGCTGCAAGGCTCTTTCTAAGGTGGGCAGCTTGACCTCGCCGCCGATGTCTTTGGCGCCTTGGCCCCACTTGAGTTCAAAAATTTCCACACCAAGCTTTTCTATAACATATTCGGGGACGCCCAACTTGCTGTCTTCCACGTTGGCTTGGACAATAATGCCGCCCTTGCCGTTATACCAGCGTTTGAATGCGGACACGCGCCGTTCCATTTCCGGAGATTTCACGACCCGGCCGTTCTTGATCTCTGCTTGAGGGTCCAAGCCACAAATGTTTTCTCCCGCCACCACCAAGATACCCGAAATGGCGGCGCCCACAGCGACATCTTCCCAGTTGATGCGTGCAATCTCCGTCGAACCCACGGCTCCAGTGAAAACGGGAAAGTCCAAGTGAATAGAGCCATCGGCACCTAGCGCTGTTGCGCAATCCACTGCTGGAAAAGTAGCGAGATCAGGATCGGCCGCCACTCCCACGGCACCCACACAGGTTCCTTGAATGTTGAAGTGGGAAAAGTCCACAGGATAATCTTTATTGGCACCCGCTGTGATTTTTCCAAAGGGCTGGGGGTAAATCATTTCTCGGCCCTTAAGGGCGGAACGGCCAATCTCACAGGGCCCCTCACAGCCATCCAGGCACGTGACACAGATGCCCGAACTGGGAGCGGCTTCCACACGCGTGGTCGTCAAAGTGGCTGCACTTCGGTTCGGTTTGCTGAAAGACATTGCTGTAGTCCTTCTCGCGAATGGAAATTTTTGTAAAACATAAAGGCGCCCCCTTCTTCACACGTGAAGAAGATCGGACGCTCTTCTCCATCACATCGCTCCCTGAAGACCGCACGCCGTTGTGCGCAGGGGGCTGCTTGAAACTAATGATTGCAGACGGCCTTTTGCACTATATAAGAGGAGTTGTCAACAGGAGAGTACGCGCGAGCGTGTGGCTATGGAAGCGGCGGGCTTTGTGAATTGGGAGGGCCTGGCGAGATCAGGGAGGCGAAAAGATGAGGGAACAGATCAACCCGTTTGCCATAGCTCAAAAGCAATTGGACAGGGCGGCCGTCACTCTTGGCCTGGACGAGACGACGCACTCACTGTTGCGCTGGCCCATGAGGGAGTATGCTTTCGTGGTGCCGGTGCGCATGGAAGACGGGTCCACCAAGGTGTTTTGAGGGTACCGCGTGCACTACAATAGAGCCCGAGGTCCAGCCAAAGGGGGTGCGCTGGCATCCGGATGAGACGTTGGACACTTTGCGAGCCTTGGCGGCGTGGATGACGTGGAAGACCGCTGTGGTGGATATTCCCCTTGGAAGGGGGAAAGGGGGGATTGTGTGCAATCCCAAGGAACTTTCGGAGGCGGAAAAGGAGCGGTTGGCTCGAGCGTACATGCGAGCCATTGCAGGGATCCTGGCTGTCACAAAGGATGTGCCGGCTCCCGATGTCTACACCACGCCCCAAATGATGGCATGGATGATGGACGAATACGAAACCATTGTCGGCCACCATCAACCGGGTGTTATCACAGGGAAGCCCGTGCCATTGGGAGGCTCCTTGGGACGCCATGACGCCACGGCGCGAGGGGGCATTTCTGTGACGCGTGAGGCGGCCAAGGCTTATGGAATTGGCTTGGATGGCGGGTTCGGATTCCAAAGGCGGCGTTTACAATCCTCGAGGGATCGATCCCTCGGCCCTGATCCGTTTCAAGAAAGAGGCGGGCACTGTTGTGGGCTTTCCAGAGACGGAATCCCTCAGCAATGCCGAGCTTATGGAATTGAACGTTACCGTTCTTTTCCCGGCAGCCTTGGAAAAGGTGATCAGCCAACAGAACGCGGCTCGCATTCATGCCCGAATCATTTGTGAGTTGGCCAATGGGCCCACGACCCCGGAGGCCGACGCCATTTTGTATGACAAAGGCATTGTGGTGTTGCCCGATTTTCTCGCCAATGCCGGCGGCGTCACGGTGTCTTAATTTGAACAAGCGCAAAACACGTACAACTTCTATGGGGAACTCAAAGACGTTCATGCACGCCTGAGCGACAAGATGTGCCGCGCTTTTCACGATGTGTACAGCATGGCGGAGCAACACAGGGTGGGCCTGCGAGAAGGCGCCTACCTGGTCAGCGTGGCGCGCGTGGCGGAAGCCTGCAAGCTGCGCGGGTGGGTTTGAATCGAGGAACGAAAAAGACGGCGCTAATGGTGGATGTCAGTACCGAACAGCTGATTCAATGGATGCACATCGCTCGTGTGCAGCAGCACATCCTTGCTCATGCTCACTTGGCCGAGGCCACTCGAGGGCTTCTGATCCGCACCTTGGTGGAACGAGGTCTTGTGACGTCGTCTTGGCTGGAAAGCGCGGTCCAGAAAGCCCTGCAGGTTCTCGGCCTTCCCGATGAGCCGGAGCATCGCCAACAAGTGTCCGCAGCCTTCACGGGCATTCTTGCGGCTCGAGCCTTTTCCGAAAAGGAGATTCAAGACCACATTCACCTGGCCCAGAAGTTGGAAAGATTTCAGATACTCCATCGCATGATCAATGCTGAAAGGGCCACGTCCACGGAGATACAACAGGCCCTTAAGGAATTTTGCGCCGTTCCTCCAAAGAGGGATTGGCTTTTTGGCATCCAAGGTGGCGCGGATCGGCGACGACCGGTTTTGACACAGGCTCAGCGGCTCCCATGGCTGTGAGCGGGAACTTTTACGTTGGCGGCAGACAGGTGCGCCTTGTTGCGAGGGGAGCTCACGGCGCCTTTTTATTTCCGCAGGCTTTAAGGACTTCTGCCGAAGATGAGAGGAAAGACTGCTATGAGATTCGTGATGAACTGCGTTGGCTTGTTTCTATGGGTTTTCGCTTTGGGGGGAACCCTAATGGCCCAGCCGTCGCCACCTCGCGAAATTGCTGGATACCGCCTGGGGACCCATATCCGCGATTATGGAAGCCGCATCGCGCCGGATGGCGGCTACGCCGTGCGTTTGCGTCCTTACCTTCGAGAAGCTTCCGTGTCGGTACCCGAAGGCTTTGCGAGCGGCTATGTGATTTATGGAACGTGCGATGCACCGGGAACCATTGTGCGCATCAAGGTCAAGTATGAGGACGACAGTCGGGATTTTTTCGACAGGTTACTGGATACCATCAAAAAGGAGTATGGCGCGCCGGCTCAGTATGTGGGGGATCCCTTTCAAGCCTACGTGGCCTGGCGCTGGAGCTTTGAGATGACCAAGGGCGAAAGAATCACCATGATTCTCAGTCATTACGAGGGCGACGATGAAGAGCACACACAAGGCAATGCGATCAAACTGACACTGCAGACCCATGTGGTACGGGAGAATCAATGCTATGAGGCCCAAAGGGAAGAGGCTCAGCGCCGGGAACGACGAACATCTACATCACGGCGCGCATTGGAACCCACGAAAGACCCCGAAGCATGGCGTCGGTATGTGCCGCGTCCATAAGCCGCAGGCAATTCGAGGATGCATCATAGAAGACTATTTCGCCCAGCAAGACATGGGAGACGGAGTGTACGTCGTCACCGGCGTCGGTGAATTCGTGCCTTCCTCCCTGAGCCGTGTCTATCGAGGGTTGATGCAGCTCATGGATGAAGGGTTCATCGGCCGCGACGCTACCTTTTTGGATGCGGGGAGCGGAGACGGCCGAGTAGTGGTGCTGACTTCGTTTGTCTTGGGTTTGATGTCTTATGGCGTGGAATACGATGAAACCTTGTGGCAAAGGTCGCTGACGAACATCAACTTCTTTCGTCGTTTCTATCAAGACGCCGCCCATCTTCCCATGGTTCTGTGGGGCGATTTCTGCGACGAGGAAACTTACACCCGCTTCGGAACGAGGTTCACGGTCTTTGATGTGGTTTTCTACTACGCCAATAATTACCACAACGCAATCTTATCTGCACGTTTATCGGAAACATCTCCCATAGGGCACCTGACAACGCTGTTGCTACAATTTTTCCCTGGGACTTCGGGGCTCTGGCCCATAGAAGAAGTGGCGGCGACGGCCGCATCCTGGAATCATGCCCATTTTTCATACCTTCGGAAGGGCGGCCCATAGGCCTCTACCCATGCGCGGATCGCGAGGACCCGGTCCTTATTTTGGAACGGAGACCCGCGCAGGGATGGATTCCCTCGGCTGGCCTTTAGGGCCTTGTGCTAGCCGGAGGACAAAAGCCGCTGGAGTTCCCCCCAGGGAAAGCGCTTTCCCGGACAATCCGTGTTGGCACCGGGCACGTCACCATGGCCCAGAATGTTTTTCGGGGGAATCCTGTAATAGTGGGTCAGTTCACGAATCAGGCGGGCGAGGGACTGCATTTGTTTTGGGGTTGGCAGTCCTTCGTTGAAGTTGCCCACGAGGGCTACCCCGATGCCCACATCATTCATGCCGCCGGCCACGCAGTGGGCGCCTTTCTGCTGCTTGATCCAGCGTGGAGACACTTCAATCTGGCCGTCTCCTTTTCCCAAGGTGCCGTTGTCGATCAGGAAATGGTAACCGAGTCCGTTCCAAAAGCCGCGGTTCTGGTGACTGGAATGAATAAGGGTGGCTTTGCCGATGTCTGTGGCCGTGTGGTGCACCACGATGTAGCGCCAGCATCCGTTGGGATAAAGCGGAATAATGTTTTGAAATTGGGTGGCGTTGGGAATGATCAGCTTTTGTCCGATGACAATGGGTGCGCCGGGCTTTAAGCGGTTGGCTCGGTAAATGGATTCCATGGAAACACCGTACATCTTGGACAGACGCCACACGGTTTCCATAGGAGCGACTTCGTGGATCACGGTTCGCGGTTTATTTTGGGAGGCCAGGGGTTCTTGGATCACCTGAATGCGCTGCGGTCCTGAGACCCCTAAAGGGGGGGTGGGGGTGGAGGAAGATGTGGGCGATGGCGGTGTGGGCGTCGGGCTGGGCTTGGAGGGGGCAAGGGGTTGGTGGGATGCGCAACCCCACAGGGCCGCCGCGACCAGAATTCCAATCAGCAACGTCGCTGGGCATGCACGGGATCCGACAAAGGAGCTCATGGGTCTGTGGTTCCTTCTTCCAGCTCTAGAACCATGGCTGTTTCGTCACAGTCCGGAAATTTGGTGCATTGGAGGCAATCCGCCCAAATTTTTTGCGGAAACACCTGCTTGTCTGTCCGACGAAAACCCAATTTCTCAAAGAATTTTATCTCATATGTGAGAGCGAAAACGCGCCGAATGCCCAGTTCTCTGGCCTCCTGAAGACAGGCGTGGACCAAGGAGGTTCCGATGCCTTGTCCTTGGCATTGGGGCAAGACGGCCAGAGAACGCACTTCCGCCAAATCTTCCCAGACGATATGCAGGCTGCTGCAGCCGAGAATCTCGCCGGTTTCCCGGGATTCCCAAACCACGAATTCACGAATGTGTGTGTAAAGATCGCTCAGAGACCGAGGCAGTAGTTTGCCTTCCGCCGCAAAGGCGTTCAAGATTTTATGCAGATCCCTGGCATCGCGGATGCGTGCCTTTCGTATCATGCCGTCTTGGCCCTTTCTGCATGCCTGCGGCGTCGACGCATCAGCATGGCCTCGAGGGTTTGAACGAAAATATCCACGTCCTCACGCGTCGTGCACCAGCCCGGAGAGACGCGCACGGTCCCCATGGGGTAGGTGCCCAGGGTTTGATGGGCCCATGGAGCACAGTGCAAACCAGCTCGAACCCCGATGCCGGCTTCAGCCAGAATCATGGCGGCATCGTGCGGAGCCATTCCATTCACGGTGAAAGAAACAGCGTTGCCGCCTCGAACCGAAGGCCTGTGCACTTGAACCCCTTTGATCCCTTCCAGTCGTCGGGCCACTTCATCGGCCAATCCCAGTTCATGCTGTTGCAGGGTCTGAAGCCCCATGGCCGACACGCATTCCATGCCTGCCCGCAGACCGGCGATGCCGGGCATATTGGGCGTTCCGCTTTCCATAGCCTCGGGCATCTCGCGAGGCTGAACCGACTGCTCGGAATGGCTTCCGGTGCCACCTTCGATGAGAGGCTCCACCTGCAGATCGCTTCGAATGTAAAGAATGCCGATGCCGGAAGGTCCCAAGAGTCCCTTGTGACCCGAGCAGGCAAGCATGCCCAGGTCATAGTCCAGCACGGAGATGGGAAGAAGCCCCGCGGTTTGGGCGGCATCGAGCAGGACGGGAACTCCGGCTTCACGACACATGGAAAGGACCTTTGGGGTGGCGACCAAGGCTCCGTTCACGTTCGATGCATGGACAAAGACAGCCAGCGCTGGTGGTGGATTCAAGGCACGTTGCAGGGCTTCCAAATCCAAAGATCCATCGGCGAAGCACGGGACTCGAACGATTTCCAGCGCCCTTTCACGAGCCAAGCGGGTCAGGGGACGGGCGACAGCGTTGTGTTCCATGGAGGATGTGAGGACGCGGTGGCCTGTTTTGAGAAATCCCTTAATGGCCACATTGAGGCTTTCTGTAGCGCTTTTGGTAAAAACAAAGCGTGAAGGTTCGACAACGGCGAAAAAACGCGCCGCGGTCTCTCGCGCCTTCTGCACCATCGCCTCGGCCCGAGCCGCTCTTCGAGATTGACCGCGCCCCGGAGAAGCCAGCTCCACAACGGCCCGCCTCACTTCCTCCACGACGTTTTTCGGCTTCGGAAAGCTCGTGGCGGCATGATCCAGATAAATTTCGGCATTCCTACCACTTCGCGCCGTATCGATGCTCATACGATGCGCTGTTCCCCCGTGTACACAGTGAATTTACCGGCTCTGGCGTACCCGATCAGGGTCATATTCAAATCGTGTGCCAGTCGAATGGCCAAGGTGGTCGCCGTATTGCGGCTCACAAGGCATGAAAGACCGACCTTAGCGGCCTTAATAACTATCTCTGAGGTGAGCCGCCCTGTGGTGACAAGCATCTTATCGTCTAGAGGGAGTTCGTTCAAGAAAGTGTGCCCGACGAGCATATCGACGGCATTGTGGCGGCCGATGTCGTCCCGGAACACCACGATGCCCTTGGAATCGGCCAAGGCACAGTTGTGCACGCCGTGGGTTCTTTTGTACGTCTGGCTCAACCCATGAAGGTCTTCCATGCGTTCCCAAATCGTGCGCGCCGAAAAGATTGGTCCGGCTCCCATGGGCTGGGCCAGCAAGGCGTCCAGGGCATGGTAGAAAACCGTCCCCTTGCCGCACCCGGAGGTGATGGTGCGCTTGTTCCAAAGACCAAAGGCCAAAGGATCTTTCCCTTGGACTTCGAGAAAGATTCGACCATGTTCGTGCTCGATGCGAAGCGCATGCAGTTCCTCTCTGCTGTCCAGGAAACCCTCAGCATACGCGAATCCCACGGCCAATTCCTCCAGGTGATGCCCGGCACACAGAAGCGTCACCATTTCTTGGCCGTTGATGTAAAGCGTGACGGGGGTTTCCTCGATGACCCATTGGTCTTTTTGCTCGAGAAGACCGTCGGGCGAATAGATGAACACGGGCACTCTGGCCACTTGTTCGAGCTCATTCATCAGGAAACCCAAAGGTTTAGGAGTCACGACGGCACCACACTTCCAAGAGCCTCCCGGATGTAATCTTCCAAAATGCGCCGATGGTCAAAGGCCATGTCGTCGGGAAGGGCTCCCAAAGGGAAAATGCGCAGATCTTGCGCGTCGTCTGCCGCGTGGGCTCGACCGATACCAGTCGCAGAAAACACCACGGTGACCGTATGTCGGCGGGGATCTCGCTCCGGTTCCGAATAGGCTCGAAACTGCCTCAATCTCTCAAGGTCGAGCCCCGTTTCCTCTTTGGCCTCTCGTTGTGCGGCGCGCTCCAGACTTTCGCCTTCATCCACAAATCCTCCGGGAAGTGCCCAGCCCAAGGGGGGATTCCTTCGCCGAATGAGCACAACACTGCCGGGTGCTTCCCGAGGGTGAATAATCACATCCACCGTCAAAGCCGGTTGCCGGTATCTCGCCACTTCGGCACCGCATCGAGGGCACCTCACGATGTGGGCTTTCACAGCGCTCACTCCTTGGACTTTTCCGCAAAAACGACATGTTCCAGTAGCAAAACGACAATAATGCCAAAGACCAAACCGTTGCCCAAAAAGATGCGAACCGTTCCGGACATCGTCACTATAAAGGACGAGGGGAGAAAGGCCAAGAGCGTGCCGAGCAGGACAGGAATGCCGACGACGAAATAATCGCGGGCTGCCAAGGTCTTCCCGGCCCCAACGACGGCCAGTCCTGCACCCACCTGGCCCGCCATGGCCACACACAGAGCGGCAGCCACCACCGCTGAAGGCACGAGGCTCAGGATGGCCACCAATTTGGGGACAAAGGCGGCCACCGCCACAAGGATGCCGCACCAGGCCAAAGGAAAACAGCTGGCCACTCGACTGGCAAGAACCACGCCCGGTCCAGTGCTGTAGGAGACGGTGCCGACGACGCCAAAAAAACTGCAGACCATGCCACAAAGGCCGTTCACTGCGAGCCCCCGAGGCGTGGCGGATGGGGTGCGTGAGGAAACTGTTACAGCCTCCATGGATTGAAGGCTTCCGATACTGTTAACGGCTATGGCGAGGTAGGTCAGCAGAAAGGCCGCAAAGGCATCAACGTGCCATCGAGGCGAAAAACCAACCCAGGGGCGAGGCAGAGAAACCCACGAAGCGGTGGACACCACGTTCCAGGTCACTCGATCCAAAAAGGTGAAAAGAAGGGTGCCCACGAGGAGTCCCAAGGCCAGATTGCATGTTCTCCAGATCCCCTTGAGGTGCTGACCCAGGATCGCCATCAACACCACCAGGGCCAGACTCACCGCCAGAACAATCACCGAGGGCTCCACATGTTGAGCGTCCAACCCCAACAGGCAAGGGATCAAGTGGGGCAAAAGAGAAAAGGCGATGAGCATTAAAATGACACCCACCACGTTAGGCGTAAAGAGCCGAACCACAAATTTCATGGCTCCCGTGGCGGCGGCCAACGCCAAGCACCCCGCCGCAGCCAAAGATGCCCCTTGAATGGCTTCCACACCCAAAGGGCTCAGAGAGACAAAAGTCAAAAGATGTGCTGTGGCGGGCCCCTCGACGAGAGGATACCGGTGGCCCCACAGGGTCTGAACCAGAGTGCCTAACCCTGAACAGACCAGAGTGATCTGAAGAAATCGGGCTTCTTCGGTCCCGGAAAGGTGCAAGGCTTGGGCGGCGATTTTGGCGGTCACGATGTAAGCGGGAAAAATGATAACGGCCCACTGCAAGGCATACAGAAGGGTCAGCCCCCAGGGTGGATGGTCGTCAAGCCCATAGAGGTATTGGTCGGAAACTGAAGATGGCATGGCGACGGCTGGTTTGGCCCGGTTCCTCGAACCACGCGGGACTTCCTGCGCGGTTTCTAATGTTGAATGTCAAAGAGGCTGCTGATGGAATCCTCGTTGTGGATACTCTTGATGGCCTGACTGAACAACCGCGCCGCCGACACCACCTTGATCTTGTCACAATGGGCGGCCTGAGGCCGAAGGGGCAGCGTGTCCGTCACCACGAGACTTTTGAGTTCGCTTCTTTCGATGCGTTCCACAGCAGGACCTGATAGGACGGGGTGCGTGACGCAGGCATGCACTTCGCGGGCACCGCGATCCAACAAAGCACGGGTGGCCTCCACCAGAGTTCCCGCCGTGTCCGCCATGTCGTCCAAAATAATCGCGGTCTTTCCTTCCACATCCCCAATGATATTCATCACTTCCGCCTGATTGACATCCAGCCGCCGCTTGTCAATCAGAGCCAAACTAGCTGGAAGCCGCTGTGCGTAAGCGCGGGCTCTCGGAACGCCTCCGGCATCCGGGCTTACCACCACCAAGTTGTGGTTGAAGTGTTCACGAATATACGGAAGCAAAATAGGAGATGCGTAGAGATTGTCCACGGGAATGTCGAAGAAACCTTGAATTTGGCCAGCATGGAGGTCCATGGTGAGGATGCGGTCCGTGCCCACGCTCGTGATCAGGTCCGCCACGAGCCGCGCCGTGATGGGCACGCGGGGTTTGTTTTTTCGATCCTGCCGGGAGTAGCTGTAGTATGGAATAACGGCGGTAATGCGGCGCGCGGAAGCTCTCTTCAGGGCATCGATCATGACAAGCAATTCCATAAGGTGGTCGTTGACCGGCGGAGCGCCGGACTGCACCACAAAAACGTCAGCTCCCCGGACGTTTTCCCCGACCTCCACGCGAATTTCCCCGTCACTAAAGGTGGTCACCAAGGCGCGTCCCAGAGGAATTTCCAGTGAATCACAGATCTTTTGGGCCAGCTCCAAATTGCTGTTGCCCGAAAAGATCTTCAAACCATAGGTCGCCATGGACGGCTCTCCTTCGTGTCACAAAAAGTTCTGAACTTCACGATTTGAGCGGTCCCTTCATAGTCCAGGAGATCCAAATTTGCAACAGCCTTTCAGAAATCCTTGTAATTTTCGAGAACAGCCCGATACGCTTCGTTTTCCGGTGAGTAAATGAACCGATGACAGTGCGGGCAGGTGAGGATGTCCTGATCGCGAAGCAGTTCGATGAATCGTTGCGGTGGAATGTTGAGGTGGCACATCTGGCACACGCCTTGGGTGACTGGAGCCACAGCCCTCCCTTTGTACCGCTGGGCCAAGGTGTTCCACTTGTTGAAAATGAGAGGGGCCAGTTTCTGGCGAATCTCAGCCTGGAGACGTTCCAGGTGTGCGATTTTTCCTTCCACCTGATCGCATTCCCTCTGCAACGCGGCTTTTTGTTCTTCCAGTGCTTTTCGGCGCTTGTCCAGTTCCTGGGCCAAGGTTTTCAGTTCCTGGGAAAGGGTTTCAATTTTTTCCATAAGTTCCAGCACATGATCTTCGTGGGTTCTGATCTCATCTTGAAGGTCCTGAATCTCCTTGAGCAGGGCATGGTATTCCCGGTTCGTCTTGACCTCGTGTTCCTTTTGGCGACTGCGGCGAATACGGGCTTCTAGATCAGCGATCTCTTTTTCTTCCGATCGACGAAGGTGCACGGCGTTGTCGTGTTCTGTCTTCTTTAAAAGATATTCGCTTTCAAAGGCAGCAAATTCCTTGTCCAGTGCGGCGATCTCGAGCGGCGTCTCTTCGCGCTTTCGCAGCAGTTCCGCCTTCTTGTTTTCAAGAATCTGCAGTTCCACCAGATATTTCAATTGTTCCTGCAAGGCGTTTCCTCCTTCTATCATCGAAAATCACCGTGAGAAAAGGGTCGCTCTCCACGGTGCATGTCCAGACGTCTACGGCGGCATTGTGGCGGCGGGCCGCTGCCCTGAGGGCCTCCGCCAATGGGGCCACCACCAAGGCTTCCGAGGCGAAGTGGCCGATATCGATGACCACAATACCTTGATCGAGTGCGGACTGGGCATCGTGATATTTCACGTCCCCGGTAATGAAAGCCTCGCAGTCGTTTTGCTTTGCGCGACCAAGAAGGCTCACGCCGCTTCCCGTGCACAGGGCTACTTTATGCAAAGGGGTTTCCGGATTACCAATGAGGCGAACCGTTTGAAGATGCAGAATCTGGCCCAGCCGCTGCACGAGTTCCAAGGCCGAGCAGGCTTCGGGCAAAAAGCCGAAAAGGCCCAGGCCGAGGTAGCGAGGGTCGGCTTCCTCCATGGGATGGCTTTCCAGGGAGCCCACAACATTGAGGTTCATGGCTTGCGCCAGAACGCTGTTGGTGCCGCAGGAGGCGGCATCGAGATTGGTATGGGCCGAGATGATATGCACATTGTGGCGAATGGCTTCCGCAACGTTGTGCCCCGGAGGACGATCCAAAAAAAGGGAGGTCTGCGGCTTGGAAAACAGCGGATGGTGCACGACCAAAGCTTGGCATCGCCTCTGGGCCGCTTCCCGAATCGTGGAAAGCGTTGGGTCCAAAGCCACCAAAAGGGCGGAGATTTCCGCTTGAGGATCCCCCACCTGCAACCCGCAGTGATCCCAGGTTTCCGCGAATCGAAAGGGAGCGAGATCGTCGATCCATTGCAGAACATCCGCGACGGTAACGTGCGTTTTCATGGACGGACTCCCTGTGAGCTGAGCGCGGAGCCGGTGCGTGCACTTGGATGAGAAAAGCAAAGGGGGTGTTCCTTGAGAGGAACACCCCCTGGGCGTATGGGCACCTTTTGTCCGTGGGATTTGGCTTTCAAGCCCTCAATGGAACGGACTTGTCGGTTCTTGATGATGGGTTGGTCCATGCCGCGATCCCTTTCCCAAAGAATAAGGTGGGCCCACCTGGCCTCGAACCAGGGACCGACCGGTTATGAGCCGGTGGCTCTACCAACTGAGCTATGGGCCCGAAAGCAAAAGTGAACACGTATATACAAGTGAGTTTTCCCAGGTGTCAAGGAAAAGGTGGTCACAGCTCGCTTTTGCTTCTGACGGCACCATCCGAAAAAACAACGCCCCAAAAGATCGAATCTTTCGGGGCGTTGCAGGGTCATGCCCAATTAGGAACTAGGCGCGGCGGACATTGATCGCCTGAGGCCCCTTAGGGGTCTGGGAAATTTCGAAGACGACCGCATCGCCTTCGCTCAAGGTTCGAAAGCCGCGGCCTTCGATACCGGAATAGTGGACAAACACATCCCCGGCGTTTTGCGTCTCGATAAAGCCGAAACCCTTCTTCTCGTTAAACCACTTCACTTGTCCTTGCTGCATAACTTTGCACTCCTTGTGTTCTGTACTGCATGCCGGGTGATGCTTTGGACCGCGAGGCTGCTGAGGAAAAGCTGAACACTCGGTGAAACCAAAGAGCGGACCGCAACGTGCGTACAAGAATCTGAAATTTTGGAAGCCCCCTCTGGGCTTCCATCAACGTCATGCACCCTGTATCAGGTTCCCGGAGAAAAGCCAAGCTTTTTTTGCGGTTTCAACAAAAAACTTTCGCTCTTGAATTCTTCGAACCTAGTCAGGCAAAGTGTTCCAAAAGAAAGCGTCATGATGGGAACTTCGTCAACTTTGAGCCTCATGAGGAGCCCAAGGATGGCACAAAGCAAGCGCATGGTTGTGGTGGGAGGCGATGCGGCGGGCATGAGCGCCGCGTCGGTGGCGAGGCGGCTCGATGCGCACCTTGAGATTGTGGTCTTTGAAAAGGGGCCGCACACCTCGTACTCTGCTTGAGGCATTCCATACTACGTCGGCAGGCTTGTCGACGACGATCGAAAGCTTGTGGCCCGTTCCCCTGAGGAGTTTCGGACCAGGCAGAACATTCAGGTGCATATTGGCCATGAGGTGGAGGGAATCGACCCTAAGGCTCGACGCATCGAGGTGTTGCATCGGGATTCGGGACGCAAATTCCACGAACCCTACGACGACCTGCTCATTGCAACGGGGGCTCGCCCGATTATCCCCAGAGTGCCGGGCCACGAGGCTCAGGGCATTTTGGCAGTGAGCACGCTTCAAAGCGGCCTTCACGTGCGAAGAACCGTTGAGGCGCTCAAACCGCGTCAGGCTGTGGTGGTGGGCGGGGGATACATCGGGTTGGAGATGGCCGAAGCCTTTCTGCTTTTGGGCCTCGAAGTGCGCTTGATCGAAAAAGCACCTCAGGTGATGGCGACGATGGATCCGGACATGGCCGCCCTCGTTGCCGAGGCCCTTGCGGCCAAGGGGGTTCATCTGCACTTGGAGGAATCGCTGGTCGGATTTGAGACGAAAGACGGGGCTCTGACCGCCGTGGTCACGGACAAGGGAACTTACCCAGCGGGCATCGCTTTGCTGGGGTTAGGGGTGCAGCCCAATACGGAAATCGCTGCACAGGCTGGTATCCCTCTGGGCGTTCGAGGCGCTCTTCGGGTGAATGCCCGCATGGCCTGCGCTGTGGACGGCATATGGGGAGCCGGAGACTGTGCTGAATCCACGCATTTCATCACGGGCCGGCCCTTTTACGTGGCCCTGGGTACGGTGGCCAACCGACACGGCAGGGTGGCGGGCACCAACATTGCCGGAGGCCACGCCGTTATGGGTGGCGTGTTGGGAACGGCGGTCACGAAGATCTGCTCCGTGGAAATCGGGCGCACAGGGCTGCAGGAGCGGGAGTTGCAAGAGCTGGGTTGGGCATACGTTTCAGAGACCATCGAAAGTCGAACCAGAGCCGGTTATTTTCCGGGAAGCGGCCCCATTCGCGTCAAGCTCTTGGCGGAAAGAAAGACCGGCAGAATCCTCGGAGGCCAAATTGTCGGCGAGACGGGATCCGCCAAACGCATCGACGTGGTGGCCACGGCCATCATGGGAGGTTTCACGGCCGAAGCCATGACCGAGCTGGACCTTGGCTACGCTCCACCGTTTTCTCCCCTGTGGGACCCCGTTATCATCG
This sequence comes from Desulfosoma sp., assembly GCF_052743555.1. Lineage (NCBI taxonomy): Bacteria > Pseudomonadati > Thermodesulfobacteriota > Syntrophobacteria > Syntrophobacterales > Syntrophobacteraceae > Desulfosoma > Desulfosoma sp. The sequence goes on from NZ_JBRAHS010000009.1 coordinate 89,029, forward strand.
CTGCGCGAGCGCTTTCCAAGAGAACAGGCCGCTGAAACGGATCCAGCGCAGGTGCTCAAAACACGACCCCCTCTCCGGAACCCGGTTGGGAGGACCTGCCATTTAGAGGGCCTTTTGAGAACGCTGTGAGAAGTGGAGTGTTCGGGATGGAGAATTTCGGCGCATAGGAAGATGTCCGAGACCCCTTCAGTAGGAGCGGCGCAAGCCGCGATATTCCTCTTCGCGCCTTGCGGCGCTTCTACAGCTTTAAGCCGAAAGGACGCAGCCAAGCCCTTGGCGGACAGGCTCATCGGGTTTAGGTGCGGAAGTACCTATGGGCCCATACCTTTTTTCAATATTCTCTTCAAAAGCAGCCATGGCCTTACGGGCACGAAGCATTTTCACGTCTCGATGAAGCTTTTGAGTTCCTTCCGGCGGCTGGGATGGCGAAGCTTTCTTAGCGCTTTGGCTTCAATTTGCCGAATTCTTTCGCGCGTCACATGAAAATTCTGACCGACCTCCTCCAGGGTATGGTCTGATTTTTCCCCGATACCGAAGCGCATCCGAAGGACCTTTTCTTCGCGAGGCGTCAGGGTCGCCAAAACTTTACGTGTCTGCTCACTCAAGTTGAGGTTGATGACGGCGTCTACAGGGGATGTGACACGACGGTCCTCAATGAAATCGCCAAGATGACTGTCTTCTTCTTCGCCGATGGGGGTTTCCAGGCTGATGGGTTCCTTGGCGATCTTAAGCACTTTGCGCACCTTGTCCACGGGAAAATCCATCCGCTCGGCGATCTCCTCCGGCGTGGGTTCCCTGCCCAATTCCTGGACTAAGTACCTGGATGTGCGAATCAGTTTATTAATGGTCTCGATCATATGCACGGGAATGCGAATGGTGCGGGCTTGATCGGCGATGGCTCGAGTAATGGCTTGGCGAATCCACCATGTGGCATAGGTGCTGAATTTGTAACCTCGCTGATACTCGAACTTGTCGACGGCCTTCATGAGGCCGATGTTGCCTTCCTGAATGAGGTCCAGGAACTGCAAGCCGCGGTTGGTGTATTTCTTGGCGATACTGACCACAAGGCGCAGATTGGCCTCAATGAGTTCGCTCTTGGCCTGCTTGGCTCGAGCCATGCCGTCTTCGACTTTGCGCAGGATGAGCCGAAGGCTTTTGGAATCCATCTTGGCCTTCATTTCGAAGTCGGTAATCTGTTGCCGGGCTTGCACCGCACGGCGAATCAGGGCCACGAGATCGTCTGGGGGCATGCCCAGCCGTGCAGCGTGGCGGCACAGTTCCGTGTTGTCATGATCCATGTTGTCCAGCCATCGCTGCAGTTCCGTCAGGGGTTTTCCCGTTACCAACAGGCAATGTTCCAAGTCTTTCTCGGCCTGTTCGATAGATTCCAGGTAGGAACGCAGCTTGGCCACAATGCGATCGATCTGGTGCTTGTCCAGTTGAAGGTTTTTAAGAAGGCTGACAATTCGTTCTTTTTGAGCCCGCACTTCCGCGGTCAAGAGATCCTTTTCTCCGGGATGTAAGTCCTCGGAAATCAGGCGCAATTGTCTTTCTCGAATTTCGGCGTTCAGCCGCTTGACCTGCTCCAGAATTTCAATCACCTTGAAGCGCAGCAGTTCTTTTTCTTCCTCGGGCATTTCCTCTTCGGTGGCGATCAGCACCTCGTGGATTCGAATGCGCCCGCTTTCCAGATCTTCTTTGATGGAAAGGATTTCCTCAACCCCCAGAGACGACTCCATAAGGGCATTGAAAACTTCTCTTTCGCCGGCTTCGATGCGCTTGGCGATTTCCACTTCGCCTTCCCGAGTGAGGAGAGAAACCTGCCCCATTTCCCGCAGATACATCTTGACGGGATCCGGCACTCGGCCTTCAGCGTCCAAATCCGCAACGACTTCTTCTTCGCTGTCCTCCTCTTCCACTTCATCGTCGCTGGAGCGTTCCTTAACCACCTTGACCTCTTGGTCGGAATCGACGATCTCGATATTCATCTCGTCGAAAATCATCATCATGTCGTCCAGCTTTTCCGGGGTCACCAGCTCCTCGGGAAGGACCTCGTTGAGCTCGTCATAGGTCAAGTATCCCTTTTCTTTGCCGGCACTGATCAATTTCTTGAGATCTTCCAGGCCGGGTCGTTTGGGAGACGACACTTCAGCACTTTTCTTGAGCTCTTCTGTCATAGGTCTTTGGCTCCTTTGGTGGGCTCTCTAAACCTTTAACCCCTTCTGTGCGCCGCGCAAAGGGCTTGGTATTCTTCCAGCAGTTTTTTTCGGGTGAGGGGATCGCCCGAAAGATCCGCATGAACCAATGCGGCTCGAATTTCCTCAAGTTTTTTTCTTCGATAGCGGATGCGCAAGCTGTGAATCCTTTCTTCCAAAAGGAGCCGCGCGGCGTTTTCATCCAAAATGTTATCGTTTTTTTCCATCATCAAGCGCGCCCACAGGGACTGGCTTGGCTCGTCGGGAAGCGTTACAGAGGCCGTTGAACCCCCCACCTGGGGCTCTATGGTGCTTTGCCGAAGCAAAGCCTCGAGAATAGTGGCCTCGGAAGACGGCTCCAAGTATTCCAGAACCCCAAGGCCACGAGCGTGTTCGGCGAGGATTGGATATTGCACGATCAATCGAAGGATTGTCTCTTCCGCCGACGGCACTTGCAAGGTGGTGGACTGGGCAAAAGCCGTCCTTGATCGGGGAAAAGCGCGCCGGGGTGAAGCGTTTTCGGCAGTGTGTGAAAAATGCCGTAGCACCGCGTTTTCCGATAGAAACAATCGCGTTCCGAGAAGACGGGCCATATCCTCATGGAGCACGGGATCCTGCACATCGCTCACAAGGTCAGCGCATTCCTTGATCACACGAACCTTGTCTTGAGAAGTGCCGTTCCAGGTGGAGGCGACGGCGTCCACAGCAAAATGCAGCAATTCACGCCGCGTCGGCAAAAGGGCCGTAAAGGCTTCCAGGCCGTGCCCTTTGAGGTAGTCGTCCGGATCCATGCCGGAGGGTAAAGTCAGGCAGCTGGCCGCCAGTCCTTGGCGCAAAAAGAGCGGCAACGCTCGAAGCATGGCTTTCTGGCCGGAAGCATCCCCGTCGTAAACCAGAACCACTTCGTCGGCCAGCCGTTGCAAAAGACGCACTTGGTGCGGCGTCAAAGCCGTGCCCAAGGTGGCCACAACCCTACGAAAACCTCGAGCATGAAAGGCCAGAAGATCCATATAGCCTTCCACCACAATCACCTGACGGTTGGCTTGGCACGCCTCCATCGCGGTGGGGTACTGATACAGCGTGCGGCCCTTCTGGTAGAGTTCCGTCTCGGGACTGTTCAGATACTTGGGTTCCGTGCCGTCTAGACTGCGGCCTCCAAAGGCGACAAGCGACCCATCCGGTGCGGTGATGGGAAAGATCAGGCGGTGACGGAATCGATCATAAAAGGTGCCTTTTTCTGACCGTACCACGAGGCCCGAACGCACCGCCAATTCCGGGTCGATGCCCTTGGATTGAAGATGCCGCAGCAGGTGGTCCCATCCCAGCGGCGCGTAACCGAGACGCTGTTCCTGCACCACTTCAGGTGGAAGCCCTCGTGCGGCGATGTATTCTCTGGCCAGACGGCCCTGTTCTGAATGCTGGAGTCGATGAGTGAAAAAATCGCGTGCGATTTCCAGGACCTGTGCCAGCGCCGAAAGAAGTTCGCGCTTTTTCTTGGAAGATCCCGGAATGTTTTCTGGCAGCAGCACGTGGTAGCGGTCAGCGAGAGCCTTGACGGCTTCCGCAAACGTCAGATTCCAGTGGCGCATGGCAAAGGTGATGACATCCCCTCCAGCCCCGCAGCCGAAGCAATAAAAGAGCCCCTGCGCGACATCCACCTGAAAGGAAGGTGTTTTTTCCCGGTGGAAAGGACACAGACCCATATACCGGGTGCCGACACGCCTCAGTGCGACCACGCTTCCGATAAGGTCCAAAATGTCCACCGCTTGCTTGATTCGCGCTACCGCATCCGATGTGGTCACTGATCCCTGTCACCCCCGCGGCCGTTCATGCCATGTTTTCGGGATTCGTGCCCGAGCCAAATTTTACATTCTTATTCTATCACGCAAGGATAAGCAACAAAGAAAAAGCCTGGTCGCATTTCTCGTCTCCGGGATGAGCCCCGCTCACGATCCGCCGAGATGGGCTCGAACCATTTCCTGCACCGTCTTGCCATCGACTCGGCCCGCCACCCGCGGCATGAGCACTTTCATGACCTTGCCCATGTCCTTAAGCGAGGCGGCTCCCGTTTCGCGAATTGCTTCCACAATGAGGGCCGTGAGCGCTTCCGGTTCCAGGGGTTGTGGCAGAAAGGATTGCAGAATCTCCATTTCCTTATTTTCTTTTTCTGCCAAATCCGTTCGTCCTCCACGCACAAACTGTTCGATGGAATCCTTGCGCTGTTTGATGGCCCCGGCAATCAGTTGTCGAATTTCCGGCTCCGTCGGTTGACGCCGAAGCTCTTTTTCCTTGTTCTTGATGGCGGTGAGAAGCATGCGCAAAGCGTTTCGCTTGTCTTCGTTCCGGCTTTTAATGGCGTCTTTCAAAGCCTGTTCGATCTTATCCAGCAATTCCACCATTGAGCCTCCTCAAGTTTTCGGCGTACACGGCCTCGGACATTCCCTGTGGAACGCCCCGAAGAAAAAAGACGGTGTTTTAAAGACACTAACCGCGACTGTTCTGTGTTTTTCACAAAAGCGGCACCGCCTGGCGCTGTGGGCATGGCGGTCTACGTGAAAGTACCCAAAGACTGAAGGCGGTGTAGGGCTTCCTGAAGATTCAGCGTGCCGGTGTAGAGGGCTTTGCCGGTAATGACGCCATCAAGCCCTAAAGGAACCAGAGGAAGCAGAGCCTGAATGTCATCCCAGGAAGCGACGCCGCCGGAAGCGATCACGGGAGTGGTTGAGGCGGCGCACAACCGTCGCGTGGCCTCCACGTTAACCCCCGATTGCATGCCGTCCCTTTGAATGTCTGTGTAGATGATGGCACTGAGCCCCACTTGGTCAAAGCGTTGGGCGAAGGCGACGGCCTCCACACGCGTCGTCTCCCTCCATCCTTCCACCGCCACATACCCATGGCGGGCATCGATGCCAAGGGCGATACGTCCCGGAAACCTTTGGCAGGCGGTTTCCACCACTTGAGGATCCCGAAGGGCCCAAGTCCCCAAGATGAGCCGGCGCACGCCAAGGTCGATGTAATACTCAAGGGTTTCCATGCTTCGCAATCCTCCGCCCAACTGCACGGGAATGGAGACCGCCTTGACAATGGCGCCGATAACGTCTCGATTCTTTGGGGTTTTGGCAAAGGCGCCGTCCAGATCCACCACATGAAGCCATTGCGCTCCCTGGGCTTCCCAATGGCGGGCGATGGCCACGGGGTCCGTTCCATAGACGGTGGCTCGGGCCATATCCCCTTGCTTCAGCCGAACACATTGTCCTTCTCTAAGGTCAATGGCGGGGTAGATGATCATGGTCTCATTCCGCTTTGGCGTCTGCGGGTTCGACAGCGTTGGATGAAAGGAGATCGCGAAGCCAGGCGGGGGGCTTGAGCGGTTTTCTATCCCCGTTGACGCACACGTGCACCGTATAGCCATGGGCCAAGAGTTCTTGAGGATCGCAACGATGCAGGCGGTAGTCAAAGCGGAGTCTGGCTGGCCCTGCAAATTGAAAACAGGTTTCCACCTCCAAGACGTCGTCATAAAAGGCAGGGCGCAGATATCGGCAGTGGGCTTCAATCACCGGAAGGAAAATGCCTTGTTCTTCCAGACGCCGGTACGTGGTGCCCAGGTGTCGAAACCATTCAGCGCGTCCTGCTTCAAACCAGCGCATGTAGTGGCCATAATAAGCTTGTCCCATGGCGTCCGTGTCGGCGTAGAGGACGCGCACGCTCGCACGCGTGGCCTTGGGTGTCGTGCGTGGCGCATGCATGGCTTTTTCCAAAAGGTTTTCAGGATTCATGGTGTTCGTTTATGAAATGATGAAAAAGGGCGGTGCCGCTTTCCATGTGCCGCCCGGATTCTCGAGCCGAGGTTTCGCAAAAGATGATGCTTTCATCCTTGGCCACAGCCCCGGCAAGGTTTCCCTGAAAAAGGGCGTATAGGGATGATTCCGAGACATGGGTGCGAACGCTCAAAGGCGTCAAATGATCGGCGGCGATGAGGATATGGCATTGAGCATAGGCGGCCAAGCCGTGCACTATGGGGCCGACGACCTTGGCATCAAAGTCTTCAATGGCTTGCACCTTTTTAGCGAGGCTTCCTTCGTGGCTGGCTTCGTCGGGCGCTTCCACGTGAACGAAAGCGAAGTCCACATCCCGAAGCGCCTTCAAGGCCGCTTCTACCTTGCCGGCGTAGTTGGTGTCCAGATATCCTGTGGCTCCTGGAACATGCACCGGTTCCAGCCCGGCATAGATGCCCAGCCCCTTGAGAAGGTCCACAGCGGAGATGACGACCCCGCAGAGACCGAACCGCTGTTGCAGGGTGGGCATGGACGGCGCTTTTCCCTGTCCCCAGAGCCATACGGCGTTGGCTTGCCTTTGACCGGCGTTTTGCCGACGCTGATTGACGGGATGTTCCGCAAGAATATCCCGGCACCTTTGAGTGAAGATTCTCAGGACATCCGATGTTTCATAGACTTGCTTATAACCTGCCGTGGGTTCCCCGAGAATATCGTGGGGCGGTGTGGTCGGCAGATCCGTGGGACCACCCGACCAGACCAACAAATGTCGATAACTTACCCCGGCGTGCAACTGCAAGGGCAACCCTTCGCAGGCCTTTTGTAAGGAACGGATGATTTCATGGGCTTCGGCCGAAGGAATATGGCCGGCCGAATAATCTCCCATGCGTTCTATCCCCTCGGGGTCTTGTTCCAAGCTCACCAAGTTACAGCGAAACGCCACGTCTGCCGGGCCAAGGCGCACGCCGAGGCTGGCCGCTTCCAAGGGTGCTCGACCAGTGTGATACACGGCCGGGTCGTAGCCGAGCAGGGCCATGTTGGCAATGTCGCTTCCCGGTTCCATGCCGAAAGGAATGGTTTGGACGGTGCCGATTTCGCCCATTCGAGCGATCTGTGTCATGGATGGCGTATGGGACACCTCCAGCGGCGTGCGTCCTCCCAAGGTGGCCACCGGGTAGTCACCCATGCCGTCGCCGACCAGAATCACGTATTTTGTCGTCATAGACCTTCGGCCTTATGTGCTGGAAACGACGTTGTCCGCTCTGTCTTCAATACGAAGCAGTTTTGTGGGGCCACGCACAATGTCCAACCGATCAATGGCTTCCAAGGAACGACGAACATCCTTTTCCACGGCTTCGTGGGTGAGCATGACAATGGGCACGGCCCCTTTGACTTCCCGCCCTTTTTGAATGACGGCGGCGATACTGATCTGGTTGGCGCCGAGAATCCCGGAGATTTTAGACAACACACCCGGGCGGTCCACGGCGGAAAACCGAAAATAGTATCGAGTGACCACGTCATCCATGGGTTTGACGGGCATGTGCGTGGTGTGTTCCGGAAGAAAACCCAAGGGCGGCACACGATGCCCAATGCCTAGAGTCATGTCCCGAGCCAGATCCACAAGATCGGCCACCACGGCGCTGCCTGTGGGCATCATGCCGGCTCCCAGTCCGTAAAGCATGATGTTTCCAACGGCGTTGCCGTGAATATGCACGGCGTTGTAGGCGCCTCGCACACTCGCCAGGACATGGCGTTCCGGAATCAGCGTGGGATGTACGCGAAGCTCCACGTGTCCGTTGGTATTTCGGGCAATGGCCAGGAGCTTGAGACGGTACCCGAATTCCGAAGCAAATTGCACATCCAGTAAATCAATATCTCGAATGCCTTCCACATACACCTTGTCCAGATGAATGGGTGTGCCGAAACTTATGGCACTGGCAATGGCCAGCTTGTGGGCCGTATCGATGCCATCCACGTCGAGAGAAGGGTCCGCTTCTGCATAGCCGCGGCGTTGGGCTTCGGCCAGAGCCTGCGCAAACGGCAAGCCTTCTTCCGCCATGCGAGTGAGAATGTAGTTGGCCGTGCCATTTAAGATACCAAAAAGCGTATCCAACCGATTGGCACTCAGTCCTTCCCGAATGGCCTTGAGAAGCGGAATGCCTCCGGCCACGGACGCTTCAAAACCCACGGATCGACGGCACTTGGCGGCCAGCGCGAAAATCTCATTTCCGTGATGGGCCAAAAGAGCCTTATTGGCCGTCACCACGTGCTTGCCCTTTTCCAAGGCCTGGATAATGAAAGATCGGGCGGGTTCCAGCCCGCCGATGAGTTCCACCACGATATGGATCGATGGATCGTCCAAGATATCGTGCGCAGAACGGGTCAGGATGTCGGGATCCACAGCCACCGGTCTGGGGCTGTCCAGGTCCAGGTCGGCCACGCGAACAACGTCGAAGCGAACACCGACTCGGGCATGAATTTCCCTGGCGTTTTCTCTCAGGGTCTGCAGCATGCCGCATCCGACGGTACCCCAGCCGATAAGACCGATGCGTAAAGAGTTCATCATCAGCCAATGCTCCTTAGCGTCCAGGCGCCTTACGCGTCTTGAAAGGCTTTGCGAATACCGCGAATGGCCTGCTTGATCCGCATTTCGTTTTCCACAAGAGCGAACCGCACGTGGTCGTCGCCGTACTCCCCAAAACCGAGCCCGGGTGACACGGCGACCTTGGCCTTTTCGATGAGGAACTTGGAAAACTCCACGGATCCCATGGCACGAAACCGCTCGGGTATGGGAGCCCACACGAACATGGTACCTTTGGGCTTGGGCATGTGCCAGCCGATGCGCCCCAATCCGTCCACCAGCACATCCCGGCGCGAACGGTAGGTCTCCACAATTTCCTTGACACAGTTCTGGTCTCCATTGAGCGCGATAATAGCGGCGATTTGAATGGGCTGAAAGATGCCGTAGTCCAAGTAACTCTTGAGCCGAGTCAAAGCCCCGACCATTTCCCGGTTCCCCACGCAAAACCCCACGCGCCATCCCGCCATGCTGTAACTCTTGGACATGGAGAAGAACTCCACCGCCACGTCCTTGGCGCCCGGAACCTGCAAAATGCTCGGAGCTGAGTAGCCGTCAAAGACAAGGTCCGCATAGGCCAGGTCATGGATGACCATAAGGTGATGGTCCCTGGCGAAAGCCACCACCTTTTCGAAAAAGGCCAGATCCACCACGGCCGTCGTCGGGTTGTGCGGAAAGGAAATGATGAGCATCTTCGGGCGTGGCCACGTCTGCTTGGCGGCGATTTGAAGGTCTTCAAAAAAGTCCCGGTCCGAGCCGATGGGAATGGAACGCACGTCACCCCCGGCGATGATTGCGGAATAGGGATGGATCGGATATGTGGGATTGGGGGAAAAAACCACATCGCCGGGGTTGATCAGGGCCAACACAAGATGGGAAAGCCCCTCCTTGGCCCCGATGGTCACCACCGTTTCCGTTTCAGGATCCAGATCCACCTCGAAACGGCGCTTGTACCAGCCCGCGATGGCGTAACGCAGCTTGGTGATGCCTCGGGACGCCGAATAACGATGGTTGTGAGACTTCTGGGCCGCTTCCACCAGTTTGTCCACGATGTGCTGCGGCGTGGGCACGTCCGGGTTGCCCATTCCGAGATCGATAATATCTTCACCGGCTCGTCGCCTCTCCATCTTCAGCGCATTGACTTGGGCGAAGACGTAAGGCGGCAGGCGGCGCATGCGTGTAAACTGCTCGATGTTAAAATTCATGCGCGTCACCTCGCTTCGTGGGTTGAAAGTCATGAAGCTAAAACAGACCCCAAAGAATGTCAAAACAAAGATGATCGCAAGGATCGAAGCCGATGCAAGGAACGCTCATGGGCCTCCCGCAGGTCCCGATGGCGCCGAACGCCGTCATGAAGGGCTCGGGCGAAGGCTTCCGCGCTGTGCGCATCTTGGCAGACCAAAAGGCCATCCACCGTGGCCAAAAGGCTGCGGCGCACAATGGTCTCCGGCTCATACCGCCCCCCGATGGCCTTCATGTCCACATCGTCGGAAAAAAGCACCCCTTGAAAGTTCCATCGATCCCGCAATAGACCGCGATTGATTTTCCAAGAAAGCGTTCCGGGCCAGTCCGCATCCCAAAAGGTGTAGACCGCATGGGACGTCATGACGACGCGAACCCCGCTTCGCACGGCTTCGTAAAAAGGGGCGAGGTCTTCGCGTGCCTTGGCCGCCGCCTGCAGCTCCACTCGAGGAAGCTGTTCGTGGGGATCCAAGCTTGCCGTACCCAGTCCAGGAAAATGCTTTGCCGTTGCGGCGATGCCGTGTTCTTGCAGACACCGAATCCATAGAGCTCCAAGCCGAGCCACCTCCTCGCAGGCGTTTCCAAGAGACCGGGTTCCAAGAAAATGGTGCTCTGGCGAAGCCACCACATCGAGCACCGGAGCCAGGTTGACATGAATGCCACAGCGGCGAAGACCTTGGGCCGTGCGCTTAACCTGCCTCCGAAGCGCCCCGTCACTGGCCATTGCCAGTTCAAAGGCCGAAGGGGCGGGGCCCAAGAGGGCGGCAAGGCGCTGGACCGAACCGCCTTCTTCGTCCACGGCCCACAAAAGAGGTCGTCCCAAGGATGCGTTGGCCCAGGCGTTGGCTTCATGAATCAGGGCCGTGAGTTGCGCGGTGTCGACCACATTGCGTCGAAAAAGCACCAGCCCTCCAGGGCGCAACGCTTGCAGCCATGCCCGCAAGCCTGCCGTCCACTGGGTGCCCTCAAATCCCAGAAACAAATGCTCACCGGTGTCGTTTTCCGCACTTAATGGAGGTGTCATGAATTTTGTTTGAAGGATCGCTCAAGTCCCTTTACCATGGAGCACGGTGGGCGATTTTCAGTGAGCCCGTCCTACCGGATGCGACGGATTACTTTCAATCAAGAACAGTTCGCTGTCAAGACATTGCCTGACCGCTGGCAAAAGGCTTTCGAATGCACCTGATGATTCTTGCCGCAGGTTATGGAACCCGCCTTCGGCCTTTGACGGACATTCGGCCCAAGGCCCTTTGTCCCGTGTGGGGTAAGCCGCTTCTAGAGCGCTGGATTTGGCAGGCGGCTGAGGAGGGCTTTCGGCGTGTGGTGGTCAACGCCCACCACATGCCCCAGAAGATGACGGAATACTTCGAGTCCCATTCCTGGCCGATACTTGTGCAGGTTCTTGTGGAACAACAAATCCTGGGTACAGGAGGCGGGGTGCGCCAAGCCCTGGAGGTGCTCGATGACGCTTCCCTTATGGTCGTGAATGCCGATGTGGCGGCGAAGGTATCTCTGCGGGGTCTTATAGCCATTCATCAATCGCGGGGTGCCCCGGCGACCATGCTCTTGTGCCGAACGCATCGGTTCGATACGGTCCGCGTCAACGCAGAAGGCACCGCAGTCACCGGGTTTTGCCCCTTGACGACGGCATCGGGCCAAAGCGGGCTCTGGACCTTTACGGGCATTCACGTCCTTGAACCGTCCGCCTTGCGTTCCATGCCTTTACGAAAGCCGTTTCACATCATTGACGTCTACAAAGACTGGATTGCCCACGGCACACCTCCGGCGGCCGTCTGTCAAGAGCATCTATGGTGGCTGGACATAGGATCGCTGGAAAGCTACTGGAATCTGCACGCGGCCTATGATCGCATTCCCGATGATGGAGTCGGATTCTTAGGCATTGCCTCAAGCGGCGTGTGGCTGCATCCGTCCGCGACCGTGGCCTCTTCGGCGCAACTTACCGGTGTGGTGGTGGGCGAGGCCAGCACTGTGGAAAGGGACTCTGTTCTTCACAATGTGATCCTCTGGAAAGGATGCCGTATTGAACCTGAAACCAGGCTGGAAAACTGCCTGGTCACCGATGGGGCCGTGGTCTGGGGAAGGCATTGGAACGCCATCTTTTTACCCTCCGCTGCCCCGGTCTTCTTCGGCCAAGCCGTGAACCCATCTTCGCCGTCGTTGCATTCTATGGCTCTGTAGGGAGGGGCTGACATTTTACAACGGCCAAGCAACATTCCAGAAAACGGCCGCGTGAACATGGCGGCCGTAAAAAGACGGCTCCGACGATGGGGCTACAGCCTTTACGACACGAGCCTTCGGCCTCTGGCGGGAGACGGTTCCGATCGTCTTTTCTTTCGGCTGCAGCAGCCGCATGGACGCTACGTGGTGCTGGTGAGTCCTCGAAGCAAGGAACCCGTCGATGAAAACGACGCCGTCTGGCACATTGGAAGACACTTGCACCGGATCGGCGTTCCGGTTCCCGGCATGCTGCACGCTGATGTGCAACAAGGCGTCTTTGTCTTTCAGGACCTGGGATCTGTGCACCTCTACGATCTCGTGCACAAAGGCCTGTGCCAAGATCGGCTCAGAACCCTGTATCACGAAGCCGTGGGGGTTCTGGCGCGATGTCATCGCCGAGCCTGGAAAGGTTTTTGTGCGGCATGGTGCCACGACGCAAGCCGCTACGACCCTGACTTTGTATATGAAAGGGAACTGCTCTATTTTCGCCGTGCCTTTCTGGAGGGGCTGATGGGTGTGAAGGTACCGCCTTCGGAAGTCTGTGAGGATTTCCGTCGGCTTGCCCTCGAGGCGGGTGAAGACCGCTCCGGGCTTGTCTTTCACAGGGATTTTCAAAGCCGAAACCTCATGGTGTTCCAGGGATCCCTTTGGGTCATCGATTTTCAGGGCATGCGCTTCGGGCCGCCGGAATACGATGTGGCGGCGCTCCTTTTGGACCCATACGTCATGCTGCCTTTAGGGTTAAGGGAGGAATTGGTCCAACTCTACTGGCGTCACATGAAGGATTTTCTCGGCGGTTCGTATCATCGCTTTCGGGAACGCCTTGCCACGGTGGCCCTGTGTCGATGCCTGCAGTTTCTTGCAGCGTTTGCTTATCTGGGCATGGTCAAGCACAAGCGGAACTTTTTAAGGCACATTCCCGCAGGATGGCAGCGTCTTCAGGAACTCCTCAGTGCGAACATCGGTAAAGCGTACCCCGGGCTAGGACGTTACCTGCAGACGTTGCCGGTTCTTGAGCAGCTTCGCCAAAGAGTGCGTGTTATCCAAGACGCCCAGGGTTAGCTTTCCGTCACGTCCACGAAAGACTTTTTTTTCGCATGAATGAGGTCCAAAAGAGGAACGAAATTTTCCAGGTCTTCGCGGCGAAGCCCTTCAGTGGCTTCAAAGAGCTCTTTTCGAAAGCGCTTTCTGAGCCCAATGAAGACAAGAAGCGACCCGCTGTAGGTTTCCATGATGGCATCGATGACCATGGCGGTGAATTGATTGCGCATGGGAATGGCGCGGTCCATGACCGCATTGGAGGCTTCCACTTGGTAAGCATGGATCAGTTCGTAATCAAATTCACGGCCTGGGTATCGAGGAACGCGCTGCTTGATCAGTTCCACAGGGGTGCGCATCATGTCCGTGTTTACGGCAAAATCCACATCCCCGACATAGGGGTATGTTCCGATCAGCTCTCCCGTCGACGACAGGATATCTCCCAAAGCCCCGTCAGCGAAATGGACAGGCACGTTCCCTCGATGCACGGCGTAAAGCAGCCCCGCCAGCACCCCCACGTCTCCGCCGCGCACAAGGATCTGTTTTTTTTGGTCCCGAAGAAAAGCTTCGGTGTGCAGTTCCGGTGCGGTGCGCATGTGCACCAGCGTGCTGAAAGCAATGGGGTTTTCATCCAGAGCCATTCGAGCCGGGGACGTTTTTTCCAAAAAGCGAAGCACCCTGTCAAAAATGTCCACACCGCGTTCGGTGCCAACGGCCACCAGAGCATCGATTGCCATGGGGATCCATTCCTTTCCGTGACTTGGGGGTTGTGGCGTGCCGCCCTGCTTGTCTTTGCGTGGGCCGCCCCGACCGAATCGGCCAAGCACTCTTGAGGGCCATTCACATTGCACCGCAGCTTACAAGATTTACTTTCTTTGATCCACGACAAAAGAAGCCGGGACGGTTCCGGGCCATGATGGGCTTTAAAGAGACGCATTCCTTTTGTGGCCCGCATGAAGAAAGGTCATGAAAAGATGTTTCATAGGATAGGCATTATCCTTGGCGTCTTTCTGGGATTGCTGGCGGCATCATGTGGGCGGAACTATGAAATCTTTCAGACGACCAGGCCTTTAATGGGGACGGCCGTGGGTATGGCCGTAGTTTCTCAGGATGCTCGCCGTGCTTATGCAGCTCTCGATGCTGCCTTTGACGAAATGGCGCGCCTGGAGGCCATGATGAGCGTCTTTCGAAAAGACAGCGAGCTCAACCGCCTCAACGAAGAAGCGTCCCGTCACCCGGTGACGGTCTCAGAGGAGCTTTTTCAGGTGATCGAACTCTCTTTACACATTTCCCAGATCACTCATGGAGCCTTTGACATCACGGTGGGCCCGCTCATGAACCTTTGGCCTTTTTACAAAAACGAAAAAACGCTGCCCTCCAGTGAGGCTCTTCAGGAAGTTTTGTCCCGCGTAGGGTACCGCCATCTGGTGGTGTCTTCAAAAGATCGAAGCGTTTTCTTTGCGATCTCTGGCATGGCTCTGGACCTGGGCGGCATCGCCAAAGGTTTTGCCATCGATCGAGCTGTGCGTGTGCTCAAAGGCTACGGCATGGCCGCGGCTCTCGTCAATGCAGGTGGAGACATCTTCGCCTATGGCAGCAAGCCTGATGGGCAGCCGTGGCGGGTGGGCCTGCAACATCCCAGAGATTCCAAACAATTGCTGGCTGTCCTGACCATGTCTGACATGGCTATGGTCACTTCGGGCGATTATGAACGGTACTTTCTTGTGGATGGAGAACGTTACAGCCATATCATCGATCCTCGAAGTGGCTTCAGCGCACGGGAGACGGCCAGCGTCACCGTCATGGCCGAAAGTGCCGCCTATGCGGATGGCTTGGCCACTGGCATTATGGTTTTGGGAGCCGAGGCAGGGATGCCTTTGGTGGAATCACTGCCCGGGGTTCATGCGTTGATCATCACGGAAGGCTCGAAAAAAGCCTTGGAGTTGCATGTCTCCAAAGGGTTTCCTTTACTCTTGGATGAAGCGTCCTTGGCCGCTCAAGGCGTCCAGCTCAAGGCTCTCGAGCGCTGAGAGGTTTTTTCTCAGACACTGTGCCGTTCTCATCCGATGGTCATCGAAGCCTGCCCAAGAACGCACTGTCTTAAAAATGGCCCCACCGCCACCGGGTCCACGAAGGGATCGCGTTCTCACGTTCCCTTGCCCGCAAGACCTGCTCGTGCGACAGCCAAGATCGGCAAGCGGTTGGGTGGCATTGATGGAAGGATCTGGGCACACGAAATTCGCAATGAGATCCAAAGCCTTCTAAAGCCATCTCCGAAACAAACTTCAGTAGAAGCGGCGCACGCCGCGACGCCTCATCGCGCCTTGCGGCGCTCGCACGAAATGCAACGAAAACGGCCCCGAAAAGCCATTCTCGGACGGTTTCCAAGGGCCGCACTTTGATACGGGCTCTTGGGGTCCTGCGGCTCTTGAGACTTTTTGGATAAAGCCGATGCGCTCAATGGCCGCGATGCACGGGTCCCAGGCTTCCAGGGCCCCTCATTCGGGCGAGACAGCACAAAATGAGGCCGTTTTGAGCGGATCCAGTCGGTAGGGACTCCCCAGACCCTGATAAAACCCGTGGGTTTCAATGAGATGAATGGAAAGGTCGGTCCATTGCAGAGTTTCCCCTGTGTCTAGGCGTTCCACGACCACATGGGTTTTGGGATAAAGCCCCGGATGTCCCCAGGGACAGGGGAGGCGTCCTCGGAAATCCTGTACGACGACGCGCCACAGATTTTCCACCACCACAGGGCCGCCCAACGCCTGTTTTGCGGCTTCTGTCAGCGAGCGCAATCGATGGGCAATGGCTTGGTGCGTGAGGCCCAAGGCCTTGACGGTGCGCTCATCTTCCGTGAGGATGGTGACCAGCGCCCTTGGGTCGTCAGCGAGGTAACCGTGCTGAGCCTCGAGGCGCCGCATGCGCTGTTCCACCTCGTCCAGTTGAGGGCTTTGATAGACGGGATATTTTCCCATGGGCCGCGCACTTCCCTTTCTGTGACTGTTGGGCAGTCCATGACTTCTAACCGAACTTGTCGAAAAAGATGCGGTCTTCGGTGACGCCATTTGCCGTGAGCAGTTTGACGGCGGCGTTGATCATCAAGGGATTTCCGCAAAGATACGCCTCCAATTGGGATCCGTCGGTCACGTCACGAGCCACGGCATCGGTGACGAGCCCGGTTTCCCCATCCCAGTGATTTTCCAAAGAGGGCTCCGACAGGACCGGCACGTACCGAAAGCGCGGCAGCGCGCGCATCAGCCCGTGGATCTCATCCTGGTAAAAAAGATCCTGCTGGCTGCGGACACCGAAATAGAGGGTGCATGGACGGTCAATGGGTTCTTCGGCCATTTGGTAGAGAATGGACATGAGGGGGGCGAGGCCGGAACCTGTCCCGATCATGACCATGGGCCGATCTGAGCGGCGCAAGTAGAAATCGCCGTAAGGACCGTTAATGATTACCTCTTCACCCACCTTAAGGATGTCGTGAATGTAAGTGGTAGCGATCCCTCGTTCCACACGTGTGACCACCAGTTTGATCTCGGTGTTGAGACTGGCCGGGGAAGCGATGGAATAAGCGCGATACACCGGTTCCGAGGATCCTTCATATTCGGGGACCTGAAATTGAATAAACTGCCCGGGTTTGAATACGATTTCCTGAGGTTCAATAAGTTTCAAATGGACTTCCTTGATGAAAGGAGTGAGCGGTTTCAGGCCCACGACCTGCGTGCGGAATTCCTTAATTAGGAAAAAAGCTTCGGGAATTTCAAGTCGTACATCGCCTCGAAGGCGAACCTGACAGGACAACCGGGTTCCGCGCCGCAACTCCTCATCGTTCATGTATGGTGTTTCGGTGGGCAGGATCGGCCCTCCGCCTTCGAGAACCGTCACTTTACACAGACCGCAGCTGCCTCGGCCGCCGCACGCGGAAGGAATGAACACCCCCTGGTCCATCAGGGTGCTCAGCAAGCGGCCGCCACCCTTGACCGTGAATTCCTTGGCCCCTTCGTTGATGGTGATCCGACACGGGCCGTAGTCGGCAAAGACGGTGTTGGCGGCCTCCAAAAGCAACGCCAGCACGGCACACAAGGCGCTGAGCAAGAGCAATCCGAATACAAGGGTCATCTCCGTGGGCCTCATCCCATGGGAATCATGCCGCTAAAGGCCATGAACGACAGAGCCATGAGTCCGGCCACTATAAGGCTGATGCCGGGCCCTTCCAAAGCCTTGGGTATCGGGGCTTTCTTAAGCTTTTCTCGAATGCCTGCCAGGGCCACAATGGCAAGAAGCCAACCGAGGCCGCCTCCAAAACCGTAAGCCACCGACTGCGCAAAATTGTATTTTCGAATAACCATAAAGAGGCAGACGCCAAGAATGGCGCAGTTCACCGTAATGAGAGGTAAAAAGACGCCCAAAACGACGTACAGGCGCGGTGCATAACGATCGATGATCATTTCCACCAGCTGCACAAAGGCCGCGATGACGATGATAAAGGCGATGAATCGAAAGTGCACGAGCTGAAACGGCACGAGAAGATAATGGTAGACGAGGTAGTTCAGCGCCGTCGTGCAGGTCATGACAAAAGTGACGGCCAGCCCGAGCCCCACGGCCGAGGGAAGTTCCCTGGAAATGGCCAGAAAGGAGCACATGCCCAGAAAGTTGGCCAAGAGGATGTTGTTGGTAAAGATGGAGGCAAAGAAAATCAGTGGAGCGCTTAATGGATTTTCCATGACTCGTTCCCCATTTACTGCCTTGCCATTTCGGCCCGTTATGGAGCCGAGACCAGCTGCATTGTGCATTGCCGAAGAAGCGCCTGGAAGCGTGTCCAACAATGATTAAGACAAGAGTTAACGACGTCCTTTAGGCTTGAGGCGGTCGAAGCGGTGCACGGTGCGATAAAACATTGCGCCTTGCGACGCTCCTACTGAAGGTGGCTGGGACTCGCTCCAGGAAGCTCGTCCGGCACCGCCGCCGAGTTGCACCACACCCACTCCGAATAGGCCTCTTGGGGCATGCCCTCAGGATTTGCTCGCCGATTTCTTGTGCTCCAAAACATAGGCAATCCAGATGAAGGCGGCCAACATGAAAAAGCCCGCCGGGGCCATGATCATAATGGTCCATGGGACCCATCCGGAAGGCATCACGTGGACGCCGAAAAGGGTGCCGAAACCTAAAAGTTCTCGCACCGTGGAGATCACGAGAAGCACGAGGGCGTAGCCGACACCTGAGGCCACGCCGTCAAGAAACGCCGGCCATACGGCGTTGCTTCTGGCAAAACCTTCGCAGCGGCCCATGATGATACAATTGGTGATGATCAAGCCCACATAAGGTCCCAAGGCTTCACTGATGTCTGGAAGGTACGCTTTGAGAACGATGTCCACCATCATCACGTAAGAGGCGATGATCAACACCTGCACCATCATGCGGATGCGTTCCGGCGTCATCTTGCGCAAGGCCGAAACGGTGGCGCTGGACATGGCGGTCACGAAGATCAGTCCCAACCCCATGATCAGCGTGTTGGTCATGAGGTTGGTGACGGCCAGGGCGGAACAGATGCCAAGGATTTGTCGAAAGACCGGATTTTCTTCCCATATGCCTTTGCGAAATAAGGTTCGTGCCCGAATCTTGGCCATGGCCGGCGTCCTCTTTCTCCGTTTGCCTCAGACCCGTTGCATCTTCTTTTGTTCCAACAGAAGCGGAATGGTCTTTTTCAGTTCCTCGTCCAGGAACATTTCCAGGCGCCTCGTCGTTTCGGTCGCCCCCGTGATGGCATCCAGCTCGGAAGGACCTGAGGCGGTGCCCGGTGTCTTGAAGTAAAAGAAGCGCATGCCTGCAGGCGGAATCTTCAGAGGACGACCTTGAAACTGCTTTTGAAACCACTCTTCCGTAATGCGCCCTCCCAGTCCCGGGGTTTCGCTATGTCGATAAAAAGCGATGCCCAAAATGCTTTGTCCTTGAGGATCCACGGCAAGCATGGCTTCGATGGGTCCCCAGAAGCCTGGGCCGGTCACGGGAAACGCGTAGCCGACGACGGTGGAGGCATCGGCCTCCAGCCCGACATAAAGGGGTCGGTCCCCTAGGGATGCTGTGCGCACTCTGCGGGAAAAGGTGAGGGCCACGTCCTGATCTGTGGCCAGAGGATCCAGGGCGATGTGGAGCACGTGAAGCACCAGGGCCTGCCGTTTGCGTTCCTCATTGAGGCGAATGCGGTCCTGATTGATCCCATTCAGCCCGCTGACCACGGAGGTGAACACGAGAGACAGGACAAAGATGTAGAGGGTGGAAAACATGCGTCCTTTCATGAGGGCATCCCTTTACCGGCCGTTCTTTTTTGAGCGTTCTGCACGGCACGATCCAAGAGCGGAACGAACGTGTTCATGAACAAGACGGAAAACATGATGCCTTCGGGAAAATTCGACCAGCAGCGCAACACTATGGTCAGGACTCCGATGGCCATGCTGTAGATCCATTGGGCCGGTTTGGTCTTGGGCCCGCTGATGGGTTCCGTGACCACGAAAAAGGCTCCAAAGAGAAGGGATCCGGCCATCATGAAGGTGATCGGGTCGGGAATTCCCGGAATGCGCAGCACGTAAAATGTGGAAGCCGCCAGGAAAGCCCCCAAAAGACAACCGGTGGCCAGACGCCACGAAGCCGCCTGCTTGTAGAGAATATAAGCGCCTCCCAGAGCAATGAGCACGGCGCTGGTTTCCCCCATGGATCCTGAAATATTGCCCCAGATCAAGGGAAGCAGGGGCACAGCCTGGCCCGCATGGATCAGTCGAAGGGGTGTGGCGGCGGTGACGGCGTCCACCGAAGGAAGCCAAGACATCCAGCCCTGCCACATGGATGGAAAGGGATGCACCCAGCCCGCTGTCAGTGCCAGCGGAAAGCTGATGTACACAAAACAGCGCCCCACCATAGCGGGATTGTAGATGTTGTAGCCGAACCCTCCAAAGGCCATTTTGCCGAATACGATGCCGAAAACGATACCCACCGCGGCGATCCACAAAGGCACCGTCGGGGGAAGGCTGAGGGCGTAGATGAGGCAGGAGACCAAGACCGCGGAAGTGACCGGTTTCCCCTGACGCAGGGTAAAAGCCGCTTCGGCGAGCATCCCGGCCGCAAGGACGACCCCCGTCACCACAAGAGCACGCAAACCGAAAAACACGACGGCGCCCACCAGGCATGGGATCAATCCGACCACCACCCGCAACATGACAGGCTGAACGAGAAAACGCTTTCTGGGGGAACTCGAGGTTGTTTGCGTTGAAGACATGCCCTTTTCCTCTCGGTACAGCAGGCGTCAGCACGTGGGCGTTCGCGGCGGAGAGGTCCTCACCCGACGCGACCATAGCTAACGCATTGCTGACACGTTTTCAAGCGGCCCATGCAAACATGCCAAGAATTCGGCCTAATGCAAAGATCCCGAGAGGATCAAAGAGTTTTCCAAAGACTCTCTGGGTTCCGCAGCTTCTCGCCTTCCCCCGGATAGACCTGCCGGTCTTCTTCCGGAATGGGTTGAGGCAACGGCCAAACGTGGGGCTGAGGGTTGGGGCCCTCCAGGGTCACAACCGAGGGATTTGGATCCATCAGGCGCGGTGCCCGCCTCACATCCATTTCCGGAACAGCGTAGCTGAATTCAATGGCAATGCCGTTGGGATCAAACGCATACAGGGAAAGCACGAAACCATGATCGATGACTTCGGAAGCCCAGAAACCGGCAGCTTCCAAACGGGCTTTGAGATGCCAGAGCGCATGGCGGTCTGCCACGCCAAAGGACACATGATCAAAGGCGATGGGGCCCTTGATGGGACCCCCATGGTCTTTTTCCGGAACGGGTGCCGACTGAGGCCATTCGAAAAAAGCCACCGTATCGTGCTCGGATAGAGCGAAAAAGTAGTGGCGATATCCCGGGCGCCCCATGGCCACGACGAGGGGCAATCCCAAAAGATCTCTCCAGAACCGAATGGTCTGGTCCATATCCTGGGTCACCAGAGCCAAATGATGAATTCCTGTGTATCGCACCGGCTTCATGAAAGAACGCTCCTGCCTATGAGCTTTCCTATTTTTAGCTTTTAGAAACGGCCGTCTTGATGGCTGTCGGACACCGCAAAGGGTGCCCCTTCAACCCCTGGTGTCAACCAACCTAGAGCAACGCATTCCTTGCTTGACTTCACCTTGGAGGGTTACTAGGGTGAAGCAAAAGAATGGATGCGTGCAATGAGAATCTCAAGGAGAGACGAATGAAACGAGTGGAAAAAGGCGATTTTGTCAAGGTGCACTACACGGGGCGATTGGATGACGGTCAGGTTTTTGATTCCAGCGAGGGTAGCCAGCCGCTGCACTTTCAAGTGGGCTCCGGTCATGTGATTCCCGGATTTGAAAACGCGGTATTGGGAATGGCCGTTCATGAGAAAAAATCGTTTCGTGTTTCCGCTGAAGAGGCCTATGGGGAACGGGATGACCGGTTGGCCACGGTGTTTGAACGCTCGGAACTGCCTCCCGATTTCAACCCGCCCGTTGGCCAGGTCCTTTCCCTGACCACCAGCGACAACCAAACCGTGTATGCCACCGTAACGGATGTGACAGACACCACAGTCACTCTGGATCTCAACCATTTTCTTGCCGGCAAAGCGCTTAATTTCGACGTGGAGCTCGTGGAAATCTCCGATGCTCCGTGCCCGTCGGATTGCAGCTGCGGCTGTTCTTTCTAGGAGCTTGCCCGAAAATGGCCTTTTGGGGCCATTTTCGATGCATTCTTTAGGAGTGTCGCAAGGCGCGATCAGGCATCGCGGCGTGCGCCGCTCCTCCTGAAGAAGTTCTCCCACAGGCTGCTCGACGACTGAGCTCTGCCCATGACAGCGTCCTCCGTGCCGGGCTTAACCCTCACGGAGGACGTTCTGGGGCTTGCGGCCCACCACCTTACTTTCCCTTATCCTGTTTTGTACCGAGGTTCTTCGCCGATTCGCCCTACCAGGAAAAGAACACCGCCGCAATGGGGGCAAAAGAGGTTATTGATCAGGCGCTTTCCCGTAAAGCCTCGTGTGTCGTCATAGCTGAGGTCCAGGGCACTAAAGTACGAAGAAATACCGCATTCCTGACACATGCATTCCATCTCGTCGCTCATAGATTGCCCCTCCATGGATAGCCTCAACCACAGAGTGTGTTGACCATCGCGCCCATGGGCATGTCCCATGGGCGCTTCATCCTGAGCAGCGAAATTGTCCGTTGCCGTCGGTTTATAGTTCGTCCACGGCGGTTCGCGTGATTTTGGCGTCTTTCTTGGCTTGGGTCAAGAATTCCTCAACCTTTTGCTGGGCCTTTTGCTTTTGCAAATGTTCGCTGATGGTTGGTTGGACGTCTTCGTAGGGCACGGTTTCTGGAGGTTTCTTTTCAATGACCTGAATAAGGTGGTAGCCGAAATCCGTTTCCACCACGTCGCTGACAGCGCCGGTTTCAAGCGCAAAAGCGGCCTCTTCAAAAGGCTTCACCATCTGTCCGCGGGCGAAAAAGCCCAGGTCTCCACCGCGCTCTTTGCTGGGGCAATCGGATTGGGATTGGGCCAATGCGGCAAAATCCTCCCCTTTGCTGATTCGGCCTTTGATTTCCTCGATCTTCTTACGCGCCGCCTTCTTGTCCTCGGGCGTCGCATCAGGCTTGACACTCACCAAAATATGACGGGCATGGACCCGTTCCGGCTTTTCAAAGAGTTCATGCCGGTCCTTGTAAAAAGCCTTGGTTTCCTCGTCAGAAACAGTGATTCCTTTGCTGAATCGATCCTGAACCAGTTGATCGATGGCACTGTTCTTGAGCAGTTCTTCGCGGAGTGTGTTTTCCGTGAGGTTCATACTCTTAAGGGCCTGATCATAGGCTTCCGGGGTTTCAAACCGCTGCTTGAACTGGGCCAATTGGTTATCCACAGCCTTGATATCACCCTTGACGCCGCGCTTTTGGCTTTCTTGGTACAGCAGTTCCCGGTCAATAAGGCTTTCCAGAACTCGGGTTTTTACATCCCGAAGTTCCACGTCGCTTAAAAGGTGCCCCGAGTGCAAAAGGCGTTCACGAACCCCGTTCATTTGCCGGTCGAATTGGACTCGAGTGATGGCTTTGCCGTTCACCGTCGCGGCAGGTTTCTTGTCTGTATCCTTGGAGGTCTCGGCGCCCATGACCACTCCAACCCCCAGGAGGCTGACCAGCGCGGCCGCTGCAAGGAATTTCCATCCTGTGTGGGATGCGTGTTTCATAACATTCCTTTCAATAAAAAACACCCCAGGAAAGTCCCTTGGGGTGCGCCGTAAAGGCTATGAGTAAGACGTTCTAGATTCTTCGAACATTGATCGCCTGGGGCCCTTTGGGCGTTTCGGTGATGTCAAAGCTCACGGCTTCTCCGTCGGTCAGGGTGCGAAACCCCTCCCCCTGAATACCCGTGTAATGGACGAAGACATCCCCCTGATTTTCGGTCTCGATAAAACCATAACCCTTCTTTTCATTGAACCACTTGACTCGGCCTTCCATCGTTCCAAAACTCCTCTCTGCTCTGGTACGCCTCGTCGGGTCTCGTTCGGCGGCTCCCTGGAGGTGGTCCTGTCCGGAAGGGGAAGACCGAACGTCCGCGGGCCCCGGAAACCGACCGCAACTGCACGTACACACAACCATAAAACGCGGGAAAACACCTTGTATCCCGCCAACCACACCACCCTTCTAGCCGAGACCGAAACAAGACACAAGAAAATTATCGCCATCTTTCGAAGAAAGTCGGTATAGACTTCGATGTCGAGATCTCATGCGCGTCATGGACGGCATACCTGCTTTGGATGAACGTCGTGAGGGTGACGTGATGTCAAAAGATGCGCCGAACACCGACACCTTGGCTGGGCACCTGTCGGCATTGTTTCAAGCCCTTGCCGATGCGTATGGTGTGCATCCCTGGAACTGGCACACGAAAGGGGATCCTTTTCGCGTACTGGTGGGGACCCTCCTTTCCCATCGCACGCGGGATGCCAAGACGGATGAGGCGGCCCGCGCACTGCTGGATCGCTACGGAACAGCCAAGGATCTCGCCGAAGCGCCTGTGGAACACATTGCGTCCTTGGTGCGCCCTGTGAATTTTTATAAGACCAAGGCGCGGCGCCTCAAGGAAGTGGCGCGGTGCCTGGTCACTCGACATGGCGGCCACGTTCCGGATCAGGCCGCCGAATTGATGGCCCTTCCGGGTGTTGGCCCCAAAACGGCGGCCTGCGTTCTCGTCTATGGGTTTCGCAAGCCGGCGATTCCCGTGGATGTGCATGTGCATCGAATCAGCAACAGGCTGGGCCTCGTTGCCACCCGCACGCCGCTAGAAACCCAAAAGGCCCTGGAACGATGTATTCCCGACGGCTGGCTTCTTCATGTCAACGAACTTTTGGTCAAGCATGGCCAAACCACATGTCTTCCACGCCACCCCAAGTGTGACCGGTGTGCAGTGCGCCTCTGGTGCGCCATGGGCCGAAACGGTCTCTCTCATTGACGGTGGTCGAACCATGGTCTCCGCAAGAAGGTAACGAGACGAAGCAGGGCGTTTTCGATCATGAAACTGCGCGTCAAGAAAATACCTTCCATCATTGTCAGTCCTTTCTTGCCGTGGGAGCCTCAAAGAGTGTGGCTTCGAGTGCGCACCCGTCATGTCTTTCATCCTTTTCATGTGACGACGCGTCTTTGTTTAGAAATCTTCGGGGACTGGAAAAGCCGGCTTTTTTTTGACGAAGCCCGCGTGCTGGACGTGGGGTGCGGATCAGGCATTTTGGCCTTGGTGGCCGCCAAACTTGGGGCTCGGTGGTGTGTGGGGGTGGACCTTGCCCGCGAGGCCATTGGGCGATCTCGAGAAAACACGGAAGCCAACGGCCTCCAGGAAAGAGTAGCCTGGGTGCATGGTTCCATTGAGGCCATCGGCGGCACGTTTGACACCGTGGCGGCTAACGTGCCGTGGCCGTGTTGGGAAGCCTTGTTGCAGCACATCGTGGATCGTGTGGCCGAGAACGGAGCGCTCGTTGCCTCAGGATTTCAAGACCTGCAGGCGCCTTTTCTCGAGGCGTCTTTGCGCGGACAAGGGTTCCTTGTCGTAGAGCGTCGGCAAGGCGACCTGACTTTTGTTGGGGTCCCTCCATCGGGAAGCTTCACCTGGTGCGCTTTGCTTGCCGCTCGGGGTGCTTGGCGGGGGCATGAGCCACCTGCTCGAGCATAGACTCGAGAAACCAAGGCCGCCCGGAGGAATCCGCCCAACAGTGCATCGTGAAGGAACGGCGCTGGCCGCGAAACCCCATGGCACGGTGCGCCCATACCTTCCGACGAAGTCGAAAATGAAGGGGGAAGCAACTTTCTCGAACCTACGCTGGAAAGGAGCTGAGCCATGGGAGTCCGCCTGGAGGACATACAACGAGCCGCTCAGGTGCTGCACGGCCGCATTCTCAGAACCCCTCTGGTTTATTCTCCCACCTTCAGTCGCCTTTTTAATGCGGAGGTGTATCTCAAGCTGGAAAATCTACAAAAAACCGGATCCTTTAAAATCCGCGGAGCTACCTACAAAATGTTTCGGCGCCGAGGGGATCTGGGACCCAAAGGGGTTGTGGCGGCATCTGCGGGAAACCACGCGCAAGGGGTGGCGCTGGCGGCACGCCAGGCCGGGGTTCCGGCCATGATTGTGATGCCCGAATGGGCGTCGCTCACCAAACAGGAAGCTACGCGATCCTACGGGGGGCACATTCTGCTTCACGGCCGCACGTTGGGAGAAAGCCTCGAAAAGGCCAAGGAACTCCGTGAGCGAGGCTACACTTTCATTCACCCCTACGATGATGCGGACATCATCACGGGCCAAGGGACCATCGGCTTGGAAATCCTGGAGGACTGTCCCGACGTGCAGGCTGTTCTGGTGCCCATCGGCGGCGGAGGACTCATTGCCGGCATTGCCTCCGCCATCAAGGCTGTGCGACCCCAGACAGAAATCATCGGGGTGCAGGCCGAGGTGTGCCCTTCGGCCTGGCAAGCTCTACGGGAAGATCGCGTGGTGCGCGTTGAAGGAAGCCAATCCATCGCCGACGGCATCACGGTCAAGGAACTGGGATATGAGCCCTTTGCCACGATCCGCAGCAGCGTATCTCAAGTGGTCTTGGTGGATGAGGAACACATCGCCGAAGCGATCTTGCTGCTCTTGGAAAGGAAGAAGGTCCTGGCCGAAGGAGCCGGCGCCGTGCCTTTGGGAGCCCTGCTCATGGGACGTCTTCGATGGCCTTCGGGAGCAAAGATCGTTCTGGTGGTGAGCGGCGGCAACGTGGATAGCCCCCTCTTGGGGCGCATTTTGACCAAGGGGCTGGTCAAAGGCGGCCGCGTGGCACGCCTTACGGTGGAGTTGCCGGATGTGCCCGGATCCCTTGCCGGATTGCTTGCCGTTGTGGCCTCCCAAGGCGCCAATGTGCTGCACATTGCCCACAATCGCCATGTCCCGCATCTTCCCATTCACGTCACCTTGGTGACGTTGGAAGTGGAAACACGAGGCTTTGCGCACGCTGCATCCCTGCTTTCCGCGGTGCGCCTGTCAGGATACACGCTGGTAGGGTGTCGCCCACCGAGGGAAACCGCCTGTCAGGCGCTTTTTTGACGAAGTCATGACCGCGATCAAGCCCCGGCGCATTTTTCACGGAACACCCTTTATCGTGGTGTCCATGTTGGGTGAAGGGTGTGCCGCCACGGCAACCCAAGTCCTTGTGCTGCGGGAATGTTTGGCGATCTTTTACGGCAGCGAACTGACCGTTGGTGTGTTGTTGTTCTTTTGGCTGGTGTGGACCGGGCTGGGAAGTCTCGTGGCAGGGCGCGTCCTCAGCCGCTTGTTGCGCCAAAAGCCCCGTCGTTCGAATCTCTTGGGTGTGCTGGTTTCGCTCTACGGCGTGCTGATTCCTGCAACGCTCTTATGGATTCGAGCCTCTCGAGGGATTTATGGATTGCCGCTCGGCGAGATGGTCTCCTTTATTCGCATGGTGCTCATGACGGCCCTCATGACGGCGCCCGTCTGCGCCCTTTTCGGCGTGTTTTTCGGATCAGCCTGGGCCCTTTACGCCTCGGCCGGCGACACGGATTCCACGCACGCTCCCTATCGCCTGTATGCTTATGAAGGCCTTGGAGCCACCCTTGGAGGGATGTGGCTCTACGTTTTTTTGTTTTTTCGCGGCCCGCTTCTCTATGGAGCCGTCTTTCTCGGGGCGCTCCTGACCCTATTGGGTATCGGGCGGCTGATGGCTGACCGAGGGCGAAACCCGTTGTGGCGGTTTCTGGTGACGGTGACGGCGGCCGCTGCCGTGTGTGGCTTGGGGCTTTTGGAAGAGCCCAGCCGCCGATGGCAGTGGGGTTCTCAAGTGGTGGCCGTAAAAGACACCCCTTACCGCAATCTGGCCCTTCGACGGGACGGCATCCAGGAATCCCTCATGGCCGACGGCTTGTGGCTCTTTGCCTACCCCGACCCGCAAAGCGCCGAAGAAGCCGTCCACTTGACCCTGCTTCAGCATTCATGGCCGCAGCGGATCCTGATGCTGGGGGCGGTGAGTCCAGAAGAGCTTGTGGAAGCGTGCCGGTACACCTCTGTGGAGCGCATCGATGTAGTGGATCCGGACATGACGGTGCAACTCTTTGCTGAGCTGCAAAGAAAACATCCTGAAAAGAACTTTGGTCAAGAAAGCCTACTGGAGGTCTTGTTCCAGGACCCGCATTGGACCTTAACCGTTCCATGGAGCCACCTTTTTGATGGCGAAGGGTGTCGTGTGTCTTTGCTCAAAGCCGATATGCGCCGCTATGTGGAATCGACCCGCCGTTCGTACGATGTGGTGTTCTTGAACGCCGGAGACCCCATTTCTCTCGGCACGAACCGATTTTTTACAAAGGAATTCTTTCATTCCCTAGTCGGCGTGTTGCGCCCGGGTGGGCTTGTGAGTTTCCATGTTTCGGGAGCCGAGGACATGCTTGGGGCGGCCCAGGCCACGTACTTTCGAGCCATGGTCCTCACCTTTCAATCGGTTTTTCCTCATTGGGTCGTCTATCCAGGGGCACGCCTTCGCGTGGTGGGTTCTTTGCAAGCCCATGCCCTGACGGAGGATTACCGGGTCTTATCCGGTCGCCTTGTCGCGCACCGCATAAATTCGGTCTATGTACGCCCGGACCGTCTGGAAAACCTCTTGGATCCCGTGCGTCTGGCCTACTTTCGATCCCTCGCTTTTTCTGAAACGGCGATCCGCTGGAATCGCGACCTGGACCCTGTGGGCTTTCTTGCCGCCACCGCCGTGTGGGCGACGCCGTTTTTTCACGGCGTGAACAACCTTGTGGAACCCTTGTTCGAGTCGCCCATTCCACTGCAAGTGGGAATTGTCGGCGTGTGTGCCACGACCCTGGTTTTTGCGGGCATTGGGCTGCTGCGCCGTTCTTTTATGGCCCCGTTGGCGGTGGCCATGGCTGTAGGGAGCATGGGAGCCGCCCAGATGGCTTTTCAGATTCTGCTTCTCTTTCTTTATCAGGTTGCGGCCGGAGCCCTTTACGCCCACCTCACGGTGATGGTCACCGCCTGCATGGCGGGCCTTTCCGCAGGGGCTTTGATTGTCCATCGCTACCAAGGAGCATTGGAAAGAGTGTTTGGGACATTTCTTGCCGCGCACGGCTTGACCGCTGTGGCTTTGAGCGTCTTTGCTTGCTTGTCGGCCGAATTCTCGGCGCTGGGTGGGCTTTGGCCCCTGTGGGGTGTTCTTGCGGTGTGTGCCGCCCTGGCGTGCTTTGGAGACATGGCGGGGGGAGCTCATTTTGCGCTGGGTTGTTTGGTGGCCGAGAGAGTGGGATGGTCAAGCAGCGTTGTGGGAGGGTTTCTCTATGGAGCCGACATGCTTGGGGCTGCCGTGGCCGCGGCAGTGACGCCGCTTATTCTTGTTCCGGCTTTTGGTGTGCAGGCTGTTTTTTACCTGTATGCAGTTTTTCTCTTTTTTGTCCTTGGCTTCAGCGCACTGAGCCTTCGGCAGGTTTAAGGGGGTTGGTCCAGAGGCCCGGCAGGCTGGTCCCGCATCGAGTGCAATGTCCCTTGTCAAAGGCTTGAAGACGCACGGCGTATCCGGTTCTTTCAATGACCACCGTGCCGCATTTGGGGCAATAGGTGTGTTCGCCGGGATGGCCCGGGACATTGCCAAGATACACGTAGCGCAAGCCTTCACCCATGGCGATGTCCCTGGCCTTTTCCAGAGTGGCCACCGGCGTGGGCGGCAAACTTTGCAGCTTGTACCTGGGATAAAACCGGCTGAAATGCACAGGGGTGTCTTCGCCCAGCGCATGCAGAACCCAGCGGCTCAGGTCCCGCAGATCTTTTTCCGAATCGTTGCGGCCCGGGACCAGAGGGGTCACCACTTCCGTGTGCACCCTATGCTTTTTAAGTTCTTTGAGGGTGCTCAAGACCGGTCCCACAAAACCTTCGGTCATGTCCCGATAGTAGTCGTCTCGAATGGATTTGAGGTCGATGCAGGCGGCGTGCAGGTAGGGGATGAGGTCGTTTAAAGGCTGGGAATTGACGAAGCCGTTGGAATGCATGACATTGAGAATCCCTGCTTGAGAGGCCAGAATACCGATGTCTTTCATGTATTCGAAAAAGATGGTGGGCTCCACGTACGTGGAAGCAATGGAATCGCATCGAGACCGCAGGGCCAGAGCCACCACGTCTTCAGGGGACAGGGCTACGTTCAGTGTGTTTTCGGGACGCGCCTGGGAAATTTCCCAGTTCTGGCAAAACTTGCAGTCCGGGTTGCATCCGGCCGTGGCCAGGGAAAAGGATCGGCTCCCTGGAAGAACGTGGAAAAAAGGCTTCTTTTCCACAGGATCCACGTGGACGGCACACGGATTCCCATACACCAGCGAATAGTAGACGCCGTTTCGATTTTCCCGCACCTCGCAGTAGCCTCTCTCACCAGGGTCCACTTCGCATTCTCGAGGGCACAGAGTGCATCGAATGCGGCGGTTTCCCAAAGGCGTGAAATAGGGAGACGCCTTAGGTTGCATGAAACCCTTTTGAAAGGAAAGCGCCCAAGCCCTGGAAGGTTGTCGAAAGGCATCGGTGCACCACGAAAGCGTTGCCCAGACGGTGCCTCGAAGTAGGGTGCAGCAAAAGGTTCGACGATCCATGTCCGTTGCCTTTCCAAAAGCAAATCCGAAAATGGCTTTTTGGGGCCCTTTTCGTTTCATTTTGAAGGAGCGCCGCAAGGCGCGATAAGGAATTACGGCTTGCGCCGCTTCTACGGCTTCAGGCCAAAAGGCTGCGGCCAAGCCATTGTCAAACAAGCTCTTTTCGAGAAACCGCAGAAGGTCACGCCCCGAAGCGCGACGGCCGGAGGCTTCAAAAATCCTTGCTACTTTTCATGGATCACTTCCGCCGTAAACACAAAAATTTCCGCAGCCGGGTCTTTCCAGGCTTCGGGAGGTAACCCAGCTTTTCGACATGTTTGCCGAAGAAAAGTTTCCGCGTCCCAGCCCTGTTCCAGAGGGACCTGGGGAAGCAGAAGGCCGGCCTGCGTCTCCTTGCGAAGGTAGAGTCCGTGAGTTCCCACTCGGAGTTGCGACGCGTCGCGCAGCCGCGCCAGAGGGGACAATACGGAGATTTCCAGTTCCACGTCTTTCCATTCATCGGGAGTCATGGAAGGTAACCGCGGATCATGAAAGGCGGCGGCCACGGCCATGCGTGCAACGGTGACCGCCAGGGGCCATCGAGCCTCGATCTGCCCGATGCATCCTCTCAGTTGCCCACGGCGTTTCAACGTGACAAAGGCTCCACAGGGTTCCTGCAAAGCCGGCGGAAGTGTGGAAAGATCGATGTTCGGCGGATTCGTGCCGAAGATTTTGGCTTCAAGGGTTTCCCGTGCGAGAGCCATCAGCATGGCTTTTTCTTCCGCCCGAAGCGCGGGGGGGGCGATGGCGTTGAGAGGTTCTGAACAGGGGACTGCGCCTGCTGTGCGGCGTCGTGCCAGACCGCCGCGGCGGCATAACCCACAACCCGACTCTTTTCTCCAGTGACATCGGCGGATGTGGCGTAGCGAAGGAGACTCACCTCTTTGGCGCCCATTTTCTGAGCGTAAAGCAGGAGAGTGAGCAGAGGGGCGGCGCCGCACGCTTCACACACTCCGGAACGCAGCTCCTGCCAGATTTCCCGCGCTTCCATGTGCCGAAGGCGTTCCAAGACACGCGCGTCTATGCGCCGAGCTTCTTCGTCAGTGTGATAGTGGGAAAGGTCAGTGCTGGCCACCACAAGAAACCGAAAAGATGTGGAAAGGTCACGAAGCGTTTGCGCGAGCCGTTCGCAGGTGTCCCAAGAAGGGTGCCCAAAAACGAGAGGGACGAGGCGAAAGACAGGCAGCACCACCTGCAGAAAAGGCAGCTGTATCTCCACGGCATGTTCCGTGGTGTGGGCCGGAGGATAGTCGTGGACGTCGGGGCACTTGTTGAGAATCGATTCAATGAGCTCAGTATGCAGGGGCACCTGGCCCAACGGTGTGGCAAAAGGCCCGTTGCGAAATACGGACACTCCCGTAAAGGCCACGCGGTGGCTTGGCGCTAACACCACGACGGCATCCACAGGGCGTTCTTGCACCATTCGGTAGGCGTAAGCGGCCACGGGGCCGCTGTACATAAGACCAGCATGAGGCGCCACGATGCCCAGAAGATCCGCATCGAAAGGCACAATTTCGTGAAGACGGGCTTGTTGAAGATACCCCTCGATGGTGGAACGCAGGTCCCTGGCCTCGGCCGGGTACCAGGTGCCTGCGAGAACAGGGTGCCGAACGATCTCCTGCGACCAAACCGGTGTAGCCTTCCAGTTCAGAAAGCCCGGAAGACACCCCGCGGCCAGCACGATGGATGTCAGCCTTTTCAGGCACCGTCGTGCCGATGGCCACAAATTTAAGCGGTGGTGGTTTTTTGGATCCATTGGGCCACCCAGTCCACGGCGTCGTCCAGAGGAATGCGGCTGAGGTTCAAAACCGCGTGGTACAGGTGCGCATCATCCCAGGCTCTGTTGAAATAGTGTTCCACATATTCCGCCGATTCCCTTTCTTCACGCTCGATGAGGTCTCGAGCAGAGCGCTCGTCCATGTCCATGTTTTCGCGAAGCCAACGAATGCGGTCTTCCAGGGTCTTGACCAAGCGTAGATGAATGGCTTTGGGATGATCAGCGAGAATGCACTGCGCTCCCCACCCGAGAATGATGACGTTGTCTTCGGCGGCCACTTTCTGCACCAGCTTGACGGTCACATCATGATAGCTTTTGTCATCCAACCGGCCATAGGAGCGGTCAACCACCTTTTGCACGACACTGGAGGTGTAGCGGTCGATGAAGCGCAGCAGCTTGGATTCCCTTTCCTTATGAAAGCTTTGGGCTTCGCTGGGGGAAATGCGCAGCTCCTTGGCTGCTTCGGCCACGATCTGTCGGTCAAGAATGTCGTAGCCCAAACGGTCTGCCAGCTTCTTCGCAAATTCTTCGCTTTGGGATGCATATTCCTTACTGATGGTGATCACCGCCATGACCGACCTCCCGTTGTCCGAGTGTGGCATTCCGAAAATGCCTCTTTCAGCTGGATGCGACCCTAAAAAAGTGCCAGCCCGTGGACGGTTATAAATGCGTTCTCAGCCACGTTCCTGAGAACCCGTCCGAGAGAACGCCTTCGCTGGGGGTTGCTCCCGGCGCACAAGTGCTCAGTACGGACACAAGAAACCTCGAACGGCATTCTCGGACAAGCTCTCAGCCTTTGAAGCCCTTTGGAACGAGCGCGCCTTCCCGGAGTGCCCGAATGCCAAGGGTGACACGGGGCACGTGCCAGGATGGTCTGACAACGCATAAATCTTTCAGATTTCTCGTTTCTTGACACACGCAGGTTCAAAATATAGCATGGGCCGCGGCGGAAAAAAAAGCCAAGAAATCCAAAGCGCAAGCCGCAGAAACGGACGGGATCATGTTTGACAGCCTGAGCTCGAAACTAGAAAAGGTATTTCGCCGCCTCAAGGGCTATGGAAAACTCACGGAACATAATATTCAGGACGCTTTGCGTGAAGTGCGCCTTGCCCTTTTGGAAGCCGATGTGCATTACAAGGTGGCCAAAGATTTCATGGCCAGGGTTGCTGAAAGGGCCGTGGGACAAGAGGTCATGCGAAGCCTCACGCCCGGCCAGCAGGTCATCAAAATCGTTCATGAATCCCTGACCGAGCTCATGGGCGGCACAGCCATACCTTTGGACCTGTCCGGCAAGCCGCCTCAGGTCATCGTGTTGGTGGGACTGCAGGGCTCAGGGAAAACCACGACCGCAGGGAAGCTGGCCAGGCACTTGGCCAAGAGCGGGCGCAAGCCCTGCCTCATTCCAGCCGATGTCTATCGCCCCGCAGCCATCGATCAGCTCATGACCTTGGGTCGGCAGCTGCACATTCCCGTCTATGCGGCGTCCCTTCAGGACAAGCCTGAAGAGATTGCCGCATCGGCTTTGGGTTTTGCCAAGGAAAGCCGAAGTGACGTAGTGGTTGTGGACACGGCGGGCCGACTGCACATCGACGCGGACCTCATGGAGGAGCTCAAGCGCCTCAAAGCCATTCTGCATCCTAAGGAAATCCTTTTGGTGGCCGACGCCATGACCGGTCAGAACGCGGTGCAGGTGGCTGGAGCCTTTCACGAAGCCTTGGAATTGACCGGGGTCGTCCTCACCAAGCTGGACGGGGACGCTCGAGGCGGTGCGGCCTTGTCCATTAAGGCGGTGACCGGGTGCCCCATCAAATTTGTGGGGGTCGGCGAAAAGCTGGACGCTTTGGAAGTTTTTCACCCGGACCGAATGAGTTCCCGAATTTTGGGCATGGGCGATGTGCTGAGCATCATCGAAAAAGCCCAGGAAGCCTTTGACGAAGAAGAAGCTTTGGATTTGGCGCGAAAGTTTCAAGACAACTCCTTCAGCCTTGAAGACTTTCGCCGGCAACTGCGCCAGATCAAGAAACTGGGTTCCTTGGAATCCATTCTCAAGATGCTTCCCGGCATGGGCATGCTCAAGGAACTCAAAAAGATGCAGATTGACGAAAAGGCCTTGGTGCGCACTGAGGCCATAATTAATTCCATGACCAAAGAAGAGCGGCGTGATGCCTCCATCATCAACGCAAGTCGCAAGCGGCGCATTGCCATGGGCAGCGGCACCAGTGTGCAGGAAGTGAACCAGCTGTTGCGTAGCTACGAAGATGCTCGGCGCATGATGCGGCAGGTGATGGGGGGCGGTAAACCAGGAAAGAAGGTCAAGAAAAAGAAAGTGAAGGCATTTTTCTCTTTGTGAGTCGAGCCCTCTGGTGTATAGGGCAAGAATTTGTTTTGAGCCCGTGTGGGCCGTGAGGTAATGTGATCAAAACAGGAGGGAGAAGACCATCATGCCGGTTCGTATTCGATTGGCTCGTCGGGGCAGCAAGAAGAGACCCTTTTATTCCATCGTGGTGGCCCATTCGGAAGCCCCTCGTGACGGTCGGTTCATCGAGCGCGTTGGAGCCTACAATCCTTTGACCCAGCCGGAAACTGTCACTTTCAATACGGAGCGTCTGCGGTATTGGCTCGAACAAGGTGTGGAGCCGACGAGGACGGTCATGAGCCTGATTCGCAAGCATGCGAATGTGAGTCTGCCGGAGGCTTCCTGAGGGACCTGAGGGTAGGCGGCGCTGAGAAAACGGAGGGGTGGACCATGCTGAAGGAACTCATTGAGTACATGGCGCGGGCGTTGGTGGACAAGCCGGAACATGTGCGTGTCTTGGAAATTGAAGGGGAACAAACCTCCGTCATCGAACTGCGAGTGGCCAAGGAAGATTTGGGCAAAGTCATCGGCAAGCAAGGTCGCACGGCCCGCGCCATGCGGACGATCCTCAGTGCCGCATCCACAAAGATTCGAAAACGGGCGGTTCTGGAAATCATCGAATAGGTCCTATGAGCGGTCCGCGCTGGGTGGCCGTGGGAAAAATTGTCAGGACTCATGGAATTCGGGGCGCGGTTGTGATCGCTCCCTATGGCGATACCCTCTATCGTCGCCAATGTGGCCAGTGGCTCTTCGTGCAACCCTCCACGAGCGGGGTTCCTCGACCGTTGCGTCTTGTGGAAAAGCGGCCCTTGGGCGCCGAATGGCTGGTGCGCTTTGAAAGGATGGAAGGCGTGGATGCTGCCGAGCGGTTGGTGGGGCTGGAGGTGGGGGTTCCCGAGGACGAATTGGCGCCGCTCAACGACGGCGAGTATTACCATCACCAGTTGGTGGGTTTGCGAGTGCTGAGGAAAGATGGGGTGGCTTTGGGCCGAGTGGTTGGCATCATGGAAACCCGAGCTCACGATCTCTACGTGGTGGAGACGGACGCAGGCCGTGAGGTGTTGCTGCCCGCCGTGACGGAGATCATTCGCGAGATTGACGTGTCCCGTGGGATCATGGTGGTGGATCCCCCGGAAGGATTGATCGAATGATCTTTGACATCCTGACGATTTTTCCCGGCATGTTCCAGGGTGGGCCGCTCAACGAGAGTATTCTGGGCAAGGCGCAAGCAAGAGGGTTGGTGACCGTTCGCGTGCACAATTTGAGGGACTACGCCACGGATCGGCACCAGATGACCGACGACCGACCTTTCGGCGGGGGTGAAGGGATGGTGATGAAGCCCGAACCCATTGTGCGCGCTCTGGAAGCCCTCGCCCCTCTGGGCCCTTCGGCTCATGTGGTGCTTCTGACGCCCCAGGGCTCCCTTTTTGACCAAGTTACCGCTCGACGATACAGCCATTTGAAACGCCTGGTGCTGGTGTGTGGCCGTTACGAAGGCGTGGATGAAAGGGTGGGGCAGTATTTTGTTGATGAGGAAGTCTCTATTGGGGATTTTATCCTCACGGGAGGCGAACTGGCTGCCATGGTGGTGATCGACGCTGTGGCTCGACTGCTTCCCGAGGTCCTGGGCAATGAAGCTTCGGCAGAGGCGGAATCCTTTCGGGAACCGATCTTGGAGTATCCCCAATACACCAGGCCTCAAGAATTTCGAGGACTGAAGGTGCCGGAGGTGCTCTTGTCCGGAGATCACCGGCGCATTGCTCGGTGGCGCCGTCAACAGGCGCTTTTGAGAACGCAGAAAAGGCGGCCGGATCTTTTTGCACGACTGCACCTGTCCGAACAGGACCTGGCGTTGCTTCGCGAGGGGGAAAACGCCTCATGAGCGACCCCAGGACGGTCAAGGGTCCTGTGCTTTACGTGGCGCTGGTGCATGCCCCAGTGAAAAATCGACGCGGGGAAGAAATCGCGGCCGCCGTAACCAATCTGGATTTGCACGACCTTGCCCGGCTTGCCTGCACCTATGAACTCCCCGCCTGTTACGTGATCACGCCGCTGAAGGATCAACAGGCGTTGGTGCATCGGCTGATCCATCACTGGCTGCACGGGATTGGTGGACAACTGCATCCGGACAGGGAACGCGCGCTTCGGCGACTTCGAGTGGCTTCCACCTTGGAAGAGGCCATTGCCGATGTGGAAAGGGAACAGGGGCGGTCTCCGTTTCTGTGGGCGACATCGGCACAGGGCAGCGGCACGGATGTAGCGCCTTCGGAAGCTCGAATGATTTTGGAAGCCACAGGCCGACCCGGCATGATGGTGTTTGGCACGGGATGGGGGTTGTCCGAAAAGGTCTGGAGGCTCTGCCATGGAACCTTGAGACCGGTGCAAGGCCGGGGGGATTACAATCATCTTTCGGTGCGATGTGCCGCGGCCATCCTTTTGGATCGGTTTTTCAGAGAAAAGGGGCCCTCGGCACTTTGATGTTTGCGTGTCAGCTCTTTTTGGAGTATGTAAGCGATCCG
Source organism: Desulfosoma sp. (assembly GCF_052743555.1). Lineage (NCBI taxonomy): Bacteria > Pseudomonadati > Thermodesulfobacteriota > Syntrophobacteria > Syntrophobacterales > Syntrophobacteraceae > Desulfosoma > Desulfosoma sp. Next base: position 125,950 of record NZ_JBRAHS010000009.1, read on the forward strand.
CAGTTCCCGACAAGACGCCGGTGACCGGCGCTGCGGGCTGCATCATGTGGATCGGCAATGGGGTAGACAAGTGGAGGACGATCATGGGTTTCAATGTGATTCAGAGTCTTGAGCGCGAACTCATGCGCGTGGATATTCCGGAGTTTCGCGTCGGCGACACCGTGAAGGTGCACGTCAAGATTCGAGAAGGCGACAAGGAACGCATTCAGGTTTTTGAAGGTGTGGTCATTCGTCGGCATCGAGGCGGCGTGGGAGCCAGCTTGACGGTGCGCAAGGTCTCCTACGGCATCGGAGTGGAGCGCATCTTTCCCATTCATTCGCCGCAGATCGACAAGATCGAAGTGGTGCGTAAAGGTCGCGTGCGCCGCGCCCGGCTGTACTACCTGAGGGAACGTTTGGGCAAGGCGGCTCGCATCAAAGAACGGCGATAGTCGATCTGGGTCATTCCACGAGCCTTGCCCACAGCCCGCGGATTTTCTCAAGCGGCTGCCCAGGATAGTCCGCTCATGCAAAGAACCTTGTTGGAAGCCCCGCCGGAGGACGGGTTCGATTTTGATCACAAAATCCGCCGGCGGGGTTTTCGTCTTTTAGCCGGCGTGGACGAAGCGGGGCGCGGCCCTTTGGCCGGCCCTGTGGTGGCCGCTGCGGTGATCCTTCCTGAGGGAAAGGATCTTCCCGGCGTGGTGGATTCCAAGAAAGTGCCGGCCGCACGCCGTGAAGCATTGGCTGAAGAAATTCGGCAGGCAGCCGTTTCGGTCAGTGTGGGTGTGGCGAGTGCCGAGGAAATCGACCGGACCGATATTTTGCGGGCCACCTTGGCGGCCATGGTTCGAGCCGTCGGCGGTCTTGAAATCCGTCCCGACCTTGTGCTCATTGACGGTCCCTATACTCTGCCCCTTGCCAGCCCTCATCGAGGCGTTGTCAAAGGAGATGCGCGCAGCCTTTGCATCGCGGCGGCATCCATTGTCGCCAAAGTGTATCGCGATCAACTCATGCACACCTACCACGAACAATATCCCGATTATGGATTTGCCCGTCATAAAGGCTATCCCACCCCGGAGCACTTGAAGGCGCTTCGGCGGTTCGGTCCGTGTCCCATTCATCGACGATCATTTCACGGCGTGTACCTTGTCAAGGATGCGGTTTATGGACCATCAGCGGGTGCGAACCGGCCGTGACAGCGAGACTCTGGCTTTGACCTACCTTCAAGAGCAGGGCCTGAAAATCCTCGAAAGAAACGTCCGGTGCTCTCTGGGCGAGGTGGATCTTGTCGCTCGGGACGGGGAGACGTACGTTTTTGTAGAAATACGATCCCATCGAAGCGCTTGCTGGGGCATGGCCGAGGAATCCATCGGCCGAGCCAAAAAGATGCGGGTGGTGCGCGTTGCCCTGTGGTATCTGAAACATCGGGGTTTGTTAGGAATGCCGGTGCGTTTTGACGTGGTGGCCGTGCAGTGGATGGGCAATGATGCGCGGATTCGGTGGATTCCCGGAGCGTTTGATGCCCAGGGGCTGGGGTGATGGGCCAGGAGCAGGCACATGAAGGAAAGAGGACGCACTCCGGCCAAACATGGCGCGGGAACCTTGTACGTGGTGGCGACGCCTATTGGAAATCTTCAAGACATCACTCTGAGGGCTTTGGAGATTTTGCGTTCTGTGGGCTACGTTGTGGCCGAAGATACGCGGCACACGCGAAAGCTTTTGACCGCCCACCAGATTCGCGTGCCGATCCTCAGCTTCCATGCGCACACCTCTGCCGAAGGTCTGGGACGAATCGTGGATCTTTTGAAAAAGGGAGCGCAGATTGCCCTGGTGACGGACGCGGGTACACCCGGCATTTCCGATCCTGGGGTGGCCCTGATTCAGGAAACTGTTCGCCATGACCTTCCTGTGGTTCCAATTCCTGGGCCGAGTGCGGCTATAGCTGCTTTGATCGTGTCCGGGTTGGCTTCCCAGCCCTTCGCTTTCCTGGGATTCCCGCCGTCAAGGGGCGCGCACCGCACCAAGTTTTTTCTTCAGTATGCGAGCCTTTCCATGACGCGAGTGCTTTACGAGTCGCCACGGCGTTTGCCGCGCACCCTTCAAGATATTCTCGACCACTGGGGAAACCTTCGATTGGCCGTCGCTCGAGAACTGACCAAAGTGCATGAACAAGTGTTTCGAGGGACTGTCTCCCATGCCCTGGACGTTTACAAGGAAGGCACGCGCGGGGAAGTGACCCTGGTAGTGGAAGGTGCGCCCGCTGCTTTGAAAAGTGAGGGGTTGCAGAACGTTTCTTGGAAGGAGACCCTCCAGGCATATCTGGACCAAGGGGATTCCCTACGGCACGCCGTGGAAGAGGTGCAAAAGCTCTACCGGGTTCGTCACCGGGACGCGTACCAGGCGGCGCTGCACTTCAAGCGGCACAAGGACGAAGAACCCGATAAAGGAGGATTTTCATGACGGCCAAGCCTCAGGGGGCGTGGCGCGGTGTGTGCCTGCACGGCCACTTCTATCAACCGCCTCGAGAAAACCCATGGCTCAACGCCGTTGCGCGGGAACCCAGTGCCGATCCCGATCACGACTGGAACCGTCGCATCACCAACGAATGCTACCGTGCCAACGCGGCGGCTCGCCTCGTGGACCACGAAAACCGCATTTTGGCGCTGCGCAATAACTATGAATGGCTGAGCTTTGATTTCGGCCCTACCTTGATGGCCTGGTTGGAAAAGCATGATCCCTGGGTAATGCAAAGGCTTGTGGAAGCGGACCGGCGCAGTGCCAAGCGTCTGGCCGGCCGGGGAAATGCTCTGGCTCAAGCCTATCATCACATTATTTTGCCTTTGGCTAACCGAAGGGACAAGGAAACCCAGGTCTACTGGGGGATCGCCGAATTTCGTCATCGCTACGGACGCAACCCCGAAGGGATGTGGCTGCCGGAAACCGCCGTGGACCACGAAACGCTGACGGTGCTAGCGGAGGCCGGCATACGGTTCACCATTCTGGCTCCCCATCAGGCGGCTCGATGGCGTTTTGTGGAAGGAGAATCCACGGTGTGGCGGGACGTTCGAGACGGTGCCATTCCCTATGGTCGAGCATACCGGTATCAATGCCCTAACGGCAAGTGGATCCATCTCTTCTTCTACAACGCCGACATCGCTCGCGGCATTGCTTTTGAGCGGCTTCTGGAACACAGCTCCCGGCTTCTGTCGGCGCTTCGTGCGGCCTTTGCCGATTCCAATGCCCTGTCCGGGGAGCCGTGGCTGGTCCATGCCGCCACCGACGGCGAATCCTACGGGCACCATTTTAAGTTTGGGGACATGGCTTTAGCCGCGGCCTTTCAGGTCTTGGAAAAGGAGGCCACCATAGAGCTAATGAATTACGCGGCTTTTCTGGATCGGTTTCCCGTCAAGGCTGAGGTGGAGATCGTGCCGGAGACGGCGTGGAGTTGCGCCCACGGTGTTGGGCGATGGCGCACAGATTGCGGATGCCAAAGTGGCGCCCATCCCGAATGGCATCAAAAATGGCGCGAGCCCCTGAGGGAAGCTCTGGACACGGTGCGGGACGCCATGGCCCTTCATTTTGAAAAGCAAGCGGCCGCAATGCTTAGGGATCCATGGGCGGCTCGAAATGACTATATCCACGTCTTGCTCAAGGGCACCGCCGAAAAGGAGCCTTTTTTTCAGAGACATCAGTTAAAACCCCTGGGGCCGGATGAGAGGCGACAAGTGCTCGAACTGATGGAAATGCAACGGGAAGCTATGGCCATGTACACGTCCTGCGGATGGTTTTTTGACGATGTCAGCGGCCTGGAAACCCAGATGATTCTTGCCCATGCCTGCCGCGCCATGGAATTGGCGCGCCTCACCGGGGCTTCCCCTTTGGAAGAGATCTTTTTGAGGATCTTGGAAAAGGCGCCCAGCAACCTTCCCGAAATGGGGCATGGAGCCCACGTGGTTCGTCGTTTGGTGATGCCCAAGCGCATCTCAGCCTTTAATGTGTGCGCGGGAGTGGCAATGGAATCTCTGGCCCTGAAAGCGCCCTCTAGGGAGCGCCTTCATGTCTTTAGGCTTCGGCCTTTGCAAGAGCGTTTTCTTTGTGAGTACCCCGTGCCGTGCCAGGTGGGCATCATAGACGTGGAAGATGCCCGAACGGAAAGGAACACCCGATGCGCTTACGCGGTCGTGCACTTCGGAGGTTTGGATTTGCGGGTCTCCGTGAAGCCCATGAAAGACGAGGCCGCATTTGACCCTTTGGTTCGAAACCTGCAAACGTGCGCCGTGGAAGGGGTGGCTTCTCTACTGCGCTGCCTGGATGATATGTCGGAGGCCGAAGCGTATTCCCTCAAGGATGTTCCCGAAGATGTGCGCATGGGCATCGCTTACAGGCTGGCTGAGGATCAGCTTCATTTTTACACGGAATTTCAAAAGCGCTTTTTCAGCGCGCATCAAGCCCTTCTCTGGTCCCTGCGGGAATGGGGCATTGCCTTGCCGCCGGACATCAAGGATTCCGTGCGCCGCATTGTGGAGCGTCAGATTCTCGATGTCTTGAAACCCGTGCTCAAAGAAGAAAATGCAAGGGAAGGCCATTTTCGCGAAAACGGAGCCGAGGGAACCTTTCGACGCCAGACCTTTCTGGCCCGCCTGGAATTCCTGCACACGGCCTTGGCCTCCTGGGGCGTGCCTCAGGATCTTCCCGAAGTGCACCGTGCCTTGACCAAAGCCGTGCGCACGGAATTGCGCCGCATTCTGGAATCCCAGGGCGTACCCCTGGAAAAGCTGTGCCTGTTGGTGGACATCGCTCAAGCCCTTCGCATGGGGTTTAAGGACTGGTGGATTCCGACCCTATGGTGGGAGCTCAGCAAACGGTTGCATCACAGCGATCTCAGCTCCCATCAGCGATCGTGCCTGCGCAGCTTGGATGTCTTGAGTTCCTGCGCTTTTTTGTCCTGATCGAAACTTCGGCTGTCGGCAGCGTGCCCGACCACGGGCTGGCCGGTGCTTATGGTCAGAACGTGGGCTCTCGGCCATGTTCAAGAGCGGACGGACTTGCGCCATCCTTCGGTGCTAAAGCCGCCAGAGCGGGGTTTTTCCTTATTACCTCATTACCTCCCCAGCCCACGATCCTTCCGTGAAGCCGTCCCGTAGCCTGACCGAGAATACTTTGACCAAACGTTGGCAACCCCACCCAAAAAGATTTTCTTTCGATCCGGTCGGGCAAAAAAGTCTAAAGTTGTGTCAAGAATTCGCCGATTACCGAATCAATCCATGGCAGAAAAGCAAAGGCAGCTGGGGGTAAGCGGGCTTCTGGATGCCCGAAGCCTCTGGAAGAGAAAGGGAAGGCGGGGCATAAGGTCCATGAAACACATGGGGTTTCTTCTGTGTTTTCTGGTCTCATGGGTGCCCCTGAAGGGCTGCTTCTTCAAGGATCCTGTCCGCGTGGGTTTTGTCGGTCCCCTGACGGGGCGGTTCTCCGATCTTGGAACGCACGGCCGCAACGGGGCCATGCTCGTTGCGGAATTCGTCAACGCCTCGGGGGGCGTGAAGGGAAGGCCCCTTGAACTCGTCCTTGCAGACGATGAGGGGACCGTCTCCGGAGCGGTGGCCTCGGTCCATCAGCTGCTGTCGCAGGGTGATCGCATTTTTCTTGGACCCATGACCAGCACGCAGGTGCTAGCGGTCCTTCCTTCCGTGGATCAATTCGACGCCGTGTGCCTCAGCCCGACGGCATCTTCCCAAGTTCTGGATAATCGAGCCGACGCCCTGTTTCGCATGGCCCCTTCAGATGCTGTGCAGGTGGAAGCGTTGGCCGAGCGCATCCTGTTGGACCGGCATGCGCGCACTGTCGTCGTCCTCTGGGATGCGGACAATGAAGCCTTTGCCAAGGCGTATGCCGAAGGTTTTGGGGAGGCTTTTCGTCGAAGAGGGGGCATTGTTGTGGCGCAGTACCCGTTTCGGTCCTCCATGCCGAGCGCATGGGAGTCCCTCATGCAGCCTATCCAGCATACGGGCTCTGAGGCGGTTCTAGTGATAGCGTCCGCCAAGGAAACTGCTTACCTGTGCCAGTGGCTGGCCCGGAAAGGCATCAAGGCCGCCGTATTTACGTCCTTTTGGGCTCGGTCGGCGGAGCTCATGGTCTACGGGGGGGCGCACAGTCGAAGGCGTGGAACTGGTGAGCGCTGTGCATCTGGATCCCGAGACGTCTTCTGCGGAGATGAAAAAGTTTATAAGCGCTTATCGGCATCGGTTCGGCAAAGACCCAAACCACGCCGCTGTCTTCAGCTACGAAGCCGTACTGCTTCTCACACGCGCCCTGGAGAAATCCCTGGACGGGCACATTCCTTTGCGCACCGCTCTGATTCAAGACCACGAGATGGTCGGACCGACCGGGCCGCTGCGCCTGACTCCTTCAGGTGAGCGCATTCTGCCGTGTGTGGTGGAAAAGGTTGCGCAAGGGCGCTTTCATGTGCTGCGTCGCCTTGGAGAGACGAGATGAAAAGTGCACCTTTGGCATCAGTCGTGCGATCTCAAATGGGACCCAAAATCTTTTTCTTAAGCCTGATCGTGGTGTCTTTGGCCATTCTTCTTGTGGGTTATCAGCAATTCCAGGCTCTGCGTAACCATCACCGTCAGGTTATTCGCCCCTTGATAACATCCCTTCAGGCCTACATGACGCATGCCTCGTCAGCGCTCCACATCTTAGCTGACGTGGATCTGCGGGACATCAACGGTCGCCCGTCGATTCTGGAGAGGGCCCATCGTGCCGTGCCCTATTTCGATCGTCTGATCGTCACCGACGCCCAAGGCATGGTGCTCGTCAGCCATCCTTCCGGCATTGAAGGCATGGACTTCTCCGGGTTTCTTCCATCTCTGCTTAAGGATACCGAAAACCTTGAAACGGTCTCCGATCCCTATGTGTCCCAGGAAACCGGAAAAGTCACGGTTTCCCTGACCGTTAGGCGCGCTTCCTCAGGCTTCGTGATGGGGGAACTGAACCTTTCGCAGATTCAAACCTACGTGGAATCCGTGGTGGATGCGACGGGTGCCGGGGACATCGCCTTTGTGGTGGACAGCTACGGGAACGTCGTGGCGCACCCCAATCGGGATCTGGTGGCCCGGCAGACCAACCTAAGGCATATTTCGGTACTGGATCGTGTGATTTCGGACAGAAAACTCCACGTGGCCCTGAGCAGGTGGGATGCCACGTGGTATCTGGCCACGGCGGCGTTCATGCCCGAACGCGGCTGGATTCTTTGTGTGGCCACGCCTCTGCGGCGTCTTCTGAGCCCGGTGGCAGAGGCATTGGGGCTGGCAGTAATTTTGTTGTGCGTTTCCACAGTCCTCATGTTGACAGCGGCCAAAAAACAGTTGGAAAGGGTTGTCGAAAGACCTTTGGAACGCTTTTCTCGGGCTTTGGCCTATGTGGCCGAAGGTCATGCCAGCGACGTGGATCGCCTGGAACCTTGTGGCGTGGCTGAATTGGACCGCGTGGTGGGGGCTATGAAACAGATGGCGGATACCGTAGCTGCTCGGGACCATGAGGTGCGCCTGACCCTGGAGGCTTTGGAAAAAAGCAACGAAGAACTGGAGGAGGCCATCGCGCGGGCCAACCGCCTTGCCGTGGAAGCGGAAGTGGCCAATCAGGCCAAGAGCCTCTTTCTGGCTAACATGAGCCATGAAATTCGCACGCCCATGAACGGCATTCTGGGCATGAACCGGCTGCTGCAAGACACACCTCTGACTCCCCTGCAAAGGGAATACGTGGACATCATTCAGAAAAGCGGCGAGGCGCTGTTGTCCCTACTGAACGATATTTTGGATTTCTCCAAGATCGAAGCGGGCAAAATGGAACTGGAGCACGTGGATTTCGATCTTCGGGCCCTGGTGGAAGGTGTGGCGGAGACTATGGCAGTTAAAGCCCATGAAAAAGGGCTGGAACTGGCCTGTCTGGTGGATGCGGCCGTGCCCCGCTATCTTCGAGGGGACCCGACGAGGTTGCGCCAGATTCTGCTCAACCTGGTGGGCAACGCACTCAAGTTTACTGAAAAAGGAGAAATTGTTCTCAGTGTGGCGCCAGCGGAAAGCGAACCCCAGCAGGAAAGGGTGTCGGTGCGATTTGCCGTTCGAGACACAGGAATCGGCATTCCCAAGGATCAGCTCGATGCGATTTTTCAGTCTTTTTCCCAAGCAGATGCGTCCATTACGCGAAAGTACGGCGGCACAGGCCTGGGCCTAACCATTTCCAAGAGGCTGGTGGAAATGATGGGCGGTGTGATGGGCGTGGACAGTGAAGTGGGGAAAGGGTCCACGTTCTGGTTCATGGCCGCGCTGGAAATGGGCGAAGGCTCTGAGAAGACAGAACACTTGCGCGTCGATGAAACAGTGCTGCAGCGCATACGGAGCACGCGCGTTTTGGCGGTGGACGACAATGCCACCAACCGCTTTGTGCTTACGGAAATGCTTCGGGTGTGGGGCTACGCCCATGATGAGGCGCCCGACGGGCCGGCGGCATTGGCCAAACTTCGAGAGGCTCAGGGCAATGGAACGCCTTTTCATCTGGTGATTCTGGATATGCAAATGCCTGAGATGGACGGGGAGACAGTGGCACGGCAGATCCGCGGCGATCCGAAACTTTCGCACACGCCATGCCTCCTTCTCACGTCTGTGGTGACACCAGCCTTGGGGGAACGACTCAAAAAAGAGGGGCTGTTCCGGGCGGTTCTGACCAAACCGGTCAGGTACTCCAAGCTCTATAACGCACTCCTGGCATGTCTCGATCTCGCCCAGGAGGTGCACGACGAGGCTCTTGCCCCGGAGAGTTTGAGCCCGGGCAAAGAAACGCCAAACCTAGTGGTGCTTCTGGCGGAAGACAATGCGGTCAATCAGAAAGTCGCAGCTGGGTGTCTCAGCAAGCTGGGGTGTCGTGTGGATGTGGTGAGCAACGGCAAGGAAGCTCTTGAGGCGCTTGGCCGGCAGACCTACGACCTGGTGTTCATGGATGTGCAAATGCCGGTTCTGGACGGTTTGGAGGCGACGCGAATGATTCGAAAAGGTTTGGTGCCGGTCAAGAATCCTCGCGTGCCCATCATCGCCATGACGGCCCACGCCCTTCCTGGCGACAGAGAAGTATGCCTCAAGGCAGGCATGGACGACTATGTTCCCAAACCTCTTCGCCTGGAAGATCTTCGGGCGGCCATTGAACGGCAAAAGAACCGCACCGCGCAGGGAGACGCCGTGGTTGAAAAGGAGGCTGTGAAAGCCGTATCAAGCTTTGCCGCAGGGGCGACCGTGGATCACGAAGTCTTCCATTGGGACGAACTGGTGGATCGCCTTGGAGGGGACATGGATCTGTCGTGGGAAATCCTTTCGGAATTCGTCGCGGAACTTCCGCAGCGCCTGAAAGAAATTGATGAGGCCCTGGAAAAAGGCGACATGACGGTGACAAAACGCCTGGCTCACAGCCTCAAAGGAGCCGCCGCCAATATCTCGGCCCATCGGCTCAGTGAAGCGGCTCGGGCTTTGGAGCAGGCCGCAGACCCTGAAAATCCGGGCGATCTTTTCCCGTTGTGCTCCGTAGTCAAGGAACAGGCGGATCGATTGACCATGGCGGTTCACGATGTGGGGGCGTCGTCAGAGGCTGTAAGCTTTTAATGGGGGAAAAAAGAGCATGAAGATTTTGGTGGCGGACGACGATAGCACAACGCGGAGAATGGTGGCTTCTATGCTCACCAAATGGGGCTATGAGGTGGTGACGGCGCCGTCAGGAGATGCCGCCTGGAATGTCCTTCAGGGTGAGGATTCGCCGAGGCTGGCCGTTTTAGATTGGGTCATGCCCGGGATGGACGGTGTGGATATCTGTCGCAAAGTGCGTGGGGAAGTTCCCACGGACCGCTACGTCTACATGATTCTCCTGACCGCCAAAACCAGCCGGCAGGAAATCATTTCCGGTTTGGAAGCCGGCGCCGACGATTACATGATCAAACCCTTTGACCCCAGTGAACTTCAGGTGCGTGTGGGCATCGGGCGCCGCATCATTGCCCTGCACGAAGAACTGGTGGCCGCCCGCGAGGCCTTGCGCGTTCAGGCCACCCGCGATGCTCTGACGGGAACGTACAACCGAGGCGCCGCGTACCAGAGGCTGGTGGAAGAGGTGGACCGAGCGGTCAGGGAAAAGCAACCCTTGAGTCTGCTCATGATGGACATCGACCATTTCAAGAAGATCAACGACACTTACGGCCATCTTGTCGGCGATCATGTGCTCAAAGAAACGGCGGCCCGCGTGCAGAGCGTGATCCGTTCCTATGACATCGTGGGTCGCTTTGGTGGGGAAGAATTTCTGGTGGTGCTCCCGCATGCCGACACGGACTTCGCCATCGCTGTGGCCGAAAGGATTCGCGCAGCCGTTTCTAATCGCCCCATCCTTTCCGGCTCGGTCGCCGTCTCGGTCACCCTCAGTGCCGGGGTGGCCACGGCCCGTGGCCCCTCGGTTCCCGACGCCCTCATTCAGTCTGCCGATGAAGCCCTGTACCATGCCAAACGCACGGGACGAAACCGCGTGTGCGTCGCCACCGAGCGCTGTGCGGCTTAGACGGATTTTCCTCCTGGCCCCTTGGGGATTATCCCCTTTGGGTGGGGCCGCTGGTTTTCATCCGGCTCACGCCACGGTGAATGCCATCTTTCCGGCAAACGCGAGCAGCGCTTCCTTAGCGCTGTTTGTAAGACAAAACGAGCTAAGAATGGGACCTTCTTGGAAAAATCTGACGGCAGACAACGTTAGGGGGTTTATGGAGAAAACCTCTGGGGTGGCGCCAGAGAGGAGATTATTCGCTTGGTTTGCCAGGCTTCACATCATTGGCGTGACTGTAGACCTCGATGCCCAGTCTGCGGGCCACCTCTTTGGCCTGGTCGTCCAGCATGGGGGAGATGACGAGTTTTCGCACAGCTTTTTGCTGGTAACGGTTCTCATATAAACGCGCCTTTCTTTCAAAGGCGTACATGTCCGATTTGCTGATGGAAGATTTGATTTCGCACAGGATCAGCAGGTTGTCATGGATGACGACATCCAGCTCCACCTGATCGGGTTGTCCGAAAACCTCCCCCCCTTTTCATCGTATTCGGTGACGTTCCGCACTTCGACACCGAAAGACTCCTCCAAGATGGCTTTGAGGCCGTTTCGAAAGGAGGCTTCGGAGAGCAATCCCCAGCGGGCTCCCAGGGCGCCGATGCTGCTCTCATGCTTTTGCGCCTGCGCCTTCAGTGTCTCCAAAATACCATTGATGGTTTTCTGATTGGCCTCCCATTTACGGTTCTGCTCCTCCCATCTTCGATTCTGCTCATGCCATCTTCGATTCTGCTCCTCCCTTTGCTCTTCCCATCTTCGATTCTGCTCCTCCCATCTTCGATTCTGCTC